>JBKJLX010000696.1:0-3122 GCA_046596645.1 Polyangiaceae bacterium
GCTCTCCGGCGACGTGACCAAGGCCATCGCCGCCGGCGCCTCCTGCGTGATGATCGGCTCGCTGTTCGCAGGGACCGACGAGTCCCCGGGCGACCTCGTCCTCTACCAGGGCCGCAGCTACAAGGTGTATCGCGGCATGGGCTCGCTGGGCGCCATGCGCCGCGGCAGCAAGGACCGCTACGGCCAGGGCGGCGCCGCAGACGAGAAGCTTGTGCCGGAGGGCATCGAGGGTCGCGTCCCTTACCGCGGCACCCTATCCGCGATCGTCCACCAGCTGGTGGGCGGCCTGCGCTCGGGCATGGGGTACACCGGCTCGAAGACCATCGAGGACCTGCGCAGGAACGCGAAGTTCGTGCGCATCACCTCGCAGGGCCTGCGCGAGAGCCACGTCCACGACGTGATCATCACCGAGGAGTCCCCGAACTACCGCACGTCGTAGCGGCCGGCTCTCGGCCGCCGCCGGCTCGGGACGCTACTGGTTCTGGTTCAGGCGGCAGTCGGGCTGGTCGCCGGAGAGCAGCGTTCGCGTGCCGTCGGGCACGATCGCGGGGATGTCCTCCGACGCGGGATCCTCGGGGTCGGAGCGCTCCACCGCGCCCTCGGCGAACCAGCACATGTGCAGAAGCTCGTCGTCGACGATGACCTCGCCGTCGCCCACCGCGGCGCGCTGACCGGTGGTGGGGTAGGGCCCGCGGAGCACGAGATCGGGGTCGCCCACGATGCGGCCGACCAGCGTCCCGATGGAGAGCGACGTGTCGACCTCGGTGTTGGGCTCGTAGGGGATGAAGGCGACCGGGCTCTCCGTCTCGTCGAGCTCCATCGGCGCGTGGACATACTCGGGCTCCCACGTTCCCCTGTGCATCGCGTCCAGCTGCTGCTCGTAGATCTGGGTCCAGTTCAGCGAGGCCACGCCGAGGCAGGAGCTCGGGTACTTGTCACAGCTGGCCGGGTTGTTGGTCGCGATGAGCCACACGTCCTCCTCCCGCTCGACGCGGGCGCGCTCGACCGCCTCGTAGGAGAGCTCGTTGTCGAGGTTGGCGATGATGACGTCGCAGCCCGACTCGATCGCGCGATCGGCCAGCTGCACCTCGAGCTTCTCGTCGAATGTGTCGTGCTCGGGGTCGGCGTCGAACCAGAAGCCGAGCCAGCGGACCTCGACCTTGATGTCCGGGTTCACGCTCTTCGCCCCGCGGATGAAGCCGTTGGCGCGGATGACACCCTGGGGCGACACGTAGCCGCCGATCCACGCCACGCGTTCGGTCTTCGAGCGGCGCGCCGCGATGGCGCCGGCGATGTACCAGGACTGGTGGATGCGCAGCCAGTACACGCCGAGGTTGGGCGGCTGGACCACGGTGTCGAACAGCTGCAGGAACCTCACGTCCGGGTTCTGCGCGGCGAGATCGCGCATGACCGAGGTGTTCCCCTGCGCGGTGTGGACCACCACGTTGGCGCCGCCGGTGATCGCCTTTTCACCGGCCGCGCGGACCAGGTCGTCGGTGAACAGGTTGATCTGGAAGTCGGTGGTCAGGTAGGGGAGCCGCCTCTCCACCTCCTTCCGCGCCTCGTCGTGGACGTAGCTCCAGCCCTGGTCCTCGGTGACGCCGACGTAGAGGAAGCTCGCGTGCATGGGGACGGCGCACAGTCCGTCCGACTGGCAGCGCGAGGGCTCGGGGCAGTCGCCGCTGGAGCCGCACTCGAGCGTGCAGATGCCCCCCTGGCAGACCGAGCCCTGACACTCGCTGTCGTCCTCGCACACCTCGCCCAGGCCCTGGCCGATGGTGGCATTGGCGATGAGCGTGCAGCCGTACCCGGCGGCGGAGGCGGCGAGCAAGGCGCCCGTGGCGAGCAGACGGCCTCGCCACGATCGAAGCGTGGGGAGGGAGGTCGCGCGGGCCATCAGAAGCTCCCGTGGACGGTGACGCGGTCGTGGCCGACGACGACCCTTGGCGGAGCGCCAGCCACAGGGCGGACGCCGGCCGCCTGTGCCGGCTCGTCCGAGCCCATCGTCGAGAGGGTGAAGTACAGCGAGATGCCAGCGACCACGACCGCCGCGCCGGTGAGGACGTCGCTGGCGATGGCGAGCGTGCGCCCGGTCGAGCGATCGCTCTCCAGCTCCTCCGGCGGGGTGGCGCCGACGAAGGTGGTCTCCTCCACGGTGCTCTTCCGATCGAGCGCCAGGACGCCCGTCACCACCGCCCCCCCGACGAGCGCGACGGCCGCGCCCCACCCGATCCAGACGTAGGGGCTGGGACCGCTGCTCTCCTGCTGGCGTGGGGGCGAGGGAGGAGCGACGGGGGACGGCGCGCCCGCCTGGGCGGCGGGGATCTCGAGGTTGACCGTGATGCGCTCGCGACCACCCACCTCGACGCTCCGCGTGGCGGTGCGCCCCTCGAGGCTGGCGCTGACGCGGTGCCGGCCCGCGTTCACCAGGACCGCGCCGGAGAGCGGGGCCCTGCCGACGTCGACGTCGTCGATGACGATCGCGGCGCCCGGCCGGTCGACCTCGACGACGAGGTTCGCCACCAGGCCACGCAGCGTCTCCAGCTCGGAGCTGACCTCCGCGCGCCTGGTGGACTCGCCGTCGCCGCCGCCCTGGGCGAGGTAGGCCTCGAACGCGCGCAGGCTCGTGACGTAGTCGCGTGCCGTCCTCGCGACCTGCCCGATGTTGAAGAGGATGCGGTGGTTGGGGGCGATGTCATACGCCTTCTTCAGCTCGATCAGCGCGCCCACGACGTCGCCCTCGACCTCGTACAGCTTCACGCCGCGCTCGTAGCGCTCGCGTGCCTCGGTGATCTGCTCCGGCGTGGACTGACCACTGGGGGGGCGCGGCTGCCAGTGCTGCGCAGTGGCGTCGCCGGCGGCGGTCAGCGCGGCCGCCAGCGCGAGCGCCCCCGCCATGCGGCGCGAAGCGCACGAGAGTCGTCGAGCGTTCATCCTCAGTTCCCCCAGGGGTCGCCCTTCTCGAGCGGACGCTTCACCGGCTGGCCCGGCCCCCTGGGCCCGGGCGGCGGCGCCGGGGCCGGCTCCGCTGTCGCCGCGCCGGTCCTGGGCGGCGGCGGCCCAGCCGGCGGGTAGGCCGGGCGCGCGGGCCCCAGGGGGCGGGCTCGCTCATCCCTTTCCTC
>JBKJLX010000613.1:0-4013 GCA_046596645.1 Polyangiaceae bacterium
GTGACGAACAGGCCGACCTCCTTCACCGTCCCGGTGACGCCGCCGGCGGTGACGAAGTCACCCACCTTGATCGGGCGCAGCACCACCAGGAAGACGCCGCCGGCGAAGTTGGCGAGCAGCCCGCTCCAGGCCATGCCGATCGCGATCCCGACGGCTGCAAAGAGGGCGGCGAAGCTCGTGGTCTCGACGCCGAAGTAGCCGAGGATCGCGACGACGAGGGCCACGTTGAGCAGCACGCCGAGGATGCTGCCGAGGTAGCGCTGGATCGTCGCGTCGACGCGACGCGCCTCGAGAGCCCGCTTGACCATCCGGATCGCGAACGCGATGAGCCAGCGGCCGGCGATGTACGCGAACAGCGCGCCCAACAGCATGATGCCGATGTCCACGCTGCGGGTCTTGATGGTCTCGAGGATCGTGTCGGTCTGCATGTTCCTGCCTCTTCGGTCGTCCACGGCTGCGCGACGGAGACCCGATGCGGCAGAAGCTACAGGAAAAAAATGACCGCGAGCCCGGCTTCTTGCCATCATGACCACTTGTGGCCATCATGGCCATATGGTCACCCGGCGCGCTTCCCTGGTGGAAATCAAGAGCGACTTCTCGAAGTACGTGGACGATGCGGAGCACGGGGGGAGAACGATCGTCATCACACGACACGGCAAGCCCGCGGCGGCGATCGTGCCGCTCTCGGCGGTGCCGATGGCGAAGCCCACGCGGATGACGCTCGACGAGGCGAACGCGTTCCTCGGAAGCTTTGCCGGCCTCGGTGACCCGAGCTTCTCCGCCGTCGACGATCTGATCGCAGGTCGTCGGTGAGACTCACGCTCGACGCGTGCGTGGCGGTGGCTGCCGTTCAGACGCGAGAGCCAACTCATGCTGCAGCCAAGCGGCGCGTAGCGCGCGTCTTCGCCGGCGACGATGAGATGGTCGTGCCGGTGCTCTTTCAAGTCGAGGTCGCCTCGGCGCTCGCACGCGCGGGCTGGGACGCAGCAGCGGTCGCGACCTACGTGGACAAGCTCCTCTCCTGCGCGAGCCGCGTCGTGACGATCGGTCCGCGAAGCGCCCGCGCGATCCAGCGCGTCGCGATGAAGACGCGTCTCCGCGCCGCGGACGCGGCGTACGTGTGGGTCGCCAGTCGCGAGAGCGCGCCGCTCGTCACGTTGGATCAAGAGCTCCTGACGCGCGGGGGCACACAGTGCGAAGTCGAAGCGCCGTGAACAGGGCTCGTCAGCGACGGCCCTCACCGCCGCTATCCGCCGGGGATTCGAGCGGAGTGCTCGACCACCACCTCGTCGTGCGGCTTGCGCTCGATCGCGGGCACCTGGCAATCCGGCGCCGGGTACCCGACGGGGATGAGAAGGAACGGCCGCTCGCTGGGCGGGCGCCCGAGCACCTTCGACAAGAAGCCCATGGGGCTGGGCGTGTGGGTCAGCGCCACGAGCCCGACCTCGTGCAGCGCGGCGAGGAAGAAGCCAGCCGCGATGCCGACCGACTCGGTCACGTAGTAGTGCTTGTCGTCGGGGCTTTCGCCGTGGCGCTGCGCGAAGAGGACCACGAGCGCCGGGGCCACCTCGAGGAACGGCTTGTCCGCGTCCGTCCCGAGGGACGCCAGATCGTCGAGCCACCGCTGCGGTGCGCGCTCCCCGTAGAAGGCCCGCTCCTCCTCCTCGGCCGCCTGTCGGATCCGAGCCTTGGTCTCCGCGTCGCGGACGACGACCCAGGTCCACGGCTGCTTGTTCGCCCCCGACGGGGCGGAGGCCGCGACGCGGAGACAGGCCTCGAGCACGCCCTCCGGCAGCGGCGCGCTCGAGAAGTCCCGGACCGACCGACGCCTGCGGAAGAGCGCCTCGAGCTCGGATGCGCGCTGGACCGACGCCTCGCTGGACAGGCCGAGGGGCTCGAGGGGAACGGTGCGCGGGGCCAACCCGTCACGCGCCTTCGTTTGACGCTGCCTGCGCTGCCCCCTGGTCGTCGTCGCCCTTGCGGCGCCGCGGCGGCATCACGCTGGCCGCGTCGCGGCGCATCGTCTTCCGGCCGACGAACACCTCCGCCATCTTCGCGAAGCGGCGGAAGACGCTCTCCTGTACGTAGGGGAGGCCGTACTTCTCGCAGAGCGCCTTCACCTTCGGCTGGACCTTCCGGTACTGCAGCATCGGCATGTCGGGGAAGAGGTGGTGCTCGACCTGGTAGTTGAGCCAGAGGTGGGCGTAGTCGCACCCGTCGCCGCCGGTGGTGTAGTTCGTCGAGCCGAGGACCTGCCGCGCGAGGTGCTCGCCCTTGGAGGCGGGGCGGTCCTCGAAGCGGTGCAGATCGTCGCCCGCGTGGTTGGGGCCGACGACCAGGAAGGTGTGCAGGTTGGTCAGCACGTCGGCCGCCACGCTGTTGCAGAGCGCGCTCGCCACCGCCAGCGGGCCGAGGGGCGCGAAGAGCAGCGGGAGCCCCACGAACGCGTAGCCGGCGTAGGGGAGCCAGCAGCGGAGGAGGATCGCGCGACGCTCCTCCGGGGTCCACGAGAGCTCCCCCTTCGCGCTGCCGCCGGGCGGGCCCTTCGCGCCCTTCTGCAGGAGCGCGACCATCGTGTTCGGCGCGTAGTAGGTCGCGCGCCAGGTCGCCCCCAAGAACCCGAGCAGCACCCACCGGACGGGCTGGGGGAGGCCGTGCACCCACGCTGCGTTGCGCTCGATGAGGTCGGGGTCCGCGTCCTCGCTGGTGTTGGCGTGATGCAGGACGTTGTGCTCGTGCTTCCACGCCTCGGGCTCGATCCAGTCGGGCCAGTCGAGGAAGCGGCGGCGCCCGGTCGCGAACGCTGCGCTGGTGTATTTCTCCGGCACGCCGGGGACGCGGTCGTAGCCGCGATGACCGACGTGGTGCATCAGGAGCCAGCGGGTGCCACGCCCCAGCGCGAGCCCGACCGCGCTCACCGGGTTGGGCCCCGCCCACGCCGTGGCCAGGCCCACCGCGGTGGCGGCCCGGCCCCAGCGCTCGATCTTGCGCAGGTGCGCGAGGTCCTCCTCCCCGAGGGACGCGAGCATCTCGCGTCGAAGCGCGTGCACGTCGCGGGCAAAGCCCTCGAGATCGATCGCCTGAGGGGTGCTCTCCCGGGTCGCGCTCGCCATCGGTGCGCGACGCTAGTCGTGCGGCGGCGCGCCGCGAGCCCCAAAAGTGTTTCCTCGCTCCGGCGCCTGACGGCGCCGGAAATGCGTCACGCCGACCCGGGGCGGGGGAGGCGGCGCCCCGCGACACGGCGTCAGCGCGACACGGGAGGCGTGCCTGGCGGGTCCGCGGCAGCGACCACCTCCGCCGCCCCCTCCGCCATCTCCCCCAGCTTGCGGTAGATGGTCCGCGTCGAGATGCCGAGCAGCTGCGCGGCCACCGACTTGTCGCCGCGGGCGTAGCGCAGCGTCTCGCGGATGAGGCGCCGCTCCACCTCGTCGAGCGGGGTGCCGATGCCGAAGGTCAGCGCCGAGGGCTCGGCGCGCGGCGCGTCGCGGACGTGCTCGGGGAGATCGTCCACCCCCAGGCGATCGGTGCGGCAGAGGACGGCGGCGCGCTCGATCACGTTCTCGAGCTCGCGCACGTTGCCGGGCCAGGAGTACTCCTCCAGCACCGCGAGCGCCTCGCGCGCGATGGCCAGGCGCCCGCGCCCGTTCTTCGCACAGTAGACGCCCAGGAAGTGGTCGACGAGCAGCGGGATGTCCTCGCGCCGTGCACGCAGCGGCGGCGCCGTCACCGCGATCACGTTGAGGCGGTAGTACAGGTCCTCGCGGAAGCGCCCGGCGGCGACCTCGGCGCGCAGGTCCTTGTTGGTGGCGGCGACCACGCGCACGTCCGCCGCGACGGTGTCGCCGCCCACCGGCTCGTACTCGCCCTCCTGCAGGACGCGCAGCAGCTTCACCTGCACCGCCGGAGAGACCTCGCCGATCTCGTCGAGGAACAGCGTTCCGCCCGAGGCCTTCGCGAATCGGCCCTCACGCTTCGCGTGGGCGCCCGTGAAGGCGCCCTTCTCGTGGCCGAAG
>JBKJLX010000652.1:0-13339 GCA_046596645.1 Polyangiaceae bacterium
GTCGAGGCACGCGATCGCGGGGACCAGCGTCAGCCAGTTCAGGAACGACAGGTTCCCGCTGGCGATGAGCGTCACCTGGAACACCACGAACAGCACGCCCGCCACCACGCGCGCCGGACGCGGCCCGAACGCGGCCATCGGCACGAGCAGCTCCACCAGGTGGTTGAAGAGCACGCCACCCTGGTGGAACCACCGCGGCATCGCGTGGAGCAGCCAGCTCGCGTAGCTGGGGTTGGGCTGCGTCTCGTAGTGGTGAACGAGGCAGGTGAGCTCGACCCAGCACGGATCGCCGCGCAGCTTGATGAGGCCCGCGCCCAGCATGATGCGGACGATCAGCCAGCGGAACAGCCACACCGCGGGCATCGGCGGCGGATGCGGCGGGAACGGGCGCACGGTGCGCCACGGGCAGAGGAACGCTGCGAGGAGGCCGGTCTCCAGGATCTGGATCTCCCAGCCGAAGCTCCAGAAGTCCTGCCCGACGTTGCCCAGTGACAGGTAGAGCGCCCACAGCGCCACCATGACGCCGGCGTGGGTCACGCCACCCAGCACCGCGGCGGCGAGCATGGCTCCGATCGCGGCGACGGCGAGGAGCGCGCCGTCGCTGGCCCCGATGAAGACGAAGATCGACGGCAGCTTGCGGAAGACCGCCCACGACGAGCCCTCGACCTCCAGAGCGCCCGCCAGTACGCGCGACGCGGGGAGCAGACCGCGCTCGCCGATGAGCGGCACCACCTCGCGGACGGCACCTCCGAACGCCGCGAGGTAGACCAGGCCGAGCAAGCGCAGGAGGACGAAGCGCACCAGCACGAAGCTGCGCCGCGGATCACGGCGGGGCTCGAGCTCCTCGTCGTCCACCGTCGCAAGCCTGTCACGCCGGAGGCGGCCCTCTCACGGAATCGGACGCGCGACCGTGAACGCAAAAGAATCGCTCGCCCGTCCGACAATCTCTCGTATCCCTGAATCGAACGCGGGAGTACGAGGCGCGCATCCATGCGTGACGTCTCCCCCGCCTCGCGGATCCTCGGCCTCGGCAGCTACCTGCCTCCGATCATCCGCACCAACGCCGACCTCGAGAAGATGGTCGACACCACCGACCAGTGGATCGTGGAGCGAACCGGCATCCGCGAGCGGCGGGTGGCGCCGGAGGGGATGGTCACCAGCGACATGGCGACCGAGGCGGCGAAGAGCGCCCTGGAGGCGGCGGAGCTGAAGCCGACCGATCTCGATCTCATCCTGATCGCCACCGTCACCCCCGACGTCCCCTTCCCCGCCACCGCCGCCTTCGTCCAGCAGAAGCTGGGCGCTGGCACCTGCCCCTCGCTCGACATCTCCGCGGCCTGCGCGGGCTTCGTCTTCGGCCTGGCCGCGGCGGACGGCCTCATCCGCACCGGCACGATGAAGCACATCCTGGTGGTCGGGGTGGAGATGCTGTCCCGCGTGACCAACTGGGAGGACCGCACCACCTGCGTCCTCTTCGGTGACGGCGCCGGCGCGGCCGTGCTGGGCCCGGCGGGTGACGCGGTGGCGCGCGGGCGCAAGCGCGGCGTCCTCACCACCAAGCTGAAGACCGACGGGTCGATGGCGCGCTCGCTCATGATCCCGGCCGGCGGCACCGAGCGCCCGATCGACGCGGCCGCCATGGAGCAGCACGCGAACAAGGTGTTCATGAAGGGGAAGGACATCTTCCGCGTCGCGGTGACGAACCTCCGCAGCTCCAGCCAGGAGGCGCTCGATCGCCTGGAGATGACGGGAGACGACCTCGACTGGATCTGTCCCCACCAGGCCAACCTCCGCATCGTCGATCTGGCGGTGGAGAAGCTAGGCATCTCCCGCGACAAGATGCTGGTGAACATCGACCGGGTCGGGAACACCTCGAGCGCCAGCATCCCCTTGCTCCTCGACGAGAGCGTCCGCTCGGGCAAGGTGAAGGCCGGCGATCGCGTGCTCCTGTGCGCGCTGGGCGCCGGCGTCTCCTGGGGCAGCGCCGTCATCGTCGTGTAGCCGAGCGGGCGGAGTAGCATCGCCCGCACGGTGCAGCCGCGGATCGCGAGGTGGCTCGGGCTCGAGCCCGAGGACGAGGGCGTCGTCGCGCGGCTGATTGTCCCCTTCGCGGCGTCGGCGGGCGCGGCGACGGTCGTGGCGACCGGCACCAAGGCGGCCTTCCTCGCCGCGCACTCGGTCGCGCGCCTCCCCCTCGTGATCGGAGCGCAGGCGCTGTGGGCGATCGCGTCGGCGCTGGTCTTCGCGCGCCTGCTCGGTCGCGCGTCGGTCGAGCGGCGCGTCACCGTGTCCCTCGCCATCGCCGCTGTCACGCTGCTCGTCCTTCGCGCGGGGCTGGGCGTCGACCCGTCGCGCGGGTCGTTCGCCGCGGTCCTGATCGGCCCCGCGGCGGTCCAGCTGGCGCTGACGCAGGTGTGGGGCACGCCCGGAGCGATGATGCCGGCGCGCCAGGCGAAGCGCACGCTGCCGATCCTGGCCAGCGTCTCCACCGCCGGCGCCGCGCTGGGAGGGCTCGCCGCGGGGCTCCTCGGTCGCGTCGTCGCAGCGGACGATCTGCTGATCGCGACCACACTCCTCCTGGGTCTCACGGCGACCACGCTCCGTGCCGCGCTGCAGCGGCTGGCGGTCGATGCTGGCCAGGGGCCTCGGCCCGACGCCGCCGGCGGGGAGGTCATCTCGTTCCGGGCGATCGCACGGGCGCCGCTGGTGGCGCGCCTCGCGGTCGTCGTCGCGCTGGTGCAGGCCGGCTCGGTGGTGCTCGACGTGCAGCTGAGCGGCGAGCTCTCGCGGCGCTTCGATCGCGACGGGATGGCCACGTTCCTCGGCGTGTTCTACGGGGCGACCAACGCCGTCGCGCTGCTGGTGGGCGTGGGAGGCACCTCGCGACTGGTGCGGGCGGTGGGCCTTGGGTTGTGCGTCGCCTGCACCGCGGTCGCGCACCTCGCCGGGAGCATCGGCTACCTCGCGCTGGCTCTCACCGGCGTGGGCTCGCCGCTGCTGGCGCTGGCGGCCGGAGCCGCGGTGGAGCGGGTGGGCCAGTACGCGGTGGCCCGCACCGCGCTGGCGATGGCGATGGCGCCACTGGAGGCGGCGCGGCAGTCGGTAGCACGAACGCTGGTGGAGACGGTCGCCTACCGCGGCGCGACGCTCGCGACGTCGGTGGGGGTGCTGGCGATGGGCGATGCGCCCCTCCATGCCCTGGCGCCGTGGGCCATCGCGGCGGCCGTGCTGGCCCTGTCGCTCGCGCCCGGCATCGGCGCGCTCTACCGGCGCGCGCTCTACGACGCCCTCGGACGCGGGCGCCTCGACGCGGTCGGATACTCGGAGGTCGTGGTCGACGACGCGGTGGCGCGCGACGTCGGCCGCGCCCTCGCCTCCGGCAACGCGGAGGAGGTCGCCAAGGGCCTCGAGATCGTGCGCGCGCTGGCGATCCCGGTGCCCGACGCCACGCTGGCCCGCCTCGCCGCCACAGACGACGAGACCATCGCGCCGCGCGCGCTCGACGCGTTCGAGGCGCTCGGCCGCCCCGTCCCTGAGTCGGTCTTCGAGGCGCAGCTCCACGCGACGCGACCGCTGGTCATCCTGCGCGCGGCGCTGGCGTCGGTTCCCCACGACGCGTCGCCGGCGGTCCGTCGCCTGGCAGCCGGTCTCTTGCGCCACGAGGACGGGTGCGTGGCGCGGCTCGCGACCGTCGCCGCCGGCACCGCGGCCGCCGCCGGAGCGAAGCCCGCGTTCCGCAGCATGCTGGCGCGCGGCGGGAGGGAGACCCGGCTCTTCGCCATCGACGCCATCGGCCACGCGCGCGCTGCGGGCAACGAGCGGGACCTGGTGAAGATGCTGGACGACCCGGAGGCGCGCCCCCGCGCCACCGCGGCGCTGGCACGCTTCGGCGCGGCGCTGGCGCCGGAGGCCGCGCGCGCCCTCGCCAACCGCGAGGTCGGTCACGAGGCGCGGAGCGCGCTGGTCGTGGCGCTGGAGCGCGCCGCTGCGCCGGCGTGTCGGGACGTCCTGCAGGCCGCGGCCGGAGGGGCCGATCGTCGGCTGCGCGACGACGCGGTGGCCGCGCTGTTCCGGCTGAGCCGCGCGCCGGCGCTCGCCCCGGACCCGGGGTGGCTCCACCGCCGCGCGCTGGCCGAGACCGAGGAGCTGGCGGCCCTCCTCGGCGTGGATGTGACGGGAGCAGACGAGGCGCGCACCGAGCTGACGCGCCGCGAGGTCGGCGACCGGCGCGCCCGCACCGAGCGGCGTGCCCTGCTGCTCCTCGCGCTGCTCTACGGGCGACGACCGCTGTACCGCGCCGCGATGCAAGCTCACCGCGGCTCGGCGCGGGCGCGGTCCACCGCGGTCGAGCTGCTCGACGCCCACGTGAAGGACCCTGCCCTGCGCGCGATCGTCCCGCTGGTGGAGCGGGGACTCGCGGAGGGCCCGGCGCCCGAGGGCCCTTCGGTGCTGGACGACGACGCGTGGCTGGTGCGCGTCCTCGCGTGGGCCCGCGGCGCCCCTGACGTGCGCCTGGATCGCATCGTGAAGATGCGGCGGGTGGCGCTGGTCAGCGCGCTGGGGGGCGAGGCGCTGGAGCCGCTCCTCCTCTCGACGTCGCTGCGCGACCTGGCGGCGGGCGCGCACCTGGTCCGCGCGGGCGAGGTCCCCGACGCGATGTTCGTGGTGGTGCGCGGCCTGTTGCGGGTGGAGGTGCCGGGCGTACCCACCGTGGGTCCGGGCGAGACGGTGGGCGAGCTGGCGCTCATCGATCGCGCCCCGCGGAGCGCCGACGTCGTCGCGGTGGAGGCGAGCACCGTCGTCGTCCTGTGCGCCCAGGCCTTCGACGAGCACCTGGCGTCGCACCCGACGTTCGCGCGCAGCCTGCTTCAGCTCCTGGCCACGCGCTTCCGCGCGGCGGTGGAGGCTCGATGAGCGGAGTCGGCAAGAGCAGCGTCTTCCTCTTTCGCACCGGTACGGTCGACCTGGTGCTGGCCCTCGGTCGCCTGCCGCCGTTCTCCGAGCTGTCACCGGAGGAGCTGCTGGGCGTCACATCGATCGCAGAGCGCCGCCGCTACGAGCCGGGCGAGCTCGTCTTCGCGGAGGGCGACGAGGGCGACGGCCTGCTCGTCGTCGCCAGCGGCGAGCTGGTGGTCGAGCGCGGCGGGCGCGCCCTGGCGCACCTGGGTCGCGGCGAGATCGTCGGCGAGCTTTCGGTGCTCGACGGCGAGCCGCGGTCGGCCACCGTGCGGGCAACCCGGGCAACCGAGGTCTACTTCGTCGGTCGCGAGGCGTTCCTGGAGCTGTGCGACGCCAGCCCGGCGCTGGTGCAGGGCCTGCTCCGCTCGATGGCAAAGCGACTGCGCGGCGCGTGAAGCCTCGCGCCCCGACGATGCGCGGGAACTCCGGTCCCCTTCGTGATGTCCTCGTGCACCATGCGACGCTCCTCTCTCCTTAGGCCGACGCTCCTCCTCCTCGGTGCACTGTCGCTCCAGGGAGGCGGGTGCGCGACCCTCGACGGAACGAGCGATGGGCCGACGTCGGTCGAGGTGGACGAGAGTCCGCTGGCGCTCGCGATGCCCGGCGGGGACGAGCCCGCCGCCGGGGGTGCCCCCTTCTCGTTCACCGCCTCCGACGGCACGGGGCTCCGGCTCGCCTCGGTCACCAGCGACACCGCGATCGAGGATCCGATCGCGCTGACCCAGCTCCAGCTCGTCTTCGAGAATCCAGAGGACCGCGTGCTCGAGGGGCGCTTCACCATCACGCTGCCAGAGGGCGCGAGCATCAGCCGCTTCGCGATGAAGATCGGAGACACCTGGCAGGAGGCGGAGGTCGTCGAGAAGCAACGGGCGCGTGTGACCTACGAGCAGTTCCTTCACCAGCGCAAGGACCCGGCCTTGCTCGAGCAGGGCGCGGGCAACGAGTTCGCGGTCCGCATCTTCCCCATCGCCGCGAGGGAGCGGCGCGAGATCGCCATCACCTACGCGGAGGCAGCGGGCGGCGCCGCTCCGTACCGCCTGCGCCTCGCGGGTCTCCCCGCGGTCGGCCGCATCGACGCGCGCGTGTTCGCGGCCGGCAAGCCGGTGGGCAGCTTCACCGCGGAGGGCGAGGCGCCGAAGGGCGATCTCGTCGTGGCGAGCTCGCGATGGGCGAGCCGGGGACCGAGCGCGGTGCGTGCAGGAGAGAGCCTGATCACCCGCGTCCGCGTGCCGGGCGAGGGAGCGTCCGCGGCGCCGATCGAGAGCGCGGTGATCCTCTTCGACACCAGCGCCTCGCTCGCCCTCGACTTCGATCGCGCCCTCGCGGCGCTTCGCGCGGTCGTGGGCGGCCTCGCCCCGGCGACGCCGCTGCGCGTCGCCGCCTTCGACCAGGACGTGGCCCTCGTCTTCGAGGGCCAGGCGGGCCGCTTCGACGACGCGTCGATCGCCCGGCTGCGCGCGCGCGGCGCGCTGGGAGCGTCGGATGTCGGCGCGGCGCTGGCGTGGGCGGGCGCCACCGCCAGGCGCGTCGGGGGCCAGCGGCACCGGGTGATCGTCGTCTCCGACGGCGTCGCGACGGCGGGAGGACACACCGCGGAGGCGCTCTCCGCCGCGGCGCGGCGGCTCGCCGACGACGGGGTCGAGCGCATCGATGCCGTGGCCGTGGGGGGCATCCGCGATCAGACCCTGCTCGCCTCGATGACGCGGGGTGCGCTGGGCCGCGCCGGCGTCGTCGTCGCCGTGGAGGAGGGCGCGGCCGTCGTGAACCGCAAGCTGGGGCAGACGACGCTCTCGAAGTTCGAGATCGCTATCGACGGCGCGACCTGGAGCCACCCGCGCCTGATCGAGGGTGCGCAGCCCGGCGACGAGATCGTGGTCCACGCGACCGTGCCTGCCGGAACCGAGGCTCGGGTGCGCCTCCTCGGCGCCGAGATCCGACCGCGCGTGCACCAGGGGCCGGCTCCGCTCGTCGAGCGCAGCGTGGCCGCCGCGAAGGTCCAGAGCCTCCTGGCGTCGAGCGAGGGGACGGAGGACTCGCGGCGCGCCGCCATCGTCGAGCTGTCGACCAAGCACCGCATCGTGAGCCCGCACACCAGCCTGCTGGTGCTGGAGACGGACGCCGACTACGAGCGCTTCCAGATCGACCGCACGGCCAAGGTCGACGTGCTGGTCGTCGAGCAGGGGCAGATCGCCGTCGCCTCGCACCCGCGCGCCACCACCAGGAAGCCGTCACCCGCTGCCACTGCGACAGCCCCCGCGGCGTCCGCCCCGCGCAGCGCGGCTCCCTGGGGGGCCGACGCGGCAGGGGCGAGCGACCCGCTCTCCGCGCGCGGCAACATGTGGGGCGACGAGGTCGGCGAGGCGTTCGGCGCGGGGGGCCTCGGGCTCACCGGCATCGGAGAAGGCGGCGGGGGCCGCAGCGAGGGCATCGGCCTGGGTAGCGTCGGCACCATCGGGCACGGCGCGGGCACCGGCACCGGCCAGGGCTTCGGCAGTGGCTCGGGTCGCCTCGGCGGCGCCCATCGGAGTGGCGCGCCGCAGGTGCGGATGGGCGCGCCCAGCGTGAGCGGGCGCCTGCCGCCGGAGGTGATCCAGCGCATCGTGCGCCAGAACTTCGGCCGCTTCCGGCTCTGTTACGAGGGCGGGCTGCGCAACAACCCCAACCTCACCGGGCGGGTCTCGGTCGGCTTCACCATCGCGAGCGACGGCTCGGTGAAGAACACGCGCGTGGCGAGCTCGACGCTCCCCGACGCCGGCGTGGCGGCTTGCATCCAGCGCGCCTTCACCGGCCTCTCCTTCCCCCAGCCGGACGGCGGCGAGGCGACGGTCACCTACCCGATCCTCCTCGCCCCCGCGGGCGGCACGCTGCCGTCGTCGCCGCCGGGGAGCACGCCGACGCCCCAGGCCGTGCGTGGCGATCCCCTCCTCGCTGGCGCCCGCCCGGACCCGTACGACGGCAAGCTGCGCGACGTGATGCTGAAGATCCAGGCGAAGAGCGCACCGGAGGCGCTCGCGATGGCGCACGCGTGGCGCAAGGACGCGCCGGGCGACGTGCTGGCGCTGGTGGCGCTGGGAGAAGCGGCCGAGGCGTCCGCCGATCTCGCGCTCGCGGCGCGCGCCTACGGATCGATCCTCGAGCTCTGGTCCTACCGGGTCGACATGCGACGCTTCGCTGGCGAGCGCCTGGAGCGGCTCGCCCGCCCCGAGGCGACGAAGCTCGCCGCCGACGCCTTCGAGGGGGCCGTCCGCGACCGGCCTGACCACCCCTCGAGCCACCGCCTCCACGCCTACTCCTTGCTCAAGCTGGGCCGCCCCGCCGATGCGTTCGACGTCCTGGAGAAGGCGGTCGGCACCACCTTCACGTCGGGGCGCTTCCGGGGCGTCACCGAGATCCTGAAGGACGACGTCGGCATCGCTGGCGCCGCCTGGGTCGCCGCCGATCCCTCGAAGCGGGACGACATCGCCAAGCGGCTCACCGCGATCGGCAGCGCACTGGCGAAGACGCCCACGCTGCGCTTCGTCCTGGTCTGGGAGACCGACGCGAGCGACGTCGATCTCCACGTCGTCGACGGCCGCAACGAGCACGCTTACTACTCGAGCCCCAGGCTCACCGGAGGCGGCCACCTCGTCGCGGACGTGACCAACGGCTACGGCCCCGAGGGCTTCGTGCTGCCGATGGCGCCCCAGCAGCGCTCCTACCCCTACAAGCTACGCGTCCACTACTACGCGCGCGGCGCGATGGGCTTCGGCATGGGCAAGGTCGAGATCGTCGAGCACGACGGCAAGGGCGGCCTGCGCTTCGAAGATCGGCCCTTCGTGATGATGCGCGACCAGGCCATGGTGGATCTCGGCGAGGTGCGCGCACCGAAGGGGGTCTGATCAGCCAGGATCGGTCGGCGCCGGCGTCTGCTGGACGGTGTCGTCGCCCGCGACGGCCTCGTCGCGCGAGCGCTGCGTGACGACCTCGACGCCGTGGTCGCGGACGACCACCAGGTCGTCGAGCCCGTCCTGGTCGACGTCGAGCACGGCCACGTCGCGAATCGCGGCATCGACCGCGTCCTCGACCGCGTCCTCGACCGCGTCCTCGAATATCACGGTGCAGCGATCGCCGTCGCCACCGTCGGCGCACGCGCCGAGAGCGCGCCCCTCGCCGACCCGCAGGAGGCGAATCGCCCGCGTCGTCGCGACCATGACGGTGGGTTCTCCCAGACGGCCGCGGAACGCCTCGACGCGAACGACGACCTCGCCTGCGGGGACCGGCAAGGGCTCGGCGCAGCGACCGCCGAAGCCTCCGGCGTCATTCCAGAACACCGCGGCGCCGCCGCTCAGGTTCGTCGAGGTGAGCTCTCCCTTCTCGTTCAGCTGACCGTCGGGGCCGGTCCACCAGCCGACGACGTCGGCGAAGCCGTTGCCGTCGAGATCGGTGGCCACGGTCTCCGTCGTCTTGGCGGTGAGCGCGAAGTTCGTCTGGCCGCCGCCGATCCCGTAGCTCTTGAAGATCTCCTCCGCGAAGGTCTGGGCGCCGAGCTCGGGGCATACGCCAGGGTCCGCCGGAGCGACCTCGACCGTGAGCTCGGGCCCGCGCATGACGAAGAGGCGCGGCACGCCGCGGTCGGCGTCCACGTCCTCGGCGCCGGTGTCCTCCGACGACAGGAAGAGGAGGCCCTCGAGGGGCGAGCAGGAGCCCGCCAGGCCGCGGCACTCGTCGAGATCGGCGAGGACGAGGCCTGCGCGCTGGAGCAGCCGCGAGCGGGGCGGCGTCCCGGTCAGCGTGTCCTCACCGCCGTCCTGCAGGGACGGGTGGACGTTCGGCATGCGCGTCGGGAGCGGGACGGCGACGATCGACTCGATGTTGGGCAGATCGCCATCGCCCTTCCCCGCCATCACCCACACGCCGACGTCGGGGCGCCGGTCGTAGGCGACCTGCTCCTCGCCCTCCAGGGGCGTGCGCGACTCCGCGGGGGCCACGGCCAGCAGATCGGGGTGACCGTCGCCGGTCACGTCGCCGGTCGCGTAAAGCGTTCGGCCCTCCTCGAAGGAGTCGTTCAGAGGGTAGGGCGACTCCATCCGCCGGTCGTCGCTGCCGAGGAGGATCGCCGCCCGCCCCTCGTCCTCGTCGCCCGGGGAGGGACACGCGCTGGCCACGCCGAGGTCGGAGATCCCGTCGAAGTAGTCGGGCTGGAAGAGGAGCGGACCGGCCGCCAGGTTGAGGATGCCCGCCAGCTCGGCCACCCGGACCGGCTCGCTCGGGTGCGGCCCTCCGAACACGACGTACACCTCGTCGGACTCCGTCGCGCAGTCGGGCCGCGGGACGACGTAGGCCACGTCGGCGATGGCGTCGCCGTCGAAGTCGCCGCGCACCAGCCCCCGCGGAGCGCGGTCCGTCGGCGCGGGGAGGGTGCTGAGGATCGACGTCTCGCCGCTCACCAGGAAATCCACCGCGTGGTAGTCGCCCGCCTGCGCCGCGCGCGCCGCGACCACGTCGTGGCGGCCATCGTCGGTGAAGTCGCCGATCAGGACCTCGGTCCAGATAGCGTTGTTCTCCGGGATCTGCGCGGCGGCGAAGTCCCACTCGCACTCGACCAGCCCGGAGCCGCCCTCCTCGTCGTCGAGCTCGCAGCGCCCGCCGGAGCTGTAGACGGCGTAGGCGTGGACGACGTCCACGACGGCGTCGTCGTCGAGGAGGCCCACCGCCAGCGGCACGTCGTCGGCGGTGGGGAACTGAGGCGTGCGGATGACGGGCACGCCGGTGTCATCGAAGTCGCCCGCACCGTCGCCGAGGTACACGCGGATGGTCTCGTTGGAGAAGACGATGAGATCGTCGAGGCCGTCCTCGTTGGCGTCGAGGAACGTCGGCCGGTCGAGCACGCCGAGCGGGAGGGAGAACAGCTCCTCACCCCGGTGCTGGTTGAAGAAGTTCTTCCCGGGGCCCGGTGCGCACATCCCCAGGACCTGCACCACGCTCGTGCCCGCGCTCCCCTTGGTCCACGCGGCCAGGGCGTCGCAGCCGACCCAGCCCGGCAGACGCACGATGCGCGTCGGCCCCAGCATGTCGTCGAGCGTCTTGCCGGGGAACAGGTGCCGACGGAGCGCGGGACCCGCGGGATCGTCGACGCTGGGGGGGCCGCCGAGATCGAGCTCGATCCCGAGGAGCACCGCGTAGACCGAGAGCCCGTCCGGCGTCTCGGTGAGGGTCGCCGGACAGTCGAGGTCCGTCGGGACGAGCGAGCCGATCTCCACCGGAGGGACGCAGCTGCCGCCCGGCATGGCGAGGACGCCCGATCGGGCCTGGGGCTCGAAGGCCGCGTTGGCCTTCGAGATGAGCTCCGGCCCGGGGCGCCCGAGGAGGATGCGCACGCCGCCCGACGAGGGCAGGAGGACCGCCCCCGTGCCCGGTCCCGCGCTCGCGGCGCACGGCTCGGTGTCGGTGAGCGCGGCCGGCGTCCCCAGGTGGCCCAGGATCGGCCGCGTGTTCTGATCGCGATGCAGATCGATCTGCGCCCGCACATCGCCGCCGGCGGCGAAGAACAGGAGCTCCACGTCGTTGTTCTCGTACTCGAGGAGCAGGTCCTCCCAGCCGTCTCCGTCGACGTCGCCGGCCGTGGCGCGCCCCGCGCCGCCCGACCGGCCCAGCGACGTGGGCGAGTCGAACGTGCGGCTGGCGTAGCGGCACTGGCCGTCGGAGCCTGGTCCTGCCTCACCCGGACAGCACGCCTCGTCCGTCCACACGAAGTGACAGGCGTTGGGCTCGCCGGGTGCGGCGCAGCGGACGGTGCGTCCGTCGCCGTTCGCGCGCTGGGCCGGTGCGTTGGCAGGCGTGTCGCAGTCCTCTCCCAGGTCGGGCTCGATGACGCCGTTGCCGCACACGCCGAGCTGGATCTCCGCGAGCGTTGGGCACCCCGCCGAGGCGAGGGCGATCACCGCGCACGTCACGATCACCGGCCGTCGCATGGTCAGAACGTCCCCCACAGCGCGCCGCGGGCGCCGTCCCCGGAGATGTCGAGCTGCGGGCTCAGCACCGGCACCGTGGGCTGCTTCGGCTCGCCGCCGTCGCGCAGCGGCGCGATGGGCGTGGCGTCGTCGAAGATGTAGAGCCCCCCGCCGACGAGGCTCACGATGAGCCCTACCAGGCCGCTCGCCGCCGCCGCGAGCGCGAAGCGATCGCGCTGCGCGCCGATGCGCTCGTACTCGGCCACCTCATCCAGCCCGATGTTCTGATCGAGGTGCTTCTGGTAGAGGTTCCTGGCGTCGCCGTGGCGCGCGCCCGCGACCGCGAAGAAGACGCCGCTGGCGGCGAGGAACGTCGCCCCGGTCACCAGGAACCCGTAGGCGACGTCGCGCTGCCCGGTGGTCACGAGCTCGACCTCGACGCTCCGGGTCTCGCCGCCGGCGATGGTGAGCTGCGTCGCCTCGCTGCGATGACCGAGGAGCGACAGCGACACGTCGTGCCGGCCGGGGGCGACGCGCAGCGCGTCGGGCAGCGGCGTCTCCCCCACCAGGGAGCCGTCGACGTAGACGCGCGTGCCCGAGTCGGCGCGGATCACGAGGCCGGCCGGCCGGGGCTGGAGGTCGAGGCTCTCCGGAACCAGGTCACCGGCGACGGCGTTCACCTTGATCTCGCGTTCGATGTGGCCGGGAGCGGTGAAGCGCACCACGTGATCGCCGGGCGCGACCTCGACCGACCGGCCGACCGGCATCGGCGCGCCGCCGTCGATCGAGAACACGGCGCCCGCCGTCCGCGAGTTGATCCAGACTCGCGTCTTGGTGGTCGCCGACGGCTCGGCGCCCTCGGCGGTGTCACCGCCGGGGAGCGCGCGCAGCGCCGGGTCGAGGTCCTCCAGCGCCTTGACCGCGTCCGACCGCTTGCCGCCCGATTCCACCCTGGCGAGGTAGCGCCGGTAGTGTGCGACCGCCGCGCGCAGGTTGCTCGCCTGGCCGGTGGCGATGTACTGCCGGCGGTGTGCCTGCGCGATGCTGAAGACCAGGTTGTCGCGCGGGACCACCCGGTACGCCTGCTCGAAGGCCTGGATCGCCGCCTCGTAGTCGCCCGCGTCGAACGACTTCGCGCCGGCATCGAAGAGAGCGCGCGCCCGCGCCAAATCGGCCTCGGCCACCGGCCCTGCGGCAGCGCCCGGCGGCGTCGCGGGTGCGCCCTGCGACCAGGCCGGTGGGGCGGCGCCGAGCGCAGCCGCCATCAGCAGGCCGGCGACGCACCGCTTCAGAACGCCACCTCGGAGCTGGCCTTCGGCGCCGCCGGCGCGGCGCCCGTCGACGGCGGCGCTCCGGTGCCCGTCTTCCTCCCCGCCGGACGCGGCGCGCCCACGGGCGGGCCAGCGGGAGGCGGCGCGCCCACCGGCGGTCCCGAGGCGACGCTGCTCGAT
>JBKJLX010000869.1:0-5877 GCA_046596645.1 Polyangiaceae bacterium
ATGGAGGCGACGGTGGACGCGCGTGCGCCGCAAGCGGCGCGTGTCTCGCCGGCGTGGCTCATCGCGCCCGTGCTCTGCGTCCTCGCCGCCCTCGCCTGGTGGTCGGCTGGGCCGGAAGTGCCCGTATCCGACCCGGGGCCCCTCGCGACCTCGGGGAAGCCGGCCCCCCCGGCGCCGCCCGGTGCGTCCACGTCCTCCGCGCGTCTCCCCACGGAGGTGCTGCCGGTCTCGGCTGCGCCGATGAGCCCGCGGTCGGAGTCGAGCACCCCCGCCACCGCCGCGTCCGCCGTCGCCCTCCCCACCGAGCGCGCGGCGACCGACAGCGCCGCGCCGCGTGGCCCCTCGCGGCCTCAGCCGCCGGCGGCCACCGCACCTCGACCGGCCTCATCACACGACCTGGCGACCACGAAGGAGTGGCCCGGCCAGTGAGCGCCCGCGCCCTCGCCTGCTTCGCCGCGCTGGTGCTGCTCGCCGCACCCCTGCGCGCCGACGCGCAGCCCGCTCCCGCCTCGGCTACGAGCGACGCCGAGGCCAAGGCCCTCTTCGGTGGCGGCGTCGCGCGCTTCGAGGCCGGCGATCTCCAGGGTGCGCGCGAGGCCTTCGAGCGTGCCTACGCCGCCGCCCCGTACCCCATCGTCGGCTACAACCTTGGCCTCACGCTGGAGGCGCTCGGCGACCCGGTGGGCGCGCGCGACGTGCTCTCGCGCGTGGTCGCCGCACCGGGAACTGTCCGCCCCGACCGCATCACCCGCGCGCGCAAGGCGGTCGCCGAAGCGCAGGCGCGCATCGGCACCATTGCGGTGCGGGTCGACGTCACGGGCGCGACCGTGCGCGCCGGTTCGAGGTCTCCGGTCCCCGCCCCCGCCACCGTGGAGGTGGCGGCAGGCGAGGTGTCGATCGAGGTCGTCGCCGAGGGCCATCGCCCGGAGTACCGCGTGGTGACGGTGGGCGGCGGCGAGCGGCGCGACGTCGAGGTCCACCTCGAGCCGACCGCAGCGCGCCTCGCGCAGGTGCGCGTGCGCACCGCCCTCCCCGACGCGACGCTCCTGGTCGACGGCGTCGCCGTCGCCCGCGCGCCCTTCCTCAGCACCATCGCCCTCGAGGCCGGCACCCATCGCGTCGAGGTGGGCCGCCCCGGCTACGTCGCCGCGGCGGAGACGCTGGTGCTCGCCTCCGGCGGCACCGCCGAGGTGACGCTCGAGCCGCGCGAGGACCCGGCGGCCATCGCGACGAGTGGAGGCAAGCTGGTCTTGCACGTGTCGCCTCCGGACGCTTCGGTGGTGGTCGACGGCACGCGGCGTGACCTGGGACCGGCAGGGATCGCCCTGGCGGCCGGGCGCCACGCGGTGACCCTGCGACGCTCCGGCTACGACGACGCGCAGACGATGATCACGGTGGTGCCTGGCGGGCGCGTGGACCGGGTGGTGTCGCTGGTGCCGACGCCCGAGACGCGGGCGGCCGAGGCCGACGCGGCGTCGTCGCAGCGGACGGTCGGGTGGATCGTGGGCGGCGCTGGGCTCGCGTTGGCCGCGGCGGGTGGGGTCATCCTGGGGGTCAACGCCGCAAACAGCTCAGGCCTCGAGGAGGAGCGCGCCGATTCCGATGCGGACGTCGGGAACTACGCGGTCTGTCGTGAGAACACCGTGGACGGCAAGGCTGCGTGCACCGCCGCCAACGAGGACCTCATCGCGCGGGAGCAGCAGCGATCGACGCTGAACATCGTCGGTGGGATCGGCATCCCCGTCGGCCTGGTCGCGGTCGGCGTCGGCGCCTTCATCCTCCTCTCCGCACCCGACGCCGACGCGACGCCCGAGGTGGAATGGGGTGGCGGTCTCCGACCCACGCTGCAGGTGGGCCGGGATGTGGCCTGGCTGGGCCTCGGGGGCCCCCTGCCCGCGGGGTGGTAGTGGGGCGTGGCCTGGGAAACCCTGTCGGGGGCTTCGCCTGGGCGGCCAGCGCCCTTCCGGAAGCCTCATTCGACTCGGTCTGCCGCTCCGCTACAGGCAGCCAAGCCGCCGCCATGGCAGCGTCGCCGCGTTCGCCTGGGGACACGACACCGTGAGCCGCCCGCTCACGCTCCGCACCTGGACGTCGCAGCTCGTCGTCCCCTGCGGCCCGAAGAGGCTGGAGGTCAGCTCGAGCGGATTGGGGCTGCCAGGACGCCAGTAATACAGGTCAGCGTCCTGACCGTCGTCGATGCCGAGCGCGACGCCGTACCCGTCGCTGGCGATCTCCGGGACGCCGGCGAAGTTGGGCAGCGGCATCTGCTCGACGTTCGTCACCTGGTTCTGCGCGGTCACCTCGAAGTAGGTGGCGCTGGTGCGGAAATCCGAGCGGCCTCCACCGAAGACGAAGCCCTGCCCGTGGGGCACCAGGCGCAGGTTCATGAAGAGGAGGAAGTTCCCGGGCGCGATCGGGACCGTGATGGTCCCCGCCGGGTAGGGGTTACCGCCGTTCGGCCGGACCACGGTGGCCTCCACCCGCAGGTTGTCGGCGCTCAGATAGGCGATCAGGACCGTCCCCGCGTTCGCCGCCACGGCGACGTCGCCGTTGCTGACCGGCCCCTCCAGGCCGCTGTCGACGTCGATGATCGCGCTCGTCAGCGCTCCGGCGGGGGAGACCAGCACGTAATGAGCGTTGCTCCCGATCCGGTACGCGAAGACGTACGAGCTCCCGGTCCAGGCGGCAGCGGCGTCCCAGGCGGTGCCGCTGGTGTACTCCACGTCGAGCGCCGGGGTCGTCGTGATCGCGCCGCCCGATGCGTCCGCGACCGAGACCTGCAGGTCGAGCGAGGTGCCGACGCCGGCGAGCAGCGAGTGGCTCGGTCCGTTCTCCACCATGAGCGAGTCGGTCTCCAGGCGCAGAAAATCCAGCCCGGTCGACGTGCTGGGGATCACGGTGTCGCCGTCGTCGTCGAGGGTTCCGAGCCAGACGATCCCGCTCGTGTCGACCTCGGCCAGCAGGTGGTCCGACGTCGCGGTCCACGGCATGACCATCGGCGTGTTCGCGGCGAACGCACGGGTCACGGGGATGGTCACCGCCTGCGCCAGCGGCGCCACCGCGTGATCGTCGATCAGGCCGTTGCAGTTGTTGTCGGTGTCGTCGCAGAGCTCCGGCGCCTCCGGGTTGATGCTCTCGTCCTCGTCGTCGCAGTCGGTGCCGCCGACGCACGCCAGGGCGAAGTGCCCGTCCTCGTCTCCGTCGTCCTGGCCGTCGAGGATGGCGGCGTCGCATTGGCCGGCGAGCTCTCCCGCGTCGGGCTCGAAGCACGAGTCGATCACGCATGCGGAGTGGCTGTCACAGGGACCGTCGTCCGCGTTGCGGCAGTATCCGGAGACGCAGTCCTCCACCCCGTTGCACCAGAAGCCGTCGTCGCAGTCGGTGTTGGTGCTGCAGACGTTGCCCACCGTGCCGCCGCCGGTGCCGGAGCCGCTGGTGTTGCCGGAGGGGCCGCCCCCCTCGCCGCCGGTGCCCTCGCAGATGTTGCCTACCCGGCAGATGTGCTCGGAGCAGCACGACCCTTCGAACGGGCAGTCGACGTCTCCACTGCACTCGTACACGCAGGTGCCGCCCAGCCCGCAGACCAGGTCGAACGACTCGCAGTCGCTCTGGAGATCGCAGGGGGCTCCGTACCCCGTCGGCAGCTCACCCCCCTCCCCGGAGCCACCCTGCCCCGCGCCGCCGGCGCTCGAGCCGGCGCCCTGGCCGGACCCGCCCGCGCCTTCGCCCGCGGGCACGCAGCGCGCGTCGTCGCAGACGAACCCGTAGGGGCAGTCGATCGCCGCCTTGCACTCGACGGCGCACACCCCGCTCCGGCAGACGAGCGCGTCCTGGCAGTCCGAGCTGTACGCGCACGGCTCACCCGCGGCGCCTGGGCCCGCGCCGGACAGCACGCCGTCGATGAGCTCTGCCTCCTCCGCGCAGCTGCCGCTGGAGCACACCTGAGGTGACACGCACTGGGCGGAGAAGGAGCAGACGTCGCGGCAACGCGCGTCGACCGCGCACGACTGGTCGCCGGGGCAGTCGGGGTCGACCTCGCAGCCCACCTCGTCCACCAGCTGGCAGACGTTGGTGGGCTTCTCGCCCTTCACGCAGAGGACCCCCTCGGGCACGCCCGGCTTGCCGACGCAGTCCCTGGTCTCGACGCACTGGTAGTGGCACGTGCGAAACACGCACACGAGATCCGGGGCGCAGTCGCTGTCGATCAGACAGCCTTCGCCCAGGGCCTGGACCTCGGCGAGCAGCGCGGCGTCGGTGCAGCTCAATCCCAGGCCGAGAGCGCTCAGCGTGAGCGCTGCCAACGTATGTCTCACCAGCATGTGGCCCCCTCCCGAACGAGCCGAACGTACCACCGGGCGAGCGCCAGGCTGCTCACACCTGCAGGGCACGCCGCAGCGCGTTCCACATGCCGCTCACGCGGAGAAAGCGCGCGCCCGGATCGGCGGCCAGCGCCTGTTCGACCCAGTGGTCCACGTCCGGGGGAAGGTCGGGCCGCAGCGCGCAGAGGCTGGGGCGAGGCGCCGTGGTCACTGCCGTCAGCAGGTCGACGATGTTCACCTGGGGGAAAGGCACCCGGCCGCCCAGCGCGCGGAACACGATGGCGCCGAGCGCGTAGACGTCGGCGCGGTGGTCGAGCGCGCCCTTCTTGCCGCCGTGCCAGGACTCGGGCGCGATGTAGCGCGGTGAGCCCGCGATCATGTCGCCGCTGGTGATGGCGGGAGCCCGCACCAGCTTGGCGAACCCGAAGTCGAGCACGCGGACGCCGCCGCCGTGGGCGCCGTCGATGAGGAAGATGTTCGCCGGCTTCATGTCGCGGTGGACGATGCCCTGCGCGTGCGCCGCCTCCAGGGTGTCGGCGACCGGCGTGAGCAGGCGGATCAGGTCCGCCGGCGCGGGGCGTACCCCGTGCTGCTCGGCGCGCTCCAGCCAGCTCTCGAAGTCCAGGCCGTGGAGCAGCTCCATGACCAGGCACATCGCGCCGTCGTGGGTCCAGTGCTGGTGATAGATGCGCACCGCCGACGTGCCGCTCAGCGCCGTCATGGCGAAGGCCTCGCGGAACATGCGCTCGCGCACCGCGGGGTCGGGCGAGCCCTTCAGGATCTTGATCGCGACCCAGTCGCGGTCCTTCATGTCCTCGGCGCGGTAGAGCACGCTCTGGCCACCCTCGCCGATCACCTCGACCAGGCGGTAGCGCCCGCCGATCATCTCGCCGTGGCGCTTCGTGAGGTCCGTCGTGACCATGCCCCGATCTCCCAGGTTAGGCGCATCGAGGGGGCCGGGCACGAGTCATCACGCGGGCGGGGGGGTCACCCCCCGGGGCGTCACCCCAGAGGGCGGACCAGCGACGTGCGGGCGGTGAGCTCGAGGATCGGCGGCGGAGAGCGCGTCTCGTGGGAGCGAGCGGCGAGCAGCCAGGCGAATATCGGGCGTACCTCGGTCGGCCCGTCGACCCGAAACTGCGCGCAGGTCCGGCGGTCCGGATCGGGCGAGACCAGGATGCCCGCGTCCTCTGCGTCGAGGGCGCAGAAGACGTCCTCGTCGGTGACGTCGTCCCCCAGGGCGAGGATGGGGCTTCCGCCGCGCGCGCGGGCCCAGTCGACCACCAGCCGCTTGGTCGCCGCGCGCGGGCGCACCTCGACCACCTCATGACCGTCCAGCCGTACCCAGGCGGGATGCCGGTCGAGGAATCGGCCGACGAGGGTGGAGGTGCGCTCGATGGCGCGCTCGCGGTGGGGATCGGGCACCCCGCGCAGGTGGACGGCGCAGCACAGCGACTTGGGCTCGATGCGCAGCCACGTCTCCTCGCGGGCCAGCTCCAGCAGGGCGTCGACGAGCGGCGCCAGCTCGGCCGGCTCGGCCTCGATGGTGCGCTCCCAC
>JBKJLX010000257.1:0-6333 GCA_046596645.1 Polyangiaceae bacterium
GGCGGAGGTGGTCTGGGGCCGGTCCCCGAGGTCGCCGACTGCGGGTGCCTCGCGGGCGCTGCCGACGACGAATGCCGATCCTGCCTCGACGAGGTGGGAGACGGCGGCACCTGCGCCGAACGGGCGGCGGCCTGCGAGGTCGCGGAGCCCGGCTACTGCGCCCTGGTCTTCGACTGCGCTGCCCTCTGTCCGGTCGCCGATGCGCGGTGCATCGACGTCTGCCTCGGCGCCGACGACGCCGCGCGCGCCGCGGCCGAGGCCCTGGCCGCGTGCGCCTGCGAGGCGTGTGCGGGCGACTGTGGCGAGGACGGCTGCTGAGGGCTCAGCGGTACCCGCCGACGTCGATCCCGTACTTCTTCATCCAGCGGTGCACCTGCATCCGCTCCTTGCCGAACTCGCGCCCCACCGCCGCCACGTTGCCGCGGTGGTGGGCGAGCAGCGCGCGCAGCTCGGGCTCGGTCGGGGTGCCGGTGCGGGCGGCTGCGGTGCGCGAAGCGGCCGGCGCCGGACCCGCGGCCTCGGTCGCGCCCAGGGGGTGCCGCGGGGAGGGCGCCGTCGCCACGCCCGGGGTGACGCGGCCCCCGTACTCCCGCATCGCGTCCTTGATCACGTCGGGCAGGTGCGACGCGTCGAGCACGTCGCCCTCGCAGAGCGCGGCGCCGCGCTTGATGGCGGCCTCCAGCTCGCGGACGTTGAAGGGCCAGTCCCACTGCATCAGACCCAGCATGAACTGAAAGGCGAGGCCGAGCTGGGCGCGCCCGTGACGGGCCAGCATCGCGCGGCAGAGAATGAACACGTCCTCCTTGCGCTCGCGCAGCGGCGGCAGACGCAGGCTGTACTCGTGCAGGCGCGCGAAGAGATCGCCGCGGAACCGCTCCTCCTTCTGGAGCTGCGTCAGGTCGCGGTGGGTCGCGCACACGATGCGGACGTCGACGCGCTCCGGCGTGGTGGCGCCGACGGGCGCGATCTCCTTGGACTGCAGGACCCGCAGGAGCTTGGCCTGCGCCTCCATCGGCATGTCGCCGATCTCGTCGAGGAACAGCGTGCCGCCGTCGGCCGCCTTGACCAGCCCCACCTTGTCGCGATCGGCGCCGCTGAAGGCGCCGCGCTTGTAGCCGAACAGCTCGCTCTCCAGCAGCGTGGAGGGGATGGCGGCGCAGTTGACGGCCTGGAACGCGCCCTTGCGACCGCTGGCGTCGTGGAGCTCCTGCGCAAACACCTCTTTCCCGGTGCCGCTCTCCCCGAGGAGCACCACCGAGATCTCGCTCTTGGCCACCCGCTCCAGCGCCCGCGCCAGGAGGCGGATCTGGTAGCCGCCGACGATGCGCGTGGTCGGCGTGGGCAGGGGCACCTGCACCTTGGGCGCGCCTTCCGGTGGCTCCACCAGCGCGCCGTCGATCCGGTAGCGCGCGTAGCACTCCGCCCCGGCCTCGACGAACTTGAAGACGGCGTCGCCGACCCGGATCTCGTGGCCGGGCTCCAGGTCGAGCTCGGTGACGAACTGCCCGTCCACCATGGTGCCGTTGCGGCCGCCGAGATCGTGGAGCACCCACGCGCCCGCGGTCTGCCCGTCGGCCGAGCGGGGCCGCCAGCGGACGCGGGCGTGCTGACGGGACACCGCCGCCTCGGGCACGCACACCTGACAGCTCGTCGGATCGCGCCCCAGGATGAGGTCGTGGCCTCCCAGCAGGTAGGCCGGAGCGAACTGCTCGTAGGAGGGCGCGTAGAGCAGCACCAGCCCGGCGCGCGTCCCGTGCGGATCGTCGGGCGACGCCGCCGTCCCGTAGGCCTGCATCGCCGCGGTGGTCGGGTCCGCAGCGCGTGGCCTCGTGCTCACGGGGCGGTACGATAGCGCGGTGCTAGCCGCCGTGGTCCAGATGTCGAGTCAGGGCGACCTCGCCGCCAACCTCCAGCGGGCGGAGGAGCTGGTCGCCGCGTCGGCGGCGCGCGGCGCGAAGCTCGTCGTGTTGCCGGAGAACTTCGCGCTGATGGGGGAGGAGGCGCGGAGGCGCGACGTTGCCGAGCGCGTCGACGAGGCCAGTCCCGGGCCTATCGTCGCCTCGCTGCAGCGGAGCGCGCGCAGCCACGGTGTCACCGTCATCGCGGGGGGCTTCCCCGAGCGGAGCGATGACGCGACGAGGCCGTTCAACACCTCGCTGGTGGTCTCGCCCGAGGGCGCCATCGTCGCCAGCTACCGCAAGATCCACCTGTTCGACGTCGAGGTCGGCGACGGCGTGTCCTACCGCGAGTCCAGCGCGACCACGCCCGGGTCGGAGCCGGTGGTGGTCGACGCCCACGGCCTGCGGGTGGGGCTGTCCATTTGCTACGACGTCCGGTTCCCCGAGCTCTACCGGGCGCTCGTCGATCGTGGGGCGCAGGTGCTGACCGTCCCCGCCGCGTTCACGCTCGCCACCGGCAAGGACCACTGGCACGTGCTTCTGCGAGCACGCGCCATCGAATCCCAGGCCTACGTCCTCGCCGCCGCCCAGTGGGGGAGCCACCCCCGTGGGCGGAGGACGTACGGCAAGTCGTGCATCATCGACCCCTGGGGCGACGTCGTCGCCCAGGCGCCGGAGGGGGAGGGCCTGGCCATCGCCGAGATCGACCCCGTGCGGATCGCCACGGTGCGACGCGATCTCCCGTGCCTGGAGCACCGGACGATCGGCGTCACCCCTTGATCGTCCGCGGCGCCAGCAGCGCTGGCAGTGAGCCGCTCAGCGCTTGGCGAGCAGGGCACGCAGCTCGGCCGGCCGACGAAGGCCGATCTTCCGCGCGACCGTCCCCTCGGAGAGCCCCTCCTCGAGGAGGGCCCGGGCGCGCTCGGCGCGGGCCTGGTCGTAGAAGACGTGGGGCGAGCAGTCGAACGCGAGCCGGAACTGCCGCGCAAAGTGGAACTCCGACATGTCGAGGTCGAGTGCGACCTCGTAGGTGCGGATGCGGGCACCGCTGCGGGCCGCCTCGAGCAGGCGCTCTCGCGCCAGCCGCAGCCGGTCCATGGTCGCCGCCGGGATGACGGGACGCTCCAGGAGCGCCGCTGGATGACATGCAGCTGCTGGGTTGATCGCGTCGACATTGAGCTCGATCGAATCGGTCGCGAGCTCGGTCCTGAAGGCAAGTGCTTCGGTCACGGTCGTCCTCCTGAGCTGGGACGGGCGAACGCCCTGGCCGCGAAGGATTGCAACGTCCGGGCCCAGGCCGGCACCGCCGGAAATGCCTCGATTCTCGCACCTGCCACGAAGTCAGTAGCAGGGCATCGGAGTCATCGTTCAGGATCCTGACGCCCGGGGTCGGCACAACTCGACACGGCTCCGCAACCGTTGCGCAGCTCTCGGGCGAGCCTGTCGTGTCGCGGAGCGGTCAGCGACGACGGGGTGCAGGTCGTTGCTCTGCGCGCGGGGGACCCCGCCGGCCACCGCGTGCAGCGGCCGGTTGCCGGTCCACGCGGGCTGCGGCAGGCCGCCGGTCCTCGCGGGCCGCAGCGGGTCGCCGATCGTCGCGGGCGGCGGCAGGGCGCCGATCGCTGCGTGCCGGCCGGTGGTCGTCCCCGGAGGGTGCCGCGCCGCGTCGTGCGTCACGAGGAGCGGCTCCACGCTCGGCACGCGGGCCGGCCGGGCGCTCCGCCCGCGGCTGTCCCCGGCGATCATCTCGAGGCGTGTTGGAGCTGCGGTCGTCGCGGGTCGCGCTGGGCCGGCGGTCGTCACGGGGCCTGCTGGGCCGCGCGTCGTCGCGGGGCGGGCTGGGGCGGCGGTCGCCGCGAGGGGCGCTGGGCCGCGCGTCGTCGCGCGGGGAGCCGCGCCGGTCGTCGCGCGGAGCGGGGCGGTCGTCGCGCGGGGGGCCGCGGCGATCGTCACGGGCCATGCTGGCGCGGCGATCGTCGCGCGGGGGACCGCGGCGATCGTCGCGGGGCGCGCCGGGCCGCGGCGCGCTGGGGCGCCGGTCGTCGCGGGGGCTGGGGCGGCGATCCTCCCCGGTCGGGCCGGCTCGGCGGGCGTCGCGCGGGAGCGGCGGCCGGTCATCACGAGGCGCCGGCCGCCGATCGTCGCTCGCCGGTCCTCGCCGAGCCTGGGGGGACACGTCTCGCTGGTCATCGCGGCCCTGGGCGGCGCGGCGAGCCTCCTCCTTGGGGGCGGCCTTCGAGCGAGATTGGCGGGTCGGGCGGTCGTCGCCGCGCTGCACGATGCGCCCCTCGACGCCGAAGGGTGCTGCGCGCTCCACGCCCCGCACCCGCTTCGGGACACCGTAGGCCTCGCGCAGAGCGGTCAGCTCGTCCCTCGTGAGATCGCGGAATTGACCCGGCCGGAGTCCGTCGCTGTTGATGCCCGCGAACGCCGTTCTCGCCAGGCGCATCACGAAGAAGCCGCTGGCCTCGCCCATCCTCCGGATCTGCTGGTTGCGACCCTCCTGGATGGTGACCTCGATCCAGGTGCGCTCCGGCTCGTAGCGGACCAGGTGCACCTCCGCGGGGAGGGTCTTGCCGTCCTCCAGCAGAAGGCCGTCGCGCCAGCGCTGCATGTCCTCGTGCTCCATGCGGCCGCGGACCTTCACGACGTAGGTCTTGGGGACGCCCCGTCGGGGGTGGAGCATGCCTTGCGAGAAGTCACCGTCGTTGGTGACGAGCAGGACGCCGCTCGTCGAGAAATCGAGGCGGCCCACCGGAAAGACGCGACCGTCGACCTTCTTGAGAAGGTCGGCCACCGAGGGGCGACCCTCGGGGTCGCTCATGGTGGAGACGACGTCACGCGGCTTGTGGAGGACGATGTAGATCGGGTTCTCGGCGAGGATGATGCGGCCGTCGACCTCGACCTTGTCGGTCCGCGGGTCGGCCTGGGCGCCCAGCTCGCTGACCACGCGGCCGTTGACCCGGACCCGCCCTGCGGTGACGAGCTCCTCGGCGGCCCGACGTGACGCGATGCCGGCTCGCGCGACGATTTTCTGCAGGCGTTCCGGCATGGTCGTGGGGATGCTAAGCACGGCCCATGCGACGCGTCGACAAGCCGTGGGGGCACGAGCTCATCTGGGCGCACACGGAGCGGTACGTCGGCAAGGTGCTCCACATCAAGGCGGGGGAGAAGCTGTCGCGCCAGTACCACCGCGTGAAGGACGAGACGCTCTTCGTGCAGAGCGGCACCATGCTGCTCGAGGTCGGCCCGGCGGGCGCGTGCGAGAGCCGGCGCATGAGCGCCGGCGACGTCTTCCACGTCACGCCCGGCACCATCCACCGCATGGTGGCGGAGACCGACGTCGACGTGTTCGAGGTGTCGACGCCGGAGCTCGACGACGTCGTCCGCCTCGAGGATGTGTACGGCCGCGAGGGGACCAGCCAACCCTGAGGTCACCCCGAGGGTGACCCTCGGGGTCGGACCGATCAGGGACCGCTGCCCGGTGCCTTCGGAGGCGCGGGGGGCGGCGGCGGTGCCGGGGGCTTCTTCCCCGCCGGCGTGCGCGGGCCACCCTTCTTCTTGGTGGGGTCCTCGGCGTCGGCGTCGGGCTTGCCGTCGCCGTCCTTGTCGCTGGTCGCGTAGTCGGCCTGACGCTCCCGCTCCGCCTCGGCGGTCGCCTTCTTCGCGGCCTCGTCGTCGGCGGCGCGATCGGTGTCCTCGCGCTTCTTCCGCTCCGCAGAGTCGTGGTCCCAGCGGTCGACCCGCTCGTCGCCGTCGAGGTCGACGCCCATGCGCTCGAGCTTGCCGCTTGCCGCGTAGATCTCCCAGACGTCGGGCTTGCCGTCCTTGTTGGTGTCGCGCTTCAGACGGGTGAGCTTGCCGGCGCTGTAGAACTTCCACTCCTCCGGGTTGCCGTCGTGGTCGAGGTCGACCTTGGCCTCGGCCAGCCGCCCGCGAGCGAAGGTGAGCCAGGTGTCGACGCGGCCGTCGTAGTTGCTGTCGGCCTCCTCCCGGAGGGCATCACCCTTCTCGGTGTAGAAGCGCCAGACGTCCTTGGTGCCGTCCAGGTTGGTGTCGACCTCGCGGCAGACCAGGATCTTGGTCCGCTCCATCCCGGTGCCGACCATGCCCCAGACACGGCGGACGTTGGGGAGCACCGACCCGGGGCCGGCGGTCTCGCTCGTCTCCCGGTCGGCCCGCCCACGCCACTCGCAGCGCGACTGGTCGTCGATCGACCCGTCGGCGAAGCGCTTCACCGGGGCCTGCGCCGTGCCGGCGCCGAAGGACTCGCTGGTGGCAGCGGCGGCGCCACCGCAGCCCGAGAGGGCCGAGAGGGCCGTGGTGAGTAGAAGGAGCAGCGGCGCGATCGATCTCGACATCGGAGTCACTCCTACTTCCTGGGTGCGCTCGGTGGGGTGGGCGCGCTCGCGGACGGTGCCGCGGGAGGCGCCGC
>JBKJLX010000364.1:0-12723 GCA_046596645.1 Polyangiaceae bacterium
GACCTCGACGCCAAGACCCGCGCCCAGCTCGACCGCGGCGCGCGTCTGGTCGAGATCCTGAAGCAGGGCCAGTACGTCCCGCAGTCGGTGGAGCGGCAGATCATCAGCATCTACGCCGGCACCAACGGCTACCTCGACGACCTCCCGGTCCCGGCGCTGCGCCGCTTCGAGGAGGAGATGTTCCGCTTCATCGAGAGCAAGCACGCCAAGGTGATCTCGGACATCACGGAGAAGAAGGCGCTCGACGACTCGATCAAGGGCGCGCTCTCCAAGGCCATCGAGGAGTTCAAGAAGAAGTTCGTCCTCGACGAGAAGAAGGCCGTCGCCGCTCCCGCCGCCAAGGCCGCCGCCAAGCCGCTCCCGGCCAAGCCCATCGCCAAGCCCGTCGCCAAGGCTGCTCCGCCCCCCGTCGTCGACGAGGAGGACGAGGAGGAGGACGACGAGGACGACGAGGACGACGAGGACGACGAGGACGAGGACGAGGACGAGGACGAGGACGAGGACGAGTCGCCCCCGAAGAAGAAGGGCTGATCGGCCGTGCCGTCGCTGAAGGACATCCGCAAGCGCATCAACAGCGTCAAGTCGACGCAGAAGATCACGCGCGCGATGAAGATGGTCGCGGGCGCGCGGCTGAACCGCGCGCAGACGCGGATCACCGAGCTGCGCCCGTACGCCATCAAGGCGCATGAGGTCCTCGCCGAGGTCACCGCGCTAGCGACCACCGACAAGGAGACGCGAGAGGCGGAGGCGGCCGCCGCCGCTGCCGGTCACCAGACCGCGGAGGACCTGGCGCACCCGCTCCTCGCCGTCCGACAGGAGAAGCGCGTGGAGCTGGTGGTCCTCACCAGCGACCGCGGGCTGTGCGGCGCGTTCAACGCCAACATCAACAAGCGCGCCGAGCGCGAGTGGCGCACCCGCACCGAGATGGGCCAGGAGGTCCGGCTCGCCGTCATCGGGCGCAAGGGTCGCGACTACCTGACCCGGCGCGGCGCGCCGATCGATTACATCCCCGGCGTCTGGGAGAACCTCGCCTGGGCCACTGCCAAGTCGGTCGGTGATCGCGTCCTGGGTCCGTTCCTCCGGGGCGAGGTCGACGCGGTCTACCTCGTCTACAACGAGTTCAAGAGCGCGATGACCCAGCAGGTCGTGGTCGAGCGCCTGCTCCCGGTGCCCCCCGCGCCCGACTCCGACGGGACGGACGCGTCGGCGTTCCAGTTCGAGCCGGGGAAGGAGGCGCTCCTCGAGCGTCTGGTCCCCATGTACGCGGACATCTCGATCCTGCGTGCGCTCTACGAGTCGATGGCAAGCGAGCTCGGCTCCCGCATGACGGCGATGGACTCGGCGACCAAGAACGCCAAGGAGATGATCGACCGCCTGACGCTGCAGTACAACAAGGCGCGCCAGGCCGGCATCACCAAGGAGCTCATGGAGATCGTCGGCGGCAGCGAGGCGCTGAAGGAGTGATCGTCGAGGTCAACGCGGACCATCCGGAGCCGCGGAAGATCCAGAAGGCGGTCGACATCCTCGAGCGAGGCGGCGTCATCGCCTACCCCACCGACGCCGTGTACGGCATCGGCTGCGACGCGTCGAACAAGCAGGCGATCGAGAAGCTGCACCAGGTGAAGAGCTTGCCCAAGGGCAAGCCCCTCGCCTTTCTGTGCGCCGATCTGTCGGACATCGCGAAGTACGCGGTCGTCGACAACGCCGCGTACCGCCTGCTGAAGCGCGCCCTGCCCGGGCCCTACGTCTTCATCCTGGACGCGACCAAGGAGGTGCCGAAGATGGCCCTCACCAAGCAGAAGACGGTCGGCATCCGCGTGCCCTCGCACGAGATCCCGCGCGCCCTGTGCCGCGCGCTGGGCCGGCCCATCCTCTCCAGCACCGCAAACGCCCCGGGGGAGGAGCCGCTGCTCGACCCCCACGAGATCGACGAGCGCTTCCCGCAGCTCGACATGGTGCTCGACGGCGGCGTGGTCGGCGTCATCCCCACCACCATCATCGACCTCACCAGCGGCGAGGCGGTGGTGGTGCGCGAGGGCGCGGGCCCCCTCGAGGGCATCGGCCTGCTCGAGGAGCCCGCCATGTCGCGGCGCGGTGGCTGGGGAACGTGAACGCGCCCGCCCTCTCCGGGGCGAGCGCGCGATGAAGGGCGACGCGCGCCTCGACGCGGCGCGCGCCAGGTTCTTCGCGCTGCACGCCGAGGACCCGCGCATCGTGCGGGACGGCGAGCGCGACGTGTCGTTCGAGACCGCGTACCACGCGCGCCTCGAGCGCTGGGTGGAGCGCCTCGCTCCCGACGCCGGCGCTCCGTTGCTTCTTTCGGCGATGTGCCAGCACGTCGGTCGCCACGCCCTGCCGCGCGGACACTTCGCGGAGGGCGTGCTCGGCTACAAGAAGTGGCGCGCCACCCAGGCGCAGCGCCACGCCGCGACCGCCGAGCGCGTCCTCGGCGAGACCGGCTGGGACGACGCCACCATCGCCCGCGTGCGCGAGCTCCTGACCAAGAAGGGGCTGGGCCGCGACCCCGAGGTGCAGCTCCTGGAGGACGCGGTGTGCGTCGCGTTCCTCGACGGCGAGCTCGCCGACTTCGCCGCGAAGCACCCGGCGGAGAAGGTGATCGAGGTCCTGCAGAAGACGTGGGCGAAGATGTCGCCGGCTGGCCACGACGCGGCGCTCGCCCTGGTAGACGAGGCGCCGCCCGCGCTGCGCGCGCTGGTGACCCGCGCCCTCGCGTAATTTCCACCCCGATGGTGCCGACCGACCCTGGTCGCGGGGCCGCGTCGCCGGCCGGCCCACCCGGCCCAGGCACGCGCGATGGAGGCTGCGCTGAGGTCGCCGTCGAACGCCGGGCCAGTGATCGCCTTCGTGGTCGTGCTCATGGTCGTGGTGCTGCGTGCGGCGGGCGCGGTGATGGCCTAATTCATCGGTCGGTGACGGACTTCCGGGGCCGCCGTGGCCTGGGCTAGGTTCGACCATCATCGTCCAGCGCGCCCAGCTCGAGCAGCGAGGCGTGGCGCGCCCCGGCAACGACGACGTGATCGACCAAGGGTACGCCGACGATCGCGGCGGCCCGGCTCACGGCGCCGGTCATGGCGACGTCCTCGGCGGAGGGCGTGGGATCGCCGCTGGGGTGGTTGTGCACGAGGACGAAGGCGCTCGCCGCGTCCCCCAGCGCTGCCCGCAGCACGTCGCGCGCCGACACCGCGCACCCGTGTAGACCGCCCTGCGCCACACGCCGCGCACCGCGCACGCGGTTGCGCCCGTCGAGTGACACCACCCACATCTCCTCGTGCACCAGCGGCCCGAGGCGCGGGCCCAGGTAGCCCGCCACGTCGCCCGCGCTTCCCAGGATCGGCCGGTCCGCCGTCGCCAGCCGGATGGCGCGCCTGCCGATCTCGACCGCCGCCGCGATGCGCAGGGCCTTCACGGTGCCGAGGCCGGCGGAGGCGGAGAGGACGTGCGCCCCGCAGCGGGCCAGACCGTCGAGCCCGCCCATCTCGGCCAGCACCCGGGCCGCGATCACCGGCGCCGCGGCGCCGCGATGGCCTGTGCCGATCAGCAGCGCCAGCAGCTCGGCATCTCCCAGTGCGTCGATGCCCGCCTCGAGGGCGCGCTCCCGGGGACCGAAGCTTTCGAGGTCGACCATGGCTCCGCGCCGTGCACGGCGCGGGCCGACGCGGATCCGGCAGGAAGTCGGTCACCCGGGGCGGCGGGCGACGGAGTGCGACGGCGGCCGCCACCCTCGTCCGCGGCTCACGGCCCCCTGGCGTCGAGGGCCTTGGAGTCGTCGTACGCGTTGACGAAGACCGGCGAGCGGAGGAGCACCGCCATCCGCTCGGCGACCTCCTCCTCGTGCGTGGCCGCGACGTCGGTCGCGTCGGGGTCGCCCCCCGCGCGAAGGTCGTAAAGCTGGGGGTCCCCCCAGTCGGTGCGCAGGATGAGCTTGTAGTCCGCGTCGACCACCGCGACCCGCGACAGGCGCCCCTCGTTGACGCTCGACATGAGGAGCGGAAGTCGCCGCGGCGGACGGTCGGGCATCGCGAAGGTGACCAGGTCCTCGCCGTGGAAGCCGATCATCGACGGCGCGGGGTGAAGGTAGCGCGCGAGCGTGGGCGCGACGTCGACCAGGCCGACCGGTTCGGTGACCGTCGTGGGCGGCAGACCAGGGGCGCGCAGCACCAGTGGCACCCGCACCAGCGACTCCCAGAGGAAGATCGAGTGCACCCAGAAGTCGTCGTAGCCGAGCGCCTCGCCGTGGTCGGACACGAAGAGGACGACCACGTCCTCCTCCAGCTCCATCGCGCGCAGGCCGTCGAGGAGGCGGCCGAAGGACTCGTCGACTGCGCGCGCGGCGACGCGGTAGCGAAACTGCCGCGTCCCGTCGTCGGTCATGTCGAACCGCTGTGCCGCGCTGGTGATGAAGCGACCGTCGAGCTCGCGCCAGTTGTGCACGTCGAACTGGAAGATCCACGAGAAGAACCGGCCCTTGTCCTTGCGGCCTTCCATCCAGTCGAGGGCGCGCACCACCACCTCCTCGCTGGTGGCGCCGTCGGCGCCGTAGCCCCACACGCCCGCCTTCTCGTAGTCGCGCACGCGCTCCACCTCCTCGAAGCGGAAGGTGGGCAGGAGCTTCTCCAGGAACTCCCAGGCGCTCTCGGCGATGAAGAGCGTCGTGGCGATGCCCTGGCCGCGGGCGATGTCGAGCACGGTGCCGCGGTCGTGCGAGCCGGAGGGCGCCCGGAGCGGCGGCTCGACGTCCTCCGTGCCCTCGTTCTCCGGGTCCTCGACTCGGCGCAGATCGTAGTGGCCGCCGAGGATGGCGGGCAGTGCGGTCAGGGTGTCGCTCCCCGCGCTGTAGGCGCGCTCGAAGCGCATCGACTCGCGCCCGAAGGCGGCCAGGTGCGGCATGATCTCGGGGTCCTCGGCCACGTCGTTCCGCAGCGTGTCGACGTAGAAGACGATGACGCTCGGCGCGCGCGAGTCGTCGCGGAAGCGCTCGGCGCCTGCGGCGACCAGCGGCGGCTCCACGAACGGCGCGTCCCAGCGCGGGTCCCGGGTGGCGCGCGGCACGTCCCACCGCTCGAGCAGCTCGTCGATGCGCGCGCCGCCGAGGCGCAGGTCGTCGCCGCGCCCGTCCGCCACCGACTCCAGCGTCTTCATGCGCGCCATGGTGCGTCCCACCAGCGCGGGGTCGGCGCCGAGGTGAACGAGCTCCCGCTCCAGCTGCCGGCGCAGGCCCGGCGCTGCCACCGTCGCCAGGAGCAGCACCGCCCCGACCCGGGATCCGAGCGCCACTGCGAGGCGCGCCGCGCGCGACGACCGCGTCGCCGGGCCCAGAGCGATGGCGAGGGCGCCCATCGCCATCAGGGTCGCGACGTACTCCAGCGCCCGGTGGATGCGCTCGTAGAGCCCGACGTAGAGGCGCGCGTCCAGGGTCGCCAGCGTCGCCGCGCCCGCCCCGAGCACCAGGGTCGCGACCACCACGGGCCCGCGCCGCGACGCGCGGGCGCCGAGCTCACCCCAGCGCGCGACGCCGAGCATGACCGTCGCGCCGACGGCGGCGGCGCTCAGCGCCAGGAACGGTCCCCAGGCGCCCACCCAGCCCTCGCGCGCACGGGCGCCGACGAACGCCCAGCGCGCGGTGTCGAGGAGCGTCGCCGCGAAGAGGACGCCCCCGAGGAGCAGCGTCGGCGGCCCGCCGCGCAAGCGCCCTCGATCGAGCCATCGCGCCAGCACGTCGAGGACGGCCGTCGCGACGATCACCGTTGCCGCGAGGAGCGCGCACCACGCGACCACCAGCATCAGCGAGGGGATCAGGTGCCCGGCGAGCAGCGGCTCGGGTCGCGTTCGCCGCCACGCCAGGTCGAGCCCGAGGATCGCGAGCGCCGCGATCAGGGCGGAAGCCAGGAGACGGGCCGGGAGCGAGGACACGGGCGTGCGCGCTTCGCGCGGAGACGAGCCTACAGCACGAGCCCGCGCATCGCGGCGGCGACGAGCGGGGCCGCCGCGACGGCGATCGCGGCGGCGGCCTCCAGATCGAAGGCGGCGGCGCGGGCGCGGTGCGCCTCTAGGTTCGAGGCGAGATCGCCGCAGACGACCCAGGTGCCGCGATCGGGACCGGAGCGGAAGGGCCCCCTCACCGGCCGTGCGAGGATCAGCGCCGGCCCGGCGGGCAAGGTCGCGCCGGGGGGGCGGAATGCTGCGCCACCACCGTCCGGCGCCACCACGCCGTCGTCCCCCACCATCGCCGTCTCCGCCTCGGCGAGGCGAGCGCTGGCCACGCGCTCCGACCGCGCGCGTCGTGCGCGCCGCATCGCGACAGCAACCCCGAGTGTGGCGGCGAGGAGCGCCGGCCAGGGGGGCGCCACCTCGTGCGCGACCATGCGCAGGGAGACGTCGACCAGCCGGCCGGAGGACGCATCGAACGCAGCGACGGCGCGGCCGCCCTGCACCACCACGGCCAGGCCGAGGCCGGCGTGGGTCCGGACCTCGAACGGAACCTGGCTCGCGATCTCCAGCTGGCCCAAGAGATCGCGCTCGACGCCCAGTGGGCCGCCGACGACGTCGGCGATCTCGAGCCGCGCCGTCGTGCCGGCGCAGCGCGCAACCACGGTGCGATGCGCCTCGGGGACGGTGAAGGGCAGGGGGGCGAGGCTGCAGTCGCCCGCCGCCGCGTCGAGCTCGCCGCGCGCAGCGATGGGCAGCGAGAGCGCCCACGACTCCGGGGCGGGGGTGCGGGCCCCGCGGAACGCGCCGGCCACGATGAGGGCCGCTGTGGCGAGGAGCGCGCCCCCGCGCAGGATGGGCGCCACGCGACCGAGGAGGCGAGGCGCGACGACCGCGGCGCCCAGGCTCGCCGCCCCGCTCACCATGCCGAGGAAGAACGCCAGCACCGGGAAGACGACGAAAGCCGCCATCTGCCCGGTGCCGCAGGCCCAGTGGCTTCGAACCACCGCATCGCCGCCCATGAGGAGCGGCATGGCGAGGAGGGCGGGCGCGCCGAGCATCGCCGCCAGCGGGCGCGCCAGGGCGCCGTGGCCGTGGGGCGGCACCGTGGCGGCGCGGCCGAGGAGCGGGGCCAGCGCGATGAGGCCGAGCCCGCCGTAGGGGACCACGCTGGCGGCGGCGAGGAGCACGCCGGTGAGCGCGCTCCACCCGACCGCGCCGGCGAGGACCGCGGCGAAGCCGGCGCACTGGCGCGTCACGGCGAGGCCTCCAGCCGCCGCCGCGCCTCGCGCGCGGCGTGCGCCAGGGTGAGCACGCAGGGGTCACAGGAGCTGCCGCAGCAACTGGCCCAGGCCGATTCGTGCTCGTCGAGCATCGCCTCGACGGCCAGCGCATACGAGGGGTCCAGGCCTGCCTCGCGCACGGCGGCGGCAACCGCTGCGTCCCGCCTGGCGGCCTCTCCGCCGGGGGGCATCGGGTCGTGCGCCGAGTGGCCCATCGACGTCCGAGCGTAGCATCGACTACCCTCGCCTGCCGTGGGTCTGGCCGAGACCATCAGCTTCCATGCTTCCACCGACGTGGGTCGGCAGCGCGAGCACAACGAGGACAACTTCCTCATCGACAAGAAGCTGCACCTAGCCGTCGTCGCCGACGGCATGGGCGGTCACGCCGCGGGGGAGGTCGCCAGCGCCATCGCAGTGAGGATCCTCCACCAGGAGGTGCGCAAGCGCGCCGCCTTCCTCGCCGAGTACGCGAAGAAGGGCAGCGGCATGCGCGGCGGCGCCCGCGAGATCCACGCCATCCTCGCGTCGGCGGTGCGCCTGGCCTGCCAGAAGATCCACGAGGAGGGCAAGGCGGACCACGAGCGCCGCGGGATGGGCACCACGCTCTCCGCGCTCCTGGTCGTCGGGTCGCACGGGTTCGTCGCCCACGTCGGTCACAGCCGCATCTATCTGCTGCGCAACAGCCGCATCCAGCAGATCACCGAGGACCACACGGTCTTCAACGAGCTGGTGAAGCGCGGCCGGCTGACCCTGGAGCAGATCGAGAAGGTCGCCCAGAAGAACGCCATCACCCGTGCCGTCGGCGTCTACGAGACGGTCGAGGTCGACACCCTCACCCTCGAGGTGCTGCCCGGCGACGTGTTCCTCCTCGCGAGCGACGGTCTGCACGGGTACATCAACCACTCGGTCGAGCTGGAGCCGTACCTCGACGGCGACGACGGCGACGGCGCGGTACGCGAGCTGGTCGACCTCGCCAACCGCAAGGGCGGCAAGGACAACATCACCTGCGTGCTGGTCCGCCTGGGCGCCGGCGACGCGCGCGACGAGCGCCGCGCCCGCCGCGTCGAGCAGAAGCGCGAGGTGCTGGCGAACATGCCGCTCTTCGCCAAGCTCGGCGAGCGTGAGCTGCTGCGCGTGATCCAGGTCGCCGAGGTGCACGAGTTCGCCGCCGGCGACTACGTGATGAAGATGGGGGATCGAGGCGATCAGCTCTTCATCGTGCTCGACGGGCTCGTGCAGATCATGCACGGCGACCAGATCCTCTCCGAGGTGAGCCCCGGCGAGCACTTCGGAGAAATGGCGCTCATTCGCGCGGCTCCGCGCTCGGCGTCGGCGCGCGCCGCGGAAGCGAGCGAGCTCATCAGCCTGCGCCGGGCGGACTTCTTCGACATCCTGCGCACCGAGCAGGAGCTGGCCGTCCGCCTGCTCTGGCAGTTCCTGGGCGTGCTCGCCGACCGCCTGGATCAGACGTCACGCGATCTCTCCACCGCCAAGGAGGAGCTGCTGGCCGAGGACGTGACCAGCGACGTGCTGGACGAGACGGTCTCTGCCGCCGGCCTTGCGGAGGGCGTCGCCGCCGAGCCTTCCCCGGAGAGCGGGGCCGCCGCCGAGGTCGTCCCGGTGCCGCCGCCGCCCGCCGACCTCGACGGCCTCTCCCGATCGACGCCGGACCTCGGCGAGGGCGGCGCGCCGCCACCCGCGTGATCGCTCGCCGCGGCCCGTGCGCCGCGGTGGCCCTGGTCGTGACCCTGCTGGGCGCCGAGGCGCGAGCCGACGAGGCGCGATGCCCCGCGCCGGCGGTGCGTGTCGAGCCGTTGCGCGGCTCCGCGGACCTCCCTCCCGGCACTCTCGCCGAGATCGCGCTGGCGCTGCGGGACGCAGGCGTCGATGCCACCGTCGCCCCCGAGCCGGACCCCGGCGACGCACCCGCCCCCGCACCGACAGGGGGAGGCGACGCGTGCCGCTTCCGACTCGGCGCCTCCTACGCCGAGGGCCACGGTGAAGGCGGCGGTCTCCTCCGGGTGCAGCTGGCGCTTCCGGGCTCGCCGGTGATCTTGATGCGCGAAGAAGGGGGGGTCGAGGCGCGCTCGGTGCTCGCCCGGAGCGTCGTCCTCGCGCGCGACGTCCTCTTCGCGGCGGCCGCTCTCCCCGGCGCCGCGCCGCCAGCCCTGCGCGAGGCGCCGTCGACGCCGCAGGTCGTCGACGAAGAGCCCGACGGCGGTGGTGACGGGACGCTGCCTCTCGCCGTGGGCGGCGCCACGATCGGCACCTTCACCGGGCTCGGTGTCTACCTCGCCACCGGCGCCGACGACTCCCGCATCCTCTACCCGATGCTCGCGACCGGCGCCGGCGTCGGCCTGGGCGGAGCCTTGCTCGTCGCCGGCGAGTGGGAGGTGACCTCGGCCGACGCGTGGTTCGTCATCGCCGGCGGCACGTGGCCCACCGCCGCGGGTCACCTCATCTACGAGGGGCGCTTCGCCGCGCGGCGATCGCGCGTCGCCGACCAGGAGCGCTGGAGCTACGGTCTCATCGGCACCACCGCGGGCCTCGGCCTCACCACCCTCGCGCTCGCGCTTCGACGGCCGACCGACGGCGACGCCGCCCTGGTCCACTCGGGCGCCGCGTACGGCGCCGTTCTCGGGGGACTCACCGAGTACGGTGTCCGCGGCGTCATCGGGGGCATCCCCGAGGCCGGCCTCGGCTACGGCGCCGCGATCGGCTGGCTCGCCGCGGGAACGCTGTCGCTCAGCGTGGATCTCCAGCCCGGCGACGTCCTCGCCCTCGATCTCGGCGCGGCGCTGGGCGGCCTGGGAGGAGCCGCGCTGGCGAGCCCGCTCGTCTTCGACGATCCGACTCCGGACGCGCAGCGGGCCTTCGTGGCGGTCGTCGGCGCCTCGACCCTGGTCGGTGCGGGCCTCGGTTGGTGGCTCACCGGCGCCGCGCGCGCCGCGCGGGCGGCCCCGGCGAGGCCGGGGTCGGCCGGCCCTGGTCACCCATCATTCGGCGTCCTCGGTGAGAGCGTCGTAGGAAGTCGACGCGCCCCGATCTATGGAGCGTCGTACGCTCTCGTGCTGCCCTGAGGTGGGACGCGAGAAGCAGAGGCGACAAGCAGAGGCGAGAGAAGCTCCTTTGAGGATCCCGATCACCAACGCCGACGCCGGTCAGCGGCTCGACAAGCTCGTCGCCCATCGCGTGCCCGGGCTCGGGCGCGCCGGCGCCAAGAAGCTCTTCGCCGACGGGCGGGTGCGCGTCGCGCCGAGCGATGCCGAGGGCGTCCACGCGCGCCGCGCCTCCAAGGGCGACGTGGCCGCGCTGGGCCAGGTGGTCGTGGTCGAGGTGGACGAGGAGACCTCGGGCGTCGCGGTCGCCGATCCCGAGGCTCCCCTCACCGTCGTCCTGGAGACGGACCGGCTGCTGGTGCTCGACAAGCCCTCGGGCCAGCCGACGGCGCCGCTGCAGCCCGCGGAGCGGGGTGCCCTCGCGAACGCCCTGGTCGCGCGCTACCCCGAGGTCGCCTCGTGCGGCTTCTCCCCGCGCGAGCCCGGCCTCTGCCATCGACTCGACACCGACACCTCGGGCCTCCTGCTCGCCGGCCGTGACCGCGAGGCGTGGCAGTCGCTGGTCAGCGCCCTCAAGGCCGGCGAGATCGACAAGCGCTACCTCCTCATCTGCGCGGCCGAGGGCCTGCCCGAGTCGGGCACCATCGACGTTCCGCTGGCGCCGCACCCCAAGGATCGGCGCCGCGTGCTCGCCTGCGTGCACCCGCGCGACGTGGCGAGGGAGAAGCCGCGCCCGGCGTCGACGAGCTTCCGCGTGATCCGCTCGCTGGGCCCCTCCCAGGGAGAAGGAGAGGGGGCAGGGATGGAGCTGGCGCTGGTCGAGGCGAAGGCGCCGCGCGCCCTCCGCCACCAGATCCGCGCTCACTTCGCGGCGATCGATCACCCGCTTCTGGGCGACGTGCTCTATGGCGGCCCGACCGACTCGCGCCTCGCGCGCCATGCGCTCCACGCCTTCCGCATCACCTGGCGTGGTGATCATGTCGTCCCGGCGTTCACCGTCACCAGCGAGCTTCCCGAGGACCTGGCGCGCATTGCGCCGCCGAGCTGAGCTTCACCCGCCCGCCGTCGCGACGCCGCGCGCGTAGGGATCCGGGGAGTTGGCCCGGTCGCCCCGCCCGTGAGACGCCCCGGCCGGACCATGGCCCCGACCGCGCCTCCGGGCGCATCTTCCCCGCGTCGTCCGCCCCCCCGGGCTTGGGCGCGCGCGCCCGGCGTCGGGTGGCGCCTGGCGTTGGTGGTCGTGACCGCCGTGCTGATGCTCGTCACCGGGCCGCGCGCCGCGCTGGCCGCCAAGTGGGTCGAGCTGCGCGTGGTGCGCGACGACGTGCGACTGGAGCTGGTCCGGGACGGCGGCGGTCGCGCGCGCATCGAGCACCGCGTCGCCTTTCTGGTCTCTGGCGGGCCCCTGATGACGCTGGTGGTGCAGGACGTCGACGCCGACGCGGCGCCCGACGTCGAGGCGCAGGTGGTCCCGCGCGAGCTCGACGCCACCGGCCGTGGCGCCGAGGGTGCGCTCGCCGCGAGCGTGCGCCGGGTCGAGGTCGCGCCGGAGGAAGGCGCGGCGCTGCGGCCGCCCCGCGTCGATCTCGAGGTCACCTTCGACGGCGGCGCCGGGCTGCGCCGGGGCGCCTGGGTGCTGGCCCTGCGCTATGCGACCGATCTGGCCGCGCACGGCGCGCTGACCGGCGAAGGCCCGACGCGCACCATCGCGTGGTCGGGCCCCAGCTGGGCCGACGGCCTCGACACCACACGCGCGGTCTTCGTCGTACCCGCCGCGCCGACGCCGCCCTCGGTGGTCGACCCCGGCGAGGACGCCGCAGAGGACGCGCCGGTCTTCCTGGGGACCCTGCGCCGCACCTCGGCGGCCGACGAGCTCGAGATCGTCAAGCCCTACGCGCCGCGCGGCGAGCGCGTGCGCTGGACCGCCCGCGTCGACGCCCGCGCGCTCGGACTGGCGGTGGCGCCGCCCGCCGCCCGCAGCGCACGGGCGCGCGACGCCGATCCCACCGGCCTCTGGCTCCGCGAGCTCGGTATCCCTGCGGTCGCCATCGACGCGACGACGCTGGGCTGGATCGGCGGCGCCGCGCTGATCCTCGCCTGGGCCCTGCTCGTCGCGGCCAAGGCACGCGAGGCGGCGCGCACCCACGCTGCGGCCGGAGGGCACGCCCGCCCGCTCCTCCCCTTGCCGCTGCTCGCGCGCGCGCCGCTCTCGGCATCGCTGTTCGCCGGTGGTGTGTGGCTGGAGCTGTCGCCGGAGACGACGACCGCAGGGGCGCTGCTGGTCGTCGCCGGCGCGCTGGCCGCGGCCCACCGGTCGCCCAGCTTCAAGACCGCCCCCCGCGGCCCGGGGCGCTGGCTCGCGGTGTCGGCGGCCGAAGCGTACGCGCCGCCGCCGCGCCCGCGCGGCGCCTGGCTCGACGCCGGCACGCGCGCCG
>JBKJLX010000367.1:0-17032 GCA_046596645.1 Polyangiaceae bacterium
GTGCTCCGGTTCGCTGCGGGGAATGTGCTGGGCGGCCGCGAAGGCTGCCCGGCGCGCGCGCACGCTTCCGGAGCACGCGCAGCGGACCGGCCCGGATGCGCGCGAGTGCAAGGTCACCTGTCCGGCAACCCGGCCCGGGCGCAACCGGGACGCTCCGCGCAGCGAGAGTCGAGGTGGCCGACCCGCGCGGAGCGCGGGGGAGGGGGATGCATCATCCCCTCGGAAACGAGCCTTCGCGCACGCTCCAGCTCGGCGTCGTGGCCTGGCCCGCCAGAGGCCTACACGCCGATGTACAAGCGATGCGCGAAGTTCCGCTCGAGCTTGTTCTTCAGCACCTTCTCGGCCGCCGACTCGATGTCGTACTCGATGCGGCGGAAGGAGAACTTCTGCTCCTCCGAGTCGTAGATGGTGAAGCTGGCGCGGTTGTCGTAGTCGCGCGGCTGGCCGACCGAGCCGACGCTGACGATGTACTTGCGGTCGCGCTCGAGCACGAAGTCGGTGGCGGGCAGCTCCTCCACGCTGTTGGGCGTGAGGGCGAAGACCTTGCACAGGTGCGAGTGGCCGATGAGCGTGATGTGCCCGAGCTCCTCGAAGATCGGCAGACACTCGCGGGCCTGCTCGGGGGCGAAGATGTACTCGAACTCCTCGAGCCGGACCGGCGAGCCGTGGCACAGGTCGACGCCGATGTCGGCGAGCCGCTCCTTGTAGGGGAGCGTCTTCAGCCACGCGGTGTTCTCTGCGGAGAGCTGGGAGGCGTGCGTGTCGAGCGCCTGGCGCGCAGCCTCGTAGTAGTACGAGTAGTCCATGCGCCCGGCGACGGCGGCGTCGTGGTTGCCGAGGATGGTGACGCGCGCGATCTTCCGCACCAGGTCGGCGCACTCGTTGGGCGAGCCCCCGTACCCGACGGTGTCGCCGAGGCAGTAGTAGACGTCGATCTTCTCTGCCTCGTACGCCTCGAGCACCGCGCTCAACGCTTCGTAGTTTGCGTGTGTGTCGCTGAAGATGCCGAGACGCATGGAGTGGAGAGCGGACCTTAGCACGGAACCTTCCGCTACGGCAGCTCGCGGCCAGCGAGGCGACCGTCCCGCCCGAACCGCGCCGCGCCTTGCGTCGACCGACCGGCGATCGGAGAGTCGGAAGCCATGTCCGACGCCCCTCCTCCGGCCCCCCCGGCCGCCGCGCCCCCTGGCGCCTCTCCCCCTGGCGCCTCGCCTGACCTCCCGACGCCGCCGGCCGAGGTGACCGAGCTGGCCGAGGCCTGCATCCGCTTCGTGGAGCGCGCGGTGGGCGTCCGCCTGGATTTCCAGCTGGAGACGATGCCGCTGCTGGACCACTGGCTGCGCGAGGGGCGCGAGGCCGCCGAGGCGCGCCCCGACACCGCCAACCTCCTCGCCCATGCCGCCGGCGCCTACTTCGGCGAGGTGGTTCGCCGCCGCCACGCATCCTGGTGGCGGGTGGACAGCAGCGATCCCGGCAGCTGGCGGGTGGAGCTTCGCGACGTCTTTCTCTCCTTCGCGCCGGCGGACGTGGCGCGCGACGCCCTCGGCCTGGAGCGCGGGCCGGACGGCGAGGAGCTGGACGTGATGTCCTTCGACCTCGACGAAGACGACCGCGAGGCGGTGGCGGCCCGGCTCGCCGAGCTCCCCGAGGTGGGGGAAGAGGAGTACCGCGCGCCGTCGACCCGCCTGGAGGTGCTCGACATCGTCGTCGAGGCGATCCGCCAGAAGCAGGCGATCGAGGAGCAGCCGCCGCTCTTGCTGGAGCCCGAGGACTACGGCCCCACCTTCCACTGACCGCGGAGCGCCGTCGTGAACGCGCCCGGCCGGCCGCCGGCCTGATAGCCTCGCCGGACCGTGTTCTGGATCCTCGGAGGACTGATCGTCCTCATCGTCTGGGCGCTCTGGCTCGTCCTCGGCTGGCCCCTCTGGGTGCCGATCGCCTCCTCGGGCGGGGTGCTGGTGGCGCTCATCGGCATCTGGATCGCACGCAAGCTGCTGGCGCGTCGGTCGGCCGGGCAGCTGGAAAAGGCGATCGCCCAGCAGGCGAACCAGCAGGCGCTCAACGCTCGCCCCGAGCGCCGCGCCGAGATCCAGGAGCTGCAGCGCCAGCTGCAGCAGGGCATGGCGGCCCTGAAGACGTCCAAGCTCGGCCGCGGCAAGCAGAGCGGGGCCGCCGCTCTCTACTCGCTGCCCTGGTACGTGATCATCGGCCCCCCGGGCGCCGGCAAGACCACCGCCCTCCGCGCCTCGGGCCTGGTCTTCCCCTACCAGAACGCCCAGGGCGGCGGCGTGCGCGGCGTCGGCGGCACCCGCAACTGCGACTGGTGGTTCACCAATGAGGCCATCCTCCTCGACACCGCGGGCCGCTACACCACCGAGCAGGACGACCGCGACGAGTGGATCTCGTTCCTCCAGTTCCTCCTCAAGTACCGCGGCAAGCGGCCGATCAACGGCGTCCTGGTGGCGATCAGCATCACCGATCTGATCGACGCCAACGAGCAGCAGATCGAGGAGCGCGCCAAGAAGGTCCGCGCCCGCATCGACGAGGTGATGACGCAGCTGCGCATGGTGGTGCCGGTCTACGTCCTCTTCACCAAGATCGATCTGGTCGCCGGCTTCGCCGAGTTCTTCAACGATCTGCGCAAGAGCGATCGCGCCCAGGCCTGGGGGGCGACGCTGCGCCTCGACCTACCCAAGACCGAGCCGGGCAAGATCTTCGAGCACGAGTTCGACACGCTCACCAGGTCGCTCCACACCCGCGCGCTGAAGCGCACCGTGCAGGAACGGAGCCGTGAGGCGCGCGAGCGCATCTTCCAGTTCCCGCTCGAGTTCGCCGGTCTGAAGCGCAACCTGGCCGAGTTCCTCGCCATCGCCTTCCAGCCCAACGCCTTCCAGGGCACGCCCATCCTCCGCGGCTTCTACTTCGCGTCCGGCACCCAGGAGGGCCTGCCCCTCGACCGCGTGCTCGGCCGAATGAGCCAGGCGATGGGCATCCGCAACCAGGAGCAGGCGGCGCAGGCCCAGGTCGAGTCGAAGAGCTACTTCCTCCACGACGTCTTCATGAACGTCGTCTTTCCCGACGCCGCGCTCGCCTCGCGCACCGCGGGCGAAATGCGCCGTCAGCAGGTGATGCGGTTCGCCATCAGCGGCGCCGCCTTCGCGCTCGCCGCCATTCTCAGCATCCCCGGCATCACGTCGTTCCTCAACAACCGCGAGTTCCTCGCGCAGACCGAGGAGCGCGCCAGGGCCGCGAAGACCGTCGACTGGTCCGACAACAAGCCGGCGGTCGACAAGGTCAAGGCGCTCGTCCCGCTGCTCGACCGCCTGAAGGAGCTCGACAAGCACCGGGAGGAGGGCGTGCCCTTCGGCATGGGCTGGCTCATGTACTCGGGCGATCGCGTCTACCGCCCGGCCATCACCGTCTACGTCGCCAACCTGCAGAGCGGCTTCGTGGTCCCTGCGAAGACCAAGCTGGAGGAGCGGCTGAAGCGCGCCGACGGCGACAAGTACCTGCAGGACCGCAACATGCTGAAGCTCTACCTGATGCTCGGCGACAAGGAGCACCTCGAGCCGGAGTGGGCGACCAGCCGCTACGTCTCGCTGTGGGCCCAGCTGCTCCGCTCGACGACGACGGTGAGCGAGATCGAGCTGAAGCGCGCCCTGCGCCCGCACGTCGCTTACTATTTCGACCTGGTGCAGAAGGGGAAGGTCGTCCCCCTGCAGACCGATCCGGCGCTGGTGGAGCAGGTGCGCAAGACGCTGCAGAGCGTCTCCGTCCGCAAGCGCTACTACGAGATGTTCATCGAATCGCTGAACGACGAGAAGTACGACGAGGAGGGCGACGACACCCGGGAGAACCGGCGCTTCCCCCCCATCTCGCTGGCGTCGATCTTCAGCGACAAGCCCAAGGTGCTGGAGAGCTACTACTCCGCCCGCTTCGAGCGGGAGAAGAAGTGGCAAGAGGTCGATGGGCCCTACACCGACAAGGGCCACTACATGGTCATCAACAACGTCGCCGACGCGGAGAAGCTCCTCCAGCGCGAGGGCTGGGTGGTGCCGCTGACGCGCGACGAGCAGGGTGACCAGGTCCCCCGCAACATGAAGATCCTCGTGGAGGACTACGAGACCCGGTACGAGCAGTTCTGGATGGACTTCCTGAAGGACGTCCGCGTGCGCAACCCGACCAGCCTGAAGGAGGGCATCAGGCTCTACAACGAGGTGGTGCAGCCGCCGTGGCCCCTCCTCCGCCTGCTGCGGCAGGTCGAGGACCACGTCCTGTGGAAGAACCCCAACCCGATGTCGCAGAACGCGGCGGTGGGGAACGTGGTCAACCGCGAGCTGAACGCCGTCGCCAGCTCCAAGCTGTACGGCCTGCGGCTCGGCCTCGACGTGACCAAGATCGGCGAGCGCACCAGCGTGCTGCCGCTCAAGTTCAAGCCGATGGTCGACTTCGGCGTCCCGCCGGAGAAGCGGCCCGGCACCGACGACAAGCGCGGCGGCATCACCCCGCTCGACCGCTACATCGAGCGCATCGAGGTCCTGAAGCGAAAGGCGACCGAGATCGACGACGCGTCCCAGGGTCAGGGCGACTGGCGGCAGATGAAGGACGATCTCGACGACGCGCGGAAGTTCATCACCACGCTCCTCCCCGCCGACGGCCGCGCGAGGGAGGTGCTGCAGCCGCTCCTGTTCGCGCCACTCGACTATCAGGCGCGGCCCACGCTCGGGGCTGCCGGGCAGCAGCTGCAGGCGGTCCCACCGGGCCAGGCGCCGCCGCCGAAGACCGGTCCCACCAGCGGCTGGCCGCTGCCTGGCGGTCGCTGAGCCGACGAGGGGTCGCGGCCGTCGAGGGCGCCGCCTCCACGCTACGGCTCGAGGTGGATCTCGTCGGGCGACGGGACCACCTCGCCGGTCGCAGGGTCGAGCACCAGCATCATCTCCAGCGCGTCCTCGCCGTCGGCGTAGTAGCCGGGGCGCATCCCCATCGCCGAGTAGCCGAGGCGGCGGTAGAGGCGGATGGCGGGCCGGTTGCTCCGCCGCACCTCGAGCAGCAAGAGGCGGATGTTGCAGCGGCGAGCGTAGGCTTGCGCCTCTTCCATCAGCGCGAGGCCGAGGCCCATGCGGCGGACGGTCCCGTCGACGGCGATGCCGAGGACGTGCAGCTCGTCGGCGACGTGCCACGCCACCAGGAAGCCGAGCGGCCCGGTGCCCCCGGCGCCGCGCCCGATCCACGCGCGCGTCCACGGCTTGGCGAGCTCGCTGCCGATGTAGACGACGTTGCCCTGCAGGGTGGCCGCGCCGAGCTCCTCCACCACGCGCCGATCGTCGTCGGGGAGGACGTCCCCCTCGGTCCCTCCGACCAGGGCCTCCAGGACGAAGGTGCGCGCGGTCATGCTCGGTCTCACGTCGGAGGGACGAGCGGGCAGCCAGTGACGATGGTGACGCGCCGGACCACGCCCGACTTGAAGCGCTCGCACGCGTCGCCGCGCAGCTCGACCGCCGTCGTGTCGACCTCCGGGGCGAAGCCGCCTCCGCCTCCGCCACTGTCGGACGAGGCGCCACCGGACGCGCCGCCGCCGGGCGCGCCGCCGCTGGAGCCCGACCCACCCGAGCCGGCGCCACCGGCCGCGGGCCCGCTGCCGCCGGCGCCGGTGGACGCTGCGTCGGCCGGGGGCACGGGGACGTAGTCGAGAGGCGCGCCGCGCCACATCCACCCGTCCGCGGTGTCGTAGTCGAGGACCTCGTCGTCGAGCCACACGTTGGTGCGCCACGGCACGTCCGGCGGCTCGTCGATCTCGAGCACGCAGCCGACGTTGGCGACCGCGATGCGCCCGAGCGCGGCCGAAAGGTCCTCGATGTCGGTCGCCTCGTTGTAGTAGGGCGGGTTGTCGGTCGCCGACCCGCCGAGGATCGCCATCTGCCCCAGGGTGGCGGCGAACGGCGCGCTGCCGGCGTAGCCGATCACGTGGACGTCGACGCCCTCCTCCCGCAGGGCGACCACCGCCTCCAGCGTGCGGCTGCGGTCCAGGCAGTTGCCGGGCTCACCGCCAATCTCAGGGTCGCAGCAGTTCTCGTACTCTTCCGGGCAGTCCCCCTCGATGTTGGGGATGCACGTGCTGGCGCCGCAGGTGAGCGAGTCGTTGCAGTTGGGGCCGCCGTCGGTCACCAGGATCACCACGCGGCGGCCGTCGACGTCGGACAGCGCCTCGCGCACCACCTCCAGCGTCGCGGCGGTCGGCGTGCCGCCGGAGGGCGTCACCGCGGTCGCGTCAGCGAAGTCGCGCGTGGTGCTCCCGCCCTCGGGCGGGTCGCCCAGCTTCACAGGGAACACCTCTCGCCCTGGCAAGCACGGGATGCCGTCGCTGGAGTCGGTGGGGAAGAGGTTGGCGCCGACGCGCGCGCGATCGCCGAGCCGACCGACCAGGTCCACCACCGCGGCGTGCAGAACCTCGGAGCGCGTGTGCCCCGCCTCCGCCGCGTCGTCGGCCATGCTGCCGGAGGCGTCGAGGACGAAGTAGAGAGCCGGCGGATCGAACGAGACCTCGTGCACCTGCGAGCCGCACAGGTTCTGCGGCGGCGGGGGACCGCCGGTGGTGACGCCCACCAGGACGTCGAAGCCCCCCGAGCCATCCGCGGCGCCCCCGGCGGCGGTGGTCGACGCGCCGTCCTCCCCCAGATCGCGCGTACCGCACGAGCAGCTCGCCGCGACGGGCGCGCAGGCGAGGGCGATGGCGGCGACGTGAGCGCGCACGCTCGGAGGCTAGCACCGCCTCCTCGCCCGGCGCGTCGCGTCCTCCGGTCAGGGCTCGCGATAGAAGCGCGGAACGCGGCGAGAGATGCTGGTCAGCACCTCCCAGGCGATGGTGCCGGTCTGCTCGGCGATCTCCTCGGCGGAGATCACGTCGGAGCCGAGCGGCCCCTCCTGCGGGCCGAGGAAGACCACCTCGTCACCCACCCGCGCGCCATCGATGTCGGTGACGTCGATCGCCGTGAGGTCCATCGATACGACGCCCGCGATCGGCGCCCGCCGGCCGCGGATGAGGACGCCGCCGCGGCCGGAGAGGGAGCGCGACAGCCCGTCCGCGTAGCCCATGGCCACGGTCGCGATGCGCCGCTCGCCACGCGCGACGAATTGGTGGCCGTACCCCACCCGCCCCCCGTCGGCGACCGTCCTCAGGGCGACGATCTCGGTGCGGACCTTCATCACGGGCTTGAGCGCCGCGACCGCGGCGTCCGCGATCGCCTCCCGCTCGCCCGACCATGGCGCGTAGCCGAAGAGGGCGATGCCCGGCCGCACCACGTCGAAGCGCGACGCCGGCACCCGGATGGCGCCGGCGCTGTTGGCCGCGTGGAGGACCACCGGCGTGAGGCCCGCGGCGCGCACCCGGCGCGTTGACGCGGCGAAGACGCGCAGCTGCTCGCTGGTGGTCGCCAGATCGAGCGCGTCCGCGCAGGCGAGATGAGTCATCAACCCGTGGAGCGTCACCTCGGCGCGGTGCTCGCCGAGCGCGAGCAGCAGTTCGTCCAGCTCCTCGTCGGCGGCGCCGAGCCGCCCCATGCCCGTGTCGATCTTCAGGTGGACAGCGATGGGCCCGGTCCCGCGGCGCCGCGCGATGCGGGCGAGCGTCTCGACGTGGCCGCGGTCGTAGACCACCGGCACCAGGTCGTTCTCCGGCACCTCCTCCAGCCCCTCGCGGCGAGGCCCATAGTAGCCGCCCATGACCAGCACCGGAACGCGGATCCCCGCGGCGCGGAGCTCGAGCGCCTCCTCCAGGAGGGCGACGCAGAGGCCGCCGATCCCGGCACGCTCCAGCGTGCGCGCGACCGCGGGCGCGCCGTGCCCGTAGGCGTCGGCCTTGAGGACGCCCCAGATGGCCGCCTCGCCGCTCGCGGCGCCGGAGGTGGAGCCGGAGGGCGGCGGCGCGTCGCTGGTGCGCCGCCGCGGGAGGTCGAGCGCGCGCTCCAGCGCGAACAGGTTGTGGCGGAGCGCGGCCAGGTTGATCTCGGCGCGCGTGGGGCGCACCGCGTCCGCGGGGGCCGCGCGCCGCGGCCGGGCCACGCGCTCGAACGCGTCGTCGAGGACGCCCTCGTCGCGCTCGTCGGTCTCGTCCATCCGCGCCACGGCAAGTGACCTACGCTCACCGCGCCGTCAAGATTCCCGGGCGCGTCGCACCTCGTCGTCCAGCGTCACCGACACCGACGCCGCCGCCGACTCCAGCGCGGACCACGCCTCCACCGCCAGCGCGCGCAGCGCCGCGATGTGCCCCTCCATCCGCGCCGCGATCAGCGCGCGCTCGCCCTCCATCGCGCGGCGCGCGACGTCCAGCTCGGTGGTCAGGTGGGCGGTGCGCAGCGCGATATCGTCGGCGGCGACAACGCGCGCGACTCCTCGTGCTCGAGAGCAGCCTGCTCCCACACCATGGCGTCGACGGCGCCCACCGAGTGCTCGCCGGAGAATCGGCTCTCGCGCACCCGCCCCGTCTGCTCGGCGAGGGTGCCGGCCCAGCCCAGCGCGCGCGAGCGCTCCGAGGCCAGCTCGTCGATGTGGCGACCGGCGGTCACGTCCCCCCCTTTCCCTCGTTCCAGTCGTCGGGCTCCGGACCGGGCGCGCCCTCCTCGAACCACCGCGGGAAGCGGAAGGTCAGCTCGGCCGTGAACCCCAGCACCGCGGCGCGCCCCACCGCGGCGCGCCCGCCGGGGCCGGCGTTCCGCCGCAAGGCTGTGATCCGATCCACGAAGGCGCCCAGGCGGGCATCGCCCAGCGCCCGCTCCAGATCCTCACGCAGCCGGCGCAGGAGCGCCGGGGAGCGACCGCCGCTCGCGAGCGTCATCGTCAGCTGGGGCCCGCGCGCGACTGCCGGGTTGACGAAGGTGCAGGCGTGCGGTCGATCGAGCGTGCACACCAGGCGCCCCACGTCGCGCGCGCGGTCGGCGAGGCGGCGCCCCAGCGCCTCGTGATCGGGCGATACGAACACGATCGCCGCGCCGTCGGCGTCCTCGTCGCGCGGCGCGCGCGCCTCGTGGCGGATGTCGCCCGCGGCGACGTGCTCGGCGATCACCGGGTGAATCGCGCCGCCCTCGATGACGACGACGTCGGCGCAGGCGCGGATCAGGCGCTCGACCTTCCAGGCGACCTCGGCGCACGCGCCGAGGCACACCGCGCGGCGGCCCGCGAGCAGCAGCTCGACCGGCAGGGTCCGCAGGGCGTCGCCGAGCTCGGCCTCGGCGGTCACGACGACTCCCTCCCCCGGGTGCCGCCAGCACCGGGCGCAGGACGGGACCGCGGCGGCAGGGGCGGCGGCGGGGGCGGCTTCGGCGGAAGGAAGGTGCCGGTGCGGAACGCGACGCGCTTCTCCGCCGTGCGCACCCGGGTCACGAACAGCCCCACGAAGGATCCGAAGAGCGAGTCGCCCGGGCCGATGGCGGTCGACTTGCTGGGCCGCGTGACCCAGCGGCGAATGGTCTCGAGCGTCTCGGGCGACATCGGGTTCACCTCCACGATTCCGGCGACGAAGTGTCGCGCACCTTCGCGCATCTGCGTGCGATCGGCGAGGTGGAGGCGCTGCGCCTCGCCGCACTGGCGGAGGACGCCCTCCACATTGAGCGCCGTCGTCTCCAGCGAGCGACCAGGCTGCATGATCTGGAGGCGAAACACCTCCTCCCACAGATCGTAGACCACGCGGCAGGTCTTCACGGTGAGCGCGATCGGCGCCGGCTCCCCTTCGCGGAAGACGTAGGCGCGCAGGGCGACAACCGTGGGCAGACCCGTGCTGAGCCGCGCCAGCACCCCGGCGTCGAGCGCGTCGCGGTAGGAGACGCCGAGGACGACGCTGGTGCGGTCGAGGCCGACCGCCGACGCCCGCGGAGGGAGCTGCTGCGGCGACGCCGGCGGCTCGCTCGCGTCCTGAGCGCGCGCGCCCCCCGGGGCCAGCAGCGTCCCCAGCAGCACCACCAGCGCCCTGATCCAGACAAGTGCGCGGCTCACGGGTCGCTCCCCCTCGCGGGGAGGAGGCCGAGCAGGTTGGAGAACGCGAGGGTGGCGCCGCCGACGCTGGTGTCGATGCGCAGCCCGACGTTGTACGTGAGGTCGATCGGGATCGCCGCGGCGCCCTCGAAGTCCGGCGCCGGGTCCTCCAGCTCGCGACGGGTGGCCACCGCGTAGAGGCCGCTGGACGCGAAGAGATCGACGCCAAGGATGCTGCCCCGGCCCTGGTACAGGGGGATGCGGTACTCGGCACCGGCGCGCGCCGCGAACTCGCCGAAGCGCACCAGGCCGATGGCGGTGCCGAAGTAGTTCGGCGCCTTGCGACGATCGGGGGCGAGCTCCAGCACGCGATCCGGCAGGAGGTCGGTGAAGTCGCCGACGTAGTACTGCTCGAAGAAGGGTGCGTCCCCGGCGATGGCGCCGACGAAGCCCTCGACGCGCAGCACGTGTCCGAAGGGCAGGCGGAACCAGCGCTGGGCCACGCCCTCGATCCGCGCGTAACCGTACGAGCTCCCGATGGGGACGGCGCCGAGCGAGAGGCGCGCCTCGAGGAGCGAACCGTCGGTCACCAGAAAGGGCGCGTCCCGCGTGTCGCGGACAAGCGAGCCCTCGAGCGTGGAGAGCACGCTCGCGCCCGGCAGCACGTCGAAGGTGACGGGCTGGCGCCGGCCGCCACGGTCCTCGGAGGCGATGAGGGGCGGCGTCGCCTCCACGTGCTCGAGGCGCCAGCCGGCGGAGAACGAGGTCGACAGCGAGAGGTCGCGCCCGGTGCCGATTCGCCCCCCTATCCTTCGAAACGGAACCACCGCGTAGTTCTCGAGGCGGTGATCGACCGAGAACGGCGCCTCGTAGGCCACGTCGCGGGCACCGAAGAAGTCACGTCCGTCGACGAACAGAAGGGACGCATAGCCCGCCCAATCCGACCCGACGAAGGTCGGATCCGCGAAGCTCGCCTCGATCGAGATCTGCTCGTCGGCGATCGCGGCGCCGCCGCCGACAGTGGTGCCGGTGCCGAGCAGGTTGCGCTCGGCGAGGCGCAGACCGAGGAAGGGGCTCACCGGCTCGACGCGGCCGTCGTCGCCTTCGTCGGCGGCGATGCCGACCCAGAGGTTTTCGACGACGAAGGTGTTGCGCTCCGCGACCTCGACGACCATCACCACACCGCCCCGCAGCGCGCCGCGCTCGAGGTGCACTTCGACCCTACCGAAGAATCCGGTAGAGAGCAGGCGGTAGCGGACGAGGGTGATCGCGGGGTCGGTCGGATCGACGCGATCCCCTGCCCGATAGGGTACGTGTCGGAGCAGGACGTCGTCGCTGGTCGAACGATTGCCGCGTAGCTCGATGCGCTCGAGCACGTAGCGCGGCACCGCGCTCGCCGCGACAGCGGGCGCCGCATGGAGCGCGCTGTCGTCGGCCTGCCCAGCCGCCTCCCCGGAGATGCCGAGGACGACAGCGATCGCTGCTAGCCCTCGTCGTCGCACGTGGCGGCAGCCTAGCGCGCCGTCGGAGGCCGCTTCTTGGCCTTCTGCTTGGTCGGGGCGGGCGCCGGGTCGGGGGCCGGGATCCCGTCCTCGTCGTCGCGTGAAGACAGCGCCTCCTCGATGTCCTTCTTGGAGGGCTTTCGGGTCGGCGACGGTGTCGGCACCGGCACGTGTTCGGCCACGCCCTCTTCGCTGTCGTCCTCGTCCCCGTCCTTCTCCCCGCCTTCCTCATCCGGCGCATCGACGTCGGCAGAGTCATCTTTCGCAGCGTTCGCCGGCCTCCGCTTCGCCACGGCGGCTGCGCTGGCGACGGCCGCTTTATTCGCGGGCTTGCTTTCGTCCTCTTCGTCCTCTTCGTCCTCCTCCTGCAAGCGAGGGTCGAGCTCGGGGGGAAGATCGAGCGCCATCGCCGACTCGGGATGGCGGATCGCCGCCTTCTGGAGGACGCCGTACGCCAACGCGGCGAGGACCGCCGAACCCAGGCCGATCGCCTGCGAGGTCGAGAGCTTGAGGATGTGCACGGCGGCGAAGTCGCCAGGCTGCAGCGCGACGTAGGCCCAGGCCGCGGGCATGAACGCGGCACCCTGGGCGACGACCCGCACCGTCGACCGCTCGATCGCCGGTGCGACCCCCACTGCAAAGGCTACCGCGAAGAGGGCGAGCGAGCCCGGGATGAGCACATGCTCGGGCAGGGCGGGCGGAACGTCGCCGCGCTCGAGATCGTCGCGCACGAGCTCGAGCAGGAAGCGCGCGAAGCCGTAGACGATCGTGAAGATGAAGAAGATTTGTCCGCGGAACTTCTGGCGCTTCCGCATCACGAGCAGGAGCACTAGGAGCGAGGCACCGACGAGCGACTCGTAGATCTGGGTCGGATGAACGGGCAGCGAGTGCAGGGCGTCGGCGGAGAGCCCGCGTGTCTTGACGTGCTGGATGAAGGCCGGCGAGCCGGTACCGCCGTCGATGGTGTTGTCGGCCCAGTGGGGGAACGTGCCGAGCTTCTGGAGCCATCCGGGTGCCGTCGGGCCCAGCGGCTGGCCGAAATCGCAGCCGAACATGTAGCAACCGATGCGGGTGATCATCAGTCCCGACGCCAGGCTGGGGACGGCGACGTCGGCCCAGGGCAGCAGGGGCAGCTTGTTCATCCTCAGGTACACGAACGACCCCAGCAGCCCGCCCAGAAATCCGCCGTAGGCCACCAGGCCACCGCTACGAAACGAGAAGATCGACCCGAACGTCTGGAACTCGGAGAGGTTGGTGACGACGTAGAGGACGCGCGACATCACCACCGCGGTGAGCGCGGTGATGACGTAGTTGTTCGCCATCTTCTCCGCCGGCAGCCCGTCGCGCTTGGCGAGCCCCAGGGTCAGGTACCAGCCGACGACGAGGGAGAGGCCCAGCATGACGCCGTAGGCGTAGAGGGCGATCGGCCCCAGGCCCGGGATCGGGATACGAACGAGGACGGGATGCACCGAGCCGCCTTACCAGCCGTCCGGCGCGGCGGCCAACGGGTCGCGTGGTAGCATGACGACCGTGCCATCGACTGCATCGGTCTGCCGCTTGCCGGCGCTCGATCTCCCGATGGTGTTCGCGATCCTGCCGAGCGCGGCCCTGGCGGCAGCAGTCGGCGGCTGCCTCGCGGAGGGGCCTCCCACGGCGTCGTCGCGCGGCAACGCTCCGGCGAGCTCGGCGGTGATGGATGCGCCCAGCGATCCTCCGCTGGAGGGCACGTTCGAGGACGCGTTCGACCGCGTCGAACTGGGGCCGGCCTGGCTCGCGCTGTCACCCGCGTGGCGCATCGAAGACGGCCGACTTTGCGCCAAGGGCGCGCGAAACCGGGGAGTCTGGCTGCGCCGAACCTTGCCTCGCGACGCCCGGATCGAGGTGACCGCCATCGCGGGCTCCGAGACCGGCGACCTCAAGCTCGAGTTGTGGGGCGACGGTCGGAGCGGCGCTACCGGCGCGAGCTACGACGACGCGACGAGTTATCTGGCGATCTTCGGGGGATGGCGCAACGCCCGTCACGTCCTCGCCCGACTCGACGAGCATGGGAACGACCGGAGCGAGCTGTCGGTTGAGCTGGCCGCCGAGGACCCGAGGAGGCGCCCCGTCACTGCCCAGCAGCCTTACCGCTTCCGCTTCGAGCGCAGGGACGGTAGGACCTTGCGCTGGGAAATCGATGGGGTCCTCATGTTCGAGCTTCTCGACGAAGAACCGCTCGATGGGGCCGGTCACGACCACCTCGGTTTCAACGACTGGGAAGCGCCCGTTTGCTTCGACGACCTCCGCATCGTGTCGCTGAGCAGCCCCCCGGCCGCACCCCGACCTGGCCACGACTGATCCGGCGCGATGGAACAATCAGACCTGGAGAAGCAGCTCGGCGAGCTCGAGGAGAAGATCGATCGCGTTCGCGCGCTCTACGAGCAGTACTTCATGGGCATCGAGCGTCTCGAGCCGCTCACCCCTCGCAAGGAAGTCGACCGACGCGTCGTGATGCTCCGCAAGGAGCAGATGCGCAACACGGCTCTGCGCTTCCGGTTCAACACTCTGTGCCAGCGCTTCAACACGATGCAGCAGCACTGGGGCCGAATCACGCGCGAGATCGAGAACGGGACCTACAAGCGCGACGTGGCGCGTGCCGCAGCGCGCTTCGGTGTCGAAGAGGCGATGACCGCGGTCGGTCGCAAGCGGGCCGCGTCGCTGCAGAAGGTCCTCGAGCGACAGGGCGGCGACGCGAAGCGTGAGCAGGAAGCCGCCCGCGAAGCGGCGCGAGCTCGCGAGCCCGCATACGACGATGACGACGCGCCGACGCCGCCGCCCCCGCCGGGCGGGTTGCGTCCGGTGGCCCAGGCCAAGGTGGACACCTCGAAGTTTGCCCCTCCAGCGGCCGATCCCGGCGCGCTGGCCGGATACGGATACGCACCGCCAGCCGCCTACGCCCCGCCGAAAGCCGCAGGCGACGCCGATCTCTCGGCGCTGGGATTTCCGTCGCCCCCAGCCTCGCCCGGCGCGGTGGTCGCGCCTCCCGCACCGCCCGCACCTCCAGTGGCGCGTCGGCCCTCCACCGCTGCCGTGTCCCCCGGCTTCTCGCCGCCGACCGCGCCGTCCGGCGAGCCCAGCGCGCCGGCGCACGTCGTCGCCACTGGCGCGTCCGAGTCCGGCCCCGAGTCGGGAGTGCCCCGGAAACCAGGGGGCGGGCTACGCCTCGGGGGTGGGGGCCATCGGGCGGCCGATCCGGATGCCGCGCGCCGTCGCCTTCAGGAGCTCGCCGAGAAGATCGGCGCGACCCCGGCGGCGCCACCAGTCGCCGCCGCGCAGCCGCCGGCTCGTCGCTTCAATCCCGAGGACGTGATCACGCCCGCGGTTCCGGCGTCGGTGCCGCCGCCGCCGCCGCCCCAGCGGCCAGCCGGCGCGCCAATGGTCAGACCGCCCGCGTCCGACGGCCCTCCTTCCAAGCCGCTCGGCCTCCGGCCCCCGACCGCGGCTCGCGCTTCGTCGCCGTCGTTCGAGGGCGACGCGACCCCTGCGACCCCTGCGCCGCTTCGCCAGGCGCCCGTCGCTGCGCCGCCGCCCGTGGCGTCGCCAGCGGCCTCTGCTCCGGCAACCGCCACTGACCGAGCGCCGATCGGGCCGACTGCCGCCGAGCGCGCCGAGGCCCTGCGCGACAACGCCGCGAAGGCTGCCGTCAGGCGCGACGAAGGCCTGGGCGAGTCCCGCGTCCGCCAGATCTACAACGAGCTCCTCGATGCGAAGCGCAAGGCCAACGAGTCGACCGCGTCCATCACCTTCGACAAGCTCCACGACAGCCTCAAGAAGCAGGTCGACAAGCTCAAGAAGGAGCACACCGACCGTCGCATCGACTTCGCCGTCGTCACGAAGGACGGCAAGGCGATGATCAAGCCGATCATCAAGTAACGGCCTCTGGCACCCAGCCATATCACCGCGCCAAAGCGGGGGGCCGGGGCCGCCTGCCGCTCGATCTAGGTCGGCTCCGGCTCGATCTGGGTCGCGATCGCGACGCCGTCGGCAGCGTCAGTGCATCGCGCGCGAGCTGCGCGGGTAGGACGGCGCGGCCGGGGGCGGGCTGCAGAGGTGCACGCTGCAAGCGTGCCGGTCGCTCTCCCGCATCCGCTGGCACAGGGCGGCGAGATCGTCGTCGACGTCGACCACATCGGCCTCGACCGGCTTGGACGTGAGGGGACAGAACCGGACGTTGTCGAGGGCGACCCAGCGGCCTCGAAACTCCTCGGTTCTGCATATCTGGGCCCACGAGGCAGCGCGCGTGAGAGGCACGTGCTTCGTGGTGGGGCTTGGTGCAACGGAACGAGCCATGTGAAATCGACGTTCCTCTCCTACGCTCGCGAGCCAGGCGGGTCCGATGCGGGAATACATGGCCTGGCTCCGCCGTCTCTGGGCGGGCTGCTCTCTCGCATGGGCTTGACGTCACTTCGCGCGTGAAGCTGAAGCGTCACGCAGCGAACGAACGACGACTCGCCTGGGGGGCGTCGAGTTGGCATCGAAAGCAGTCGGGAGGCTAGCCCTGGTCGAGACGATGGTCAAGAGCGCACACCCGCACGAAACGCCAGGCAAAAAGCCACGGTGCGGGCTGACTCAGTTGCACTGAATGCCCATTGCGCGAAGCTGCGGCTGCGCTTTGGCCTTTGTGGTCTGCCCGCTCTTCACTTGCTGCGCGATGCTCTGACAGGCGTTTTTCTTTCCCCTGTCGCGCACGCCACGGCAGCAGTGGTCGATGTTTTCGCGGGGAGCATTGGGCTGCGCGGGTTGGCCGGCCGGCGCCGTCGCCGGCTTGCTGGAATCGGCGGGGCTGCCGCTCGGCTCCGGGGGCGGCGTGTCACTGGCCGCCTGACTGGCGCTTGCCGGCGGCGTTGCCGGGCCGCCGCTCGCCGATCCGGACGGCGCGGCCTTGGCCTTGGTCTCGTCGTCATGTGTGGCGAAGTAACCGATGGTCGCGCCGCCGCCGAGGACGACTACCGCGATGATCGCGATGATGATGCCCATGCCGCCGCCGCTCTTCCGCTGGGTTGGGGGAGGAGGCGGCATCGCTGGCGCGGGGCCGGGCGCGTACTGCGCGTCGACCGCCGTCGGGCCCGGCGGCTGTCCGTAGGCTTGCTGACCGATCTGTGTACCGCCGGCGGGACCGCTCTGGACCTGACCGGTGATGGGGCCTTGGCCGAGGCCAGGCAGCGATGTGGTGGTGCGTGGAGCCTGGGCAATCACCGAGAGCCGTGGTGCGCCGCCGAGGGTCAAGTCTTCGTAGAAGTCCCGGACGTTCTGAGGACGCTGCTCGCGGTCCTTCGACATGCCGCGCATGATCGCGTTGCGCATCTTGGCCGGGACTTGGTTGCCCATCGGCGTCGCTTCGAAAGGGAACGGCTGCGCCGTCATGTGCTGCGTTGCCCATTCCCACGGCGTGTCGGCCTCGAAGGGGAGCCGGCCGGCGAGCATCTCGTAGGCGACGACGGCGAGCGAGTACACGTCGCTGCGCGTGTCGAGGGCCTTGCCGGTGAACTGCTCGGGGCTCATGTAGGGCGGCGTCCCGAGGATCGTGC
>JBKJLX010000387.1:0-5375 GCA_046596645.1 Polyangiaceae bacterium
ATGTTGGCCTTGATCCACGCCGCGGCCTTCTGCTCGGCGCCGCCGCCGATCTCGCCGATGAGGATGACGCCCTCCGTCTCGGGATCCGCCGCGAAGAGGGAGAGCACGTCGATGAAATCGAGGCCGGCGACCGGAGCGCCACCGATGCCGACGCACGTCGACTGGCCGACGCCCATCGCCGTCAGCTGACCGACCGCCTCGTAGGTGAGGGTACCCGACTTCGAGAGGACGCCGATGGGGCCCTTCTTGTGGATGTGTCCGGGCATGATCCCGATCTTGCAGCCGCCGGTGCTCTGGGGGCCAGCGCCGGGGGTGATGATGCCGGGGCAGTTGGGGCCGAGGAGGCGCACGTCGCGCCCCTCGGACTGCATGTTCTCGATGAAGCGGCGCGCGCGCACCATGTCGAGCACCGGCGTGCCCTCGGTGATGCATACGACCAGGCGACAGCCCGCGGCGGCGGCCTCGCAGATGGCGTCCGCCGCGCCTGCGGGAGGCACGAAGATGCAAGAGACCTCGGCCCCTTGCTCCTTCACCGCCTGCTCCACGGTGTCGTAGATGGGGGCCTTCTTGCCGTCGGGGCCCTCGAAGGTCTGCCCGCCGCGGCCGGGCGTGACGCCCGCGACCACCTGGGTGCCGTAGGCCATGCAGGCCCTGGCGTGGAGGCTCCCGGACTCGCCGGTGATGCCCTGGAAGACGACTCGCGTGCTCGCGTCGACGAGGATGCTCATGGTCGTTTTCCTTCAGGCCTTCTTCACGGCGGCGACGATCTTGGTGGCGCCGTCCTGCATCGACGACGCGCTCTGGATGGCGAGCCCGCTCTCGTCGAGGATCTTCTTGCCGATCTCGACGTTGGTGCCCTCGAGGCGCACGACCAGCGGAACCTTCAGGCCGAGCTCCTTGGTCGCGGCGACCACCGCGTTGGCGATGATGTCGCAGCGCATGATGCCGCCGAAGATGTTGACGAAGATGCCCTTCACCGACGGGTCGCTCAAGATGAGCTTGAAGGCCTTGGTGACCTGCTCCTGGTTGGCGCCGCCGCCGACGTCGAGGAAGTTCGCGGGCTTCCCACCGGAGTGCTGGATGATGTCCATGGTCGACATCGCAAGGCCGGCGCCATTGACGAGACAGCCGATGTCGCCGTCGAGCGCGACGTAGGAGAGGCCGGCGTCCTTGGCCTCGACCTCCACCGGGTCCTCCTCGTCCTTGTCGCGCATCTCGGCGAAGGCCTTCTTGTGGCGGAACTCGGCGCTCTCGTCGAAGGTCACCTTGCCGTCGAGGGCGACGACCTCGCCCTTCTTGGTGACGATCATCGGGTTGACCTCGATCATCGAGCAGTCCTCCCCGATGAAGCAGCGGTAGACGGCGTCGAAGAGCTTGGTCGCCGCGGCGAGCTGCTCCTTCGTCTCCCCGAAGCCGAGGAAGAACGCCATCTGCCGGGCCTGGAAGGGCGCGAGGCCGAGCAGCGGATCGAGGTGCAGCGTGAGGAGCTTCTCCGGATGCTTCTCCGCGACCTCCTCGATGTCCACGCCGCCCTCGCGCGAGCCCATCATGGCGACGCGGCGCTTCTCGCGGTCGATGAGCATCGCGAAGTAGGTCTCGCGCGCGATGTCGAGGCCCTGCTCCACGTAGAGGCGCTTGACCTTGGTGCCCTCGGGGCCGGTCTGCTTGGTGACGAGCTGCATGCCGAGGAGCTTGCCGGCGACCTCGCTCGCCTCCTTGGCGCCGCCCTTGACGACCTTGACGCCGCCGCCCTTGCCGCGGCCGCCGGCGTGGATCTGCGCCTTGATCACGACCACGGGGATGCCGGTCTTGGCGATCAGCCGCTCGGCGATCGGGCCGACCTCCTCCGCGGTGAACGCCGGCTCGCCCATCGGCACCGGGATGCCGTAGCGAGCGAACACCTGCTTCGCCTGGTACTCGTGGATCTTCACGCGCCGGACGCTATCACAGCGTCATCCCGCGGCGACGGGCCACGAGCGCAGCCTGCACCTCCCTCAGCGCGCCGCGACGGGAGACCTCGGCGTGGGCGAGACCATCTCCACGATCGGCGCGCCGACCCCGTCGCCCGCGGGCGGCGGGTCGGTGGCGGGCGAGATGCCGGCCAGGGTGCGCAACGTCGGGGCGATGTCTCGCAGGTAGATGGGCGCGTGCAGGTCCACGACGCCGCGCCGAGGTACCTTTCCGCCGCCGGCAATCAAGAAGGACCTCGCGCTCTCCGGGCAATCTCGACCGTGATCGCCGAAGTCGGCGCACCGGCCGTGGTCGGCTGTCACGGCGATGGTGACGTGCCGGCCCTCCTCACCCCAGCCCCCGACCTCCGCCTGGATGCGCCCGAGGGTCGCGTCCGCGAGGCGGATGGCCGCGAGGTACCCGCGGTAGTCGCCGTGGTGAGCGAGCTCGTCGGCGTCGCCCAGGCTGAGGAACATGAAGCGCGGGCGCGCGGTGCGCAGATGGTGGAGGGCGATCTCCGCGGTGTTTCGGTCGGGTCGGTACCCGTCGTGGCCGGGCCAGGCGGGAGCCCGAGAGCCCTCGCCGAGGAGCAGCGTGCCGATCTCGTCGCCCGTGAAGCGACCCAGGTTGGTGCCACCGCTGCGGCCGCTGGAGATGGCCGCGGCCTCCGGGTCGGACGCGGAGGCGCGCGCCAGCACCTCCCACGAGGTCACCGCGGCCACGTTCGTTGGCTGGCTGGCCAGCGCCGCACCTGCCACCCTGGGCGGGGCGCGTCCGAAGTCGTCGAGCAAGGTGGGGCGCGTGTGCGGGGGACAGTCGTTCTCCTGGCAGGCCGAGGGGCGGCCGGTCAGGATCTCGGTGTAGCCCGGCAGGGAGACGAAGTTCGGCCCCGACGCCAGGACTGGCGCGCCGTTGGGGCCGCCCAGCGCGACACCGCGCTGCGCGAGGGCGTGCAGGTTGGGCGCGAGCTCCGTCGGGCCGACCTCCTCGTCGCCAGAAAGGCCAGCCTGCGCGGCGAGGAGCGGGTCGACCCCGAAGAACACCTCCTGCCAGCGCACACCGTCGATCACGACGAGGACAACCCGGTCGGTGCGCGCCCCCGCGGCGGCCTCCGGGATGGTGATCGCGGGCGCGGTGCGCTCCGTCCCCACGTAGCCGTCGGCGGGGGCGCCGCGCATGCTCACGCAGCCCAGGGCGGTGATCGCCAGGAGGCCCGCCCGCGAGAGACCGGTGCCGACACGACGCGCCGTGGCTTCCACCATGCTGCGCCACGTCGTAGACCGGCTCCGTGACATCCCTCGCTCGGCACCATGATCGCGGTGACACGTGTCCGCGACGTTTGCACTGCAGCGAGGGGCGCCGACCTCGGCCAGACCACCACAACGGGAGCACGAAGCTTCGGAGTGGGGGGTGCTGGAGATGGGCATGGCTGGTGGCGTGCTCCAGCGCGTGCGGTCCACCCGTCGCGTCGTCGCCTCACGTCCTTCAGCCTCCCGCATCCTACGGACATTCCTTGCAAGGTACGGGCGAGGTTCATCCGGCTGGCGCGAGCGCGCGGGAACCGCCGCGCCCGGCGTCGAACGTGGCCTCCGAACACAGTGAGGCAGAGCGGCGCGCGAGCCCGCCGGCCGCCGGGGAAGAGGGGGCTTGCCCCGCGGAGATGGTGCTGGTCGACGTGGACCACTGCACCGAGGTCGCGCGGACCTGCCTGAAGGACGAGTACACGTCGGCGAACAAGATCACGATCTGCCACCGCTTCGCGGAAGGCCCCGGCCGCTGCGTCGGGGAGCGGCGCCGCGTGCGGACCTGCATCGATCGCTACGAGCGCCCCAACCGCGCGGGGGCGCGCGCGCCCGTCCGCATCGATGCCTGGGATGCGCTCGCGATGTGTGCGACCGAGGGGAAGCGCCTCTGTTACGAGAGCGAGTGGACGGCGGCCTGCGAGGGGCCGGACCACCTGCCGTTCCCGACCGGGTACGAGCGCGACCCGAGCGCCTGCAACATCGACAACCCGTGGCTGAAGCCGAGCCTGGAGAAGGCCGACAGCCCCGACCCGGCCGTGCATGGGCCGGAGATCCAGCGCCTCGATCAGGGCGTCGCGTCGGGCGCGCGGCCGCGGTGCGTCAGCGGCTTCGGGGTGCACGACCTGCCGGGAAACGTGGACGAGTGGGTGCTGACGGACCGGGTGCGGGGCAAGGGCAAGCAGTTCGCCCTCAAGGGTGGGGCATGGGGCCACGTGCGTAACGCTTGTCGCCCCGTGACCACCAGCCACGCCCCGGAGTGGAGCTACTACTTCACCTCGACGCGGTGCTGCGCCGACCCCGACCTGGCCAAGCTCCCGCCGCTGGACGCATCGCGGGGGGCCTTCCCGCCGATGAGCCACCCGCCGGTGCCTGCGCAGCGGAAGGCCGCGAACCGCATCTCACCGGGGTTCACGCCGACCGGACCGGGCGGCGGTCGCGCCCCCTGAATGGGGCCGGTCCGCCCGCTGCACGGAGGGGCGGAGGGCGTCGGCGCGTGCCCGAGACCGGCTCGCGAGAGGATCTAGACCTCGCTCTTGATGCGCTCGCAGTCGGCGCCGACGGCTCGGAGCTTCCGCTCCATGTGCTCGTAGCCGCGGTCGAGGTGGTAGACGCGCTGCACTTCGGTGTCGCCGTCCTCGCAGACCAGACCGGCGATGACGAGCGAGGCGCTGGCGCGCAGGTCGGTCGCCATGACCTGGGCGCCGGTGTAGCGCGTCGGCCCGTGCACGACGGCGGTGTTGCCGTCGACCTCGATGTGCGCGCCCATGCGGGCGAGCTCGGGGACGTGCATGAAGCGGTTCTCGAAGATGGTCTCGACGATGCGCGACTTCCCCTGCGCGAGCGTCGCCAGCACCATGATCTGGGCCTGCATGTCGGTGGGGAAGCCGGGGTGCGGCGCGGTCACCACGTCGTGGGGGAGGATGTGGCCGTCGCGCACGACGCGCACTCCCGTGCCCTGACGCGAGATCTGGACGCCCATCGCGGTCAGGATCTCGACCACTGGCTTGAGGGCCTCCAGCGGGGCGCCCTCGAGCAGCACATCGCCGCCGGCCGCGGCGGCGGCGACCATGTAGGTCCCGGCCTCGATGCGGTCGGCGATGATCGCGTGGTCGAAGGGCGCCAGCTCATCGCGCCCCTCGATGGTGATGACGTCGGTGCCGGCGCCGCTGACGATCGCGCCCATCTTGTTGAGGACGCGGCCGAGCTCCTCGACCTCCGGCTCCTTCGCGCAGTTGACGAGGGTGGTACGGCCCTTGGCGAGGGCGGCCGCCATCATCAGGTTCTCGGTGCCGGTGACGGTCGGCATGTCGAAGACGATCTCGTCGCCCCTCAGCCGCGGGCACTCGGCCACGATGTAGCCGCGCTCCAGGCGGATCTTCGCGCCGAGGCGCTCCAGGCCCT
>JBKJLX010000596.1:0-5865 GCA_046596645.1 Polyangiaceae bacterium
TCGGCGCGGGCCCCATCGCTCGAGCGCGCTGCGCCGCGACGCGCCCCTCGGCGCCGGCGTAGGGCGCGAGACGCTCGGCGAGCTCCGAGATCGTCGAGATGCGATCGGCCGGCGCCTTGGTCAGGGCCGCCATCACCACGGCCTCGAGGTCGGGAGAGAGGTCGGCCACCAGCTGCCTGGGAGGCGTCGGCTGCAGCTCGAGGATCTGCGCGAAGAGAGCTCCGATGTTCTCGGCATCGAAAGGGCGCGACCCGGTGAGGGCCTGGTACAGCACGACGCCCATCTGCCAGACGTCGGTCCGAGCATCGACCGACTTGCTGGAGCGCACTTGCTCTGGCGACATGTAGTACGGCGTGCCGAGCAGGGTGGTGCTCTTGGTGGTCGCGTCGGCGAGATGATCGGGTCGGGCCAGCTTGGAGATCCCGAAGTCGACGACCTTGGTACAGAGCGAGCCGTCGGGGCGGCGTGCACGGAACAGGTTCGAGGGCTTGAGGTCGCGGTGCACGATGCCGGCCGCGTGCGCCTCGGCCAGCCCGGCGCAAGCCTGGAGGATGGAATCGATGGCCTCCTCCCGGGGGAGCCCGCGAGCGAGAGAGGCGGCCAGATCCTCGCCTTCCAGGAACTCCATGACCATGAAGGGACGCCCATCGGCGAGGGTTCCGAAGTCGGTCACCCGCGCCACGTACTCCCCGCGGAGGCCGGCCGCAGCGCGCGCCTCGCGCAGGAATCGCGAAGCCGAGCCCTCGACCTGCAGCGCCTCGATGGCCAGCACCTTGATCGCCACCCGCGTATCGAGCACCTCGTGGCGAGCTTCGAGGACGACGCCCATGCCGCCGCGTCCGATCTCGCGCACCGTCCGGTACTTGCCGGCGAGCAAGGTGCCAGCGGCGACCGACGCGGACGGGGTCACAGCCAGCGAGGCTAGCTGCACTCCTCGCGTCCGTCACTGCGGCAACGGCCCTGACGCCACGCGGGCTACGCCCTCGTCGCGGCGCTCTCGAGCAGCTTGAACAGCTTCTCGGGATCGACCGGCTTGACCACGTGGTGATCGAATCCGGCCTCGGCAGTCCGCCGAACGTCCTCGGTCATTCCCCACCCGGTGAGCGCGATCATCACCGGTCGGTAGCTGGGGTCGAGCTGGCGGACGCGCCGACAGACCTCGTTGCCGTCCATCCCGGGAAGACCGATGTCGCAGACCACGATCTCGGGCCGCCTCTCCCCCACGATCTCCAGGCCGTCGGGCCCGGTGTTGGCGACGCTCACCTCGAAGTTCCGGCCCTCGAGCCACACCATGAGCAGCTCTGCCGCGTCGACATTGTCTTCGATCAGCACCAGCTGGACCGGCCCGCTCCGCGGCCCTGTCACCGCCGGCGCAGGAGCCGACGATGCCTCTCCCCCCCCGTCGTCGAGGGCAAGCAGCGAGAGGGTGAACACGCTGCCCTGGCCGACGCCGGGGCTCGTCACCCCGAGCTCGCCACCATGCATCTCCGCGAACCGGCGGGCGAGTGCGAGCCCGAGCCCGAGCCCATCGTGGGAGGCCACCGACGGGTGATCCACACGCGCGAACATGTCGAACACGCGCGGCACCTGCGCGGGGACGATACCGATGCCCGAATCGGTCACCCGCACCACGACCCGCCCCCCCACCTGCTCGAGGTCCACGTGGATGGCGCCGCCCTGGGGGCTGAACTTGGAGGCGTTGTGCAGCAGGTTACCGATGATCTGCGCCAGGCGCGTGGGGTCGGCCGACGTGAAGCTCGGACCGCCGACGTTCACCGTGATCGACTGCTCTCGCTGATCGAAGAGGAGCCGCCAGGTGTCGACCACGCTCTGGACCGTGTCCACCACGTCGACCCGGCGCCTCTTGAGCTCGATCTTGCCGGCGCTGATCCGCGCCACGTCGAGCAGATCGTCGATCAGCCGCACCATGTGGTCGAGCTGGCGATTCATCACGTGGAGCGTCCGCTCCGTGGCCCCCGACCCGCCGCTCAGGAGCAGGTCGACGCCCATCCGCAGCGGCGCGAGCGGGTTGCGCAGCTCGTGGGCGAGCGTCGCGAGGAACACGTCCTTCTGCTTGTCCGCGGCACGCAGGGCAGCCTCCGAGCGCTCGAGCTCGGTCGTCCGCTCCTGGACCCTCGTCTCGAGCGTGGCGTTGAGCTCGGCGAGCGCCCGCGTCTTGCGGAACAGCTCGGCGAAGACCGCGACCTTGTGGCGCAGGATCTGCGGATTCGCGGGCTTGGTCAGGTAGTCGACCGCGCCGGCGCCGTATCCGGCGATGACGTCCTGGTCGCCCATCAGGTGGGCCGTGAGAAACAGGATGGGGACCTCGCGAAACCTCCTGGTCCCCCTGATGATCTCGGCGAGCTCGATCCCGCTCACGCCCGGCATCTGGATGTCGAGGACGATGGCGGCCACGTCGTGGGCGAGGAGCGCCTGCAGCGCATCGTCGCTGCCGCCGGCTCGGAGGAGCCGGTAGCCCGGGTCGGCCAGGATCACCTCGAGCGCGTCCAGGTTCCGCGGCTCGTCGTCGACGAGGAGGATGTCGATGACCTCGCGCGTCATCGGTACAACCAGACCCGGAGCAGCGACAGGAGCTGGTCGGTGTTCACCGGCTTCGCGATGTAGTCCGAGGCACCTGCTTCCAGGCACTTCTCGCGGTCACCTTTCATCGCCTTGGCGGTCAGGGCGAGGATGGGGAGCGTGCGGAACTTCGGGTCGTTCCGGATCTCGCGCATCGTCTCGTACCCGTCCATCTCGGGCATCATGATGTCCATCAGGACGACGCTGAGCTCGCTCGTCTTGCCGATGATGTCGATGGCCTGACGCCCGTTCGTCGCGCTGATCACCTCCATCTCGTGGTTCTCGAGCACCGTGGTCAGGGCGAAGATGTTGCGCGCGTCGTCGTCGACCACCAGCACCTTGCGCCCGTGCAGGGTCTCGTTCGAGCCGTGCAGGCGCTCGATCATCTTGCGCTTGCCCTCGGGCAGGTCGCCGATGACGCGGTGGAGGAAGAGCGACGTCTCGTCGAGCAGGCGCTCGGGCGACTGGACGTCCTTCAGCACGATGCTCTTCGCGATCGTCCGGAGGCGGCTCTCCTCGTCGGCCGTGAGCTCCTTGCCGGTGAAGACGACGATGGGCAGATCCTTCAAGGTGGGCTCGGCTTGCAGCCTGTCCAGCAGCTCGAAGCCCGTCATGTCGGGCAGTCGCAGGTCGACCACGCAGCAATCGAACCTTCCTTCCGCGAGGCGCGCGAGCGCCTCGGCGCCGCTGCCCACTGCGGTGATCTCGATGTCCTCGTGACCCAGCAGCTCGACGATGCTCTCCCGCTGCCGGTCGTCGTCCTCGATGACGAGCAGACGCTTGCCGGGCTGCCCGGCGAACGTCTTGAGGCGGTCCAGGGCATGCTCGAGCTCGTCGGTCGTCGCCGGCTTGACCAGGTAGGAGAACGCCCCGTGCGACAGGCCATGGTGGCGCTCTTCCTCGACCGAGAGCATCTGCACCGGAATGTGACGGGTGCGCGGCTCGAGCTTGAGGTTGTTGAGCACGGTCCAGCCGAGCATGTCGGGCAGAAAGACGTCGAGGGTGATGGCCGTCGGCAGGTACTCCAGCGCCATCGAGAGCGCCTGCTGGCCACGACTGCACACGATCCCCTTGAAGCCCAGGGTGCGCGCGACACCGAGGAGGATGCGGCCATAGTGGACGTCGTCCTCGACGACGAGCATCACCGAGTCGTCCTCGGTGATGTCGTCGCGATCGTCGAGGACCGTCTCCTCCGGCGTCGCCAGCGCGAGCATCGTGACCGGGCGCTCCAGCGCCCGGCGGCTCGCCGTCGCCACAGCGCGCGGCGTGGCGGTGTAATCGATGGGTAGATACAGGGTGAAGGTGCTGCCGACGGCCGGCTTGCTGATGAGACGGATCTCGCCCCCCAGCAGGTTGGCCAGCTCGCGGCTGATGGCGAGGCCGAGCCCGGTGCCGCCGTACTTGCGGCTGGTGCCAGCGTCGGCCTGCTGGAACGCCTCGAAGATGAGGCGCTGCTTCTCGGGCGCGATACCGATGCCGGTGTCGGTCACCGCAAAGGCGACGACCGCCGAGGCGGCGTTGAGCATCGGATGATCGGCGGTCCACCCCGTCGTCACCGGACGCAGCGACATCGACACCTTGCCCTGGGCGGTGAACTTGAACGCGTTGGACAGCAGGTTCTTCAGGATCTGCTGCAGGCGCTTGGGGTCGGAGACGAAGGCCCGGGGAAGTGCTGGATCGATGTCGACGTCGAAGGCGAGGTTCTTCCCCTCCGCCATGTGGTGGAACGTCCGGTGCACGGTGTCGCGCAGCGAGCTGAAGGTGATGTCCTCCGGCTCGACGGTCACGGTGCCCGACTCGATCTTGGAGAGATCGAGGATGTCGTTGATCAGCGTGAGGAGGTCGGTGCCCGCCGAGTGGATGTTCCGCGCGAAGTCGGTCTGCTTGCCGGTCAGGTTGCCGCTGGCGTTCTCGGCGAGCTGCTGACCGAGGATGAGGATCGAGTTCAGCGGCGTGCGCAGCTCGTGCGACATGTTCGCGAGGAACTCGGACTTGTACTTGCTCGTGAGCGCGAGCTCGGTCGCCTTTTCCTCGAGGGCACGGCGGGCCTGCTCGACCTCCTTGTTCTTTCGCTCGACCTCGACGTTCTGCTCGGCGAGCTGCTTCGCCTTGGACGCGAGCTCCTCGTTGGTCTGCTGGAGCTCGGTCTGCCGCGTCTGCAGCTCGGAGGTGAGCTGCTGCGACTGGAGGAGCAGGTTCTCGGTCCGCATCGTCGCCTCGATGGTGTTGAGCACCACGCCGATCGATTGCGGCAGCTGCTCGAGAAAGGCGAGGTGGGTGTTGGTGAAGGGCCGGAGCGCCGCCAGCTCGATGACGGCCATGGTCTCGCCCTCGAAGAGGACGGGCAGCACCAGCACGCTCGTCGGCGAGGCCTCGCCCAGGCTCGAGTGGATGCGGGTGTAGCCGGGGGGGACGTCGTTGAGGAGGATGCGCTGCTTCTCGTCGGCCGCCTGGCGGACCAGGCCCACGCCGAGCTCGATGCGCTCCGGCTGGTCGGCGCGCTTCGCGTAGCTCGCGAGGAGGCGCAGCGTGCGCGGCGCGCTGGCGTCGCCGACCTCGTCCGCTCGCTCCATCTGGTAGATCGTCCCCTGCTGCGCATCGACCAGCGGGGCGAGCTCGGCGAGCAGCGTCTTGCCGACGGTGAGGAGATCGCGCTGGCCCTGCAGCATGCGGGTGAACTTGGCGAGGTTGGTCTTCAGCCAGTCCTGCTCCTGGTTGCGATCGGTGGTCGCGCGCAGGTTGTCGATCATCGTGTTGATGTTGTCCTTGAGGTCGGCGACCTCGCCGCGCGTCTCGACCTGGATGGACCGGGTCAGATCGCCCTTGGTCACGGCGGTCGCCACGTCGGCGATCGCGCGCACCTGGTTGGTCAGGTTGGCAGCCAGCAGGTTGACGTTGCCGGTGAGGTCCTTCCAGGTCCCCGCGGCTCCGGGCACGTTCGCCTGGCCACCCAGCCGGCCCTCGACGCCGACCTCGCGAGCGACGTTGGTGACCTGCTCGGCGAACGTCGCCAGCGTGTCGGTCATGTTGTTGATGGTGTCGGCGAGGGCAGCGACCTCGCCCTTGGCCTCGACGGTGAGCTTCTGGCGCAGGTTCCCGTTGGCGACCGCGGTGACGACCCGCACGATGCCGCGCACCTGGTTGGTCAGGTTGGCGGCCATGAAGTTCACCGAGTCGGTGAGATCCTTCCAGGTGCCGGCGACGCCGGGGACGTCCGCCTGACCGCCCAGCTTGCCCTCGGTGCCGACCTCGCGCGCGACGCGCGTCACCTCGCTGGCGAACGAG
>JBKJLX010000025.1:0-6850 GCA_046596645.1 Polyangiaceae bacterium
CGCATGCCCGAGGTGATCCGCGGCAAGGGCGAGGACCTCGTCGAGCGCCGCACCTTCGAGCTCGCCATCTCCCGCGCCACCCTGGCGCCGGCCGACTGGCTGGCGCTGGGCGCCCGCCTCGCGCCCCAGGGAGGCGTCGTCACCCTCCTCGCGCGGGACGAGCCTCCCCAGCTGCCGGGGTGGGACCCGTCGGTCGTCGACCGCTACCAGACCCCCTTCGGCGCCGCGCCGCGGGCGCTGGTACTACATCGGCCGATGCCGCCTCCTGCTCGGTGAGGCCTCCCCGCGCCGTGGGCGTGCGCGAGCTAGACTGGCAAGATGTCGGTTGCTCGGCTGCTCGCCGCGATCACCTTCCTCCTCGCCCTCGCCGCGCCCTCTCTCGCGCGTGCTGTACCCCTCACCATCGACGGATCGGCGGTCGGGCCGGCGGCCTGCCCCGGTGGCGGCGTCCCCGTCGACCGCTTCTGCCGCGTGCAGGGCGCAACAGCCGAGCGTCGTCACTGCATGTACGGCGGCGAGGTCGAGTTCGACAGCGTCGACGTGATCGAGGACGGCGTCCTCTGCGTCACGCCCTTCGACGGCGTCGACCCTGTGAACACCGGGAACCTGGTGGTGAAGTCGCTCTCGACGATCTTCGTCGACGCGACCTCGAAGGTGACCGGCAAGGGCGCCGGCTACCAGGGCGTGAACTGCGACGACGGTCCGGGGTTCACGCCGAGCGGAGGCGGCCGCGGCGGCTGCAGCGTCCGCGACTCGGGCGGCGGCGGCGCGCACATCGGCATCGGCGGGCGCGGAACCAAGGACTGTCAGAACTTCGGCGATCCGACGTCGTGCCAGTTTCCCCAGGAGTTCGAGGAGGACTGCGGCACGGGCAACGCGGCGGGGGCCTGCGCGGTGACCGCCGGCTGTTACGACAACGACGCGAACCCCACCGTCGCCGGTCAGCCCTACCGCCACCACATCCTCGACGTCGCGTTCGGTTCCGCGGGTGGCGACAAGGGCTGCCTCGACGGGGACGGCGCCAGCTCGCTGCGCGCCGGCGACGGCGGCGGCCGCATCGTGCTCTTCGCAGGCAACGCGCTGGAGACGGGGTCGATCACCATCGCCGGATCCATCGTCGCCAGCGGCGCCCGCGGCTGCTCGGCCCAGAACGACTCCGCGGGCGGCGGCGCGGGCGGCACCGTGCTCCTGGTCGCCGACCTGGTCTCGATCGAGGGCACCGCGAAGGTCTCGGCGCACGGTGGTCGCGGCGGAGACTCGCAGGTGAAATGCCTTCCCTGCGCTGCCGACGCCGACTGCGGCACCACCGGCCAGACCTGCCAGGGCGGCCTGTGCGGGCCCTGCAACTGCACGCCATGCACCGCAGACGCCCAGTGCATCCCGGAGCTGGGGCAGACCTGCCGCGATCCGGACGGCGCCGGCGCCCTCCCGAGCCTGTGCGTCGACGCCGCGGGCGCCTGCACGCCCTTCGAGCCCGGTGAGGACGAGCTGGAGTGCGCGGGCACGCAGACCACCGGCGTGTGCGACGACTGCGGCGGCGCCGGCGGCGGCGGGATCATCAACGTCCAGTCACGCCTCGCCCAGATCGACCCCCTGGCGGTGTTCGACGTCCGCGGCGGCAAGGGCGGCATCTGCCCGATCTGCAGCGGCGAGGCCGGAGGCGGCGCCGGCGAGCTCCAGATCGACAGCGCGTTCGTGGGCGAGATCTGCGACGGGTACGACAACGACTTCGACGGTACGGCGGACGACGGGCTCGGGCTCATCACCTGTCCCGACGGAACCGTCGTCGCCTCTTGCGTCGCCGGCGTGCCGCAGCTCTGCGACTTCACCGATCCCGACAACGTCGCCGCCTGCGAGGTGCCGGCGACCGACGCCCGGCCCCGCTTCGCGCTCATCGTCGACACCTCGGGCTCGATGCTCAACGACCTCGCCGGCTTTCCGACCTTCGGCGACGGCTCCGACGACTACCCCGGCGTCGACACCGACGCCGACCCCGAGGTGGACGACGGCGACGACGCGCGCCTCTTCATCGCCAAGGACGCCCTCACCCAGGTGCTCTCGTCCTTCCCGGAGAGCGACTACGCGCTCGCGCGGTACTACCAGGACGTCGGCGTGAACCGCAGCTGCCAGACCGCGTCGAACTTCGAGTGCGCCGCCAGCTGCTGCTCCTACGACGACCCCCGCGACAACATCGCGCCGCCCTACCCCGAGGATTACCCGGACAACCTGTGCATCCTGGATCGCATCTACCCGGGCGCGTCCTACCCCGCCGATCCGGCCTTCAACGCGAACATCGACATCGGCTGGGGGCCCGACGTGGCCGGGAACCCGCCCACCACCGATTGCATCAACTACGCGGGCAGCTGCGGCCCGCCGCGGCGCGGCGCCCAGTTCGTGGTCGGCTTCGACGAGCCGATCACGCGCTACCTCTCCTGGCTGGACGGCGCCGAGGACCCGGACTCCGCGTTCGACCCGTCGATCGCCGAGGGCGACCACTGCCCCGACGGCGACTGCGAGCTCCGCGGCACCGGCCCCACGCCGCTCGGCAACTCGCTCCTCGCCACCCGCGACTTCCTGACGCCCACCATCGCCTGCGACGGCGCCCGGGACTGTCGCAGCTACACCACCATCCTCCTCACCGACGGCGCCGAGAGCTGCGAGGGCGACCCCGAAGCTGCCGCCGCGGAGCTCCTTGCCGGCGTTTCCGGCAAGACGGTGCGGACGTACGTGATCGGCTTCTCGGTGCTCGACATCGAGGAGCAGAGCCTCAACGACATCGCGAACGCCGGCGGGACCAGCGCCGCGATCTTCGTCGACGACAAGGAGGAGCTGGCCGACGCCCTCGCCCAGATCATCGGCCAGGACCAGCGCTTCGAGCTGTGCAACGACCTCGACGACGACTGCGACGAGCTGATCGACGAGGAGTTTCCGGAGAAGGGCGAGCCGTGCGACGACGGCGAGCTCGGCGTGTGCTTCGGCACCGGCGTCTTCGAGTGCACCGACGACGGCCTGGGCACCGCGTGCGTCATCGACATGCCGGGCCTCCAGCCCGGCGCGGAGATCTGCAACGACCTCGACGACGACTGCGACGGCTACGTCGACGAGGACGAGAACAATCAGCCGCTGGACTGCGGTGGCTGCGTGCCCGCTCTCGAGATCTGCGACGGCATCGACAACGACTGCGACCTCGCCATCGACGAGGAGGTGGACGTCTTCGAGAACCAGCCCGAGGTGTTCGGCGTCGCCTGCGGCGAGCTCGAGGCGCCCCATGACCAGGCCCCCTGCCAGCTGGGCATCGTCCGCTGCATCAACGGTGACGACCGCTGCGTCGGCTTCGTCGGCCCCTGCGGGGCCGAGGGCGAGCCGCCCTGCGAGGTCTGCAACGGCGCCGACGACGACTGTGACGGCCTCGCCGACAACCAGGCCGAGTGCCCGGCGCCCGACCAGGACTGCGTCGAGGCGCAGTGCGTGTTCGAGTGCGAGGGCGGCGAGTTCCCCTGCCCCGGCGGGTTCGACTGCCGCGACGGCTACTGCTTCCGCCGCGATTGCAACGAGAGCGGCTGCGACGCCGGCGAGGTGTGCGTCGACGGCATCTGCCGCCCGGAGGAGACCGGCACCGGCGGCGGTGACGCCGTCGGGCAGGGTGGCGCTGGCAGCGGGCCGGGCGCCGGCAGCGGGGTGGGCGGCGCCTCTGGCTCCGGTGGCGCGACCAGCGCGACCGGGCCCACGGTGACCGCGTCGAGCGCGAGCGGCGGCGACGACGGCGACGTCTTCGGCCTCGCCACCGGCGGCGGCGGCATCAAGTGCGCGATGGCCCCGGGGAGCGGCGGCAGCGCGCCGCGCGGCGCGGCCCTGGCGGCGCTGGCGCTCCTCGCCCTCGGGGCGCGTCGCCGCGCGCGAGGTGGCCGATGAGCCGCCTCGCCTTTCTCGGCCTGGCGGCGCTCGCCTGCGCCGCGCTCGCCTGCGACGACAACGCCTACTGCTTCGACTGCGACGACGGCAGCGCCATCGCGTCGACGACCACCGGAGAGGGGGGCGGCGGCGACGGCGGCTCGGGCATCACGGTGACCAGCGTCACCTCCCTCACCGGCGCGGGCGGCGCCGCGTGTGACGCCGACACCGACGCGGACGTGGAGAACTGCGGCGCCTGCGACGTTCGCTGCGATCTCCTCGGCGCCGTCTCCGCCTGCGACGGCGGCGAGTGCGTGATCGAGAGCTGCATCCCGGGCAGCTACGACCTCGACCCCGGCGTGCCGGGCTGCGAGTACGCCTGCATCGTCCCCGAGCCGAGCGACGAGGTCTGCGACGGGCTCGACAACGACTGCGACGGCGACATCGACACCCTGGACGACGATCTCCTTCCGCCTCCAGGGCTCTGCAACACCAACGCGGACACGCCCTGCGCGGCGACCCAGGTGATCTGCGATCCCGGCGCCGGCTGGCGCTGCGACTACCCGGCTGGGGTGGAGGCGATCGAGGGCATCCTCCGCGAGGAGGAGGGGCTCTGCGACGGCATCGACGGCGACTGCGACGGCGACACCGACGAGTTCTTCCTCGCGCTGGGCGACGACTGCGACGACGGAGGCCTCGGCGCCTGTCGCGACTTCGGCCTCGTGAAGTGCGACCCCGACAACGACCTCACCACCTTCTGCGATCTGAACGAGCTGCCCGACGCCGGCACGCCGGAGCCCGAGGGCTGCAACGCGGTCGACGACGACTGCGACGGGGGCATCGATGAGGAGCTCACGGCCGACGCATTCGAGATGGTCGACGTCGGCGGGGTGCTGGTCGACGTCCACGAGGCCTCACGCCCCGACGCGACGGCCTCCGTCCCCGGCTTCCGCGAGGTGGTGGCGTGCTCGAGCCCGGGCGTTCTCCCCTGGACCGGGGGCGCCTTCGCCGAGGCCGAGGCGGCGTGCGCGGCGCGCGGCGCGGGCTTCCGCCTGTGCACCGCGCCCGAGCTGGAGTCGGCCTGCCGTGGGGCGGACGACACCGACTATCCCTACGGCGACGCCTTCGACGACGACGCCTGCAACGGGGTCGAGCGCGACGAGGGCGGGGCGCTGCCCACCGCGTCGCTCGCGGCGTGCACGTCCGACGACGGGATCTTCGACCTCTCCGGCAACGTGGCGGAGTGGACGACGACCCAGACCAACGTCGCCGCGGCACCCGGTCGGATCTTCCAGCTGCACGGAGGCTCGTACCGCGCCCCCGAGCTGGGCCTCGCCTGCACCATCGAGCTCGCGCCGCGCGCGCTCGAGGTCACGCTGCTGCCCAGCATCGGGTTTCGCTGCTGCCTCGATCCGCTGTGAGGGCCGGGGCCGGCGCGCGACCTAGGCGTTGCTGGCCGGCAGGTTGGCGTCGATCACCTCGGCGGTCGGAACCTCCATCGACTCGACCGGCACTGGCGGCCGGCGCGGCGACCGTCGGTGCGTCATCGAGGGTGTCCCTGCGTGATCCAGCTTTCCACGAGCTGGATCTCCTCGGCGGAGAGCGAAGGTAAACCCAGCGGCATGCCGCGCAGCGTCGTGCTCCGGCCCCCTTCCTCGTCTCGACGCGTCAAGAGCGCCGCCAGCAGGACCGGCACCTCGCCGCCGGCGACCGGAGAGAAGAGGCTTGCCGGATGACCGTCGCGATCGACCCAGCCGGCGGCGATCGACTCGTAGCTGGAGAGGTCGACGCGACGCGCGGCGAAGCCGAAGCCGCCGGTGTTGCCGGGACCGCCATCACCGCGCGCGAAGTCGGGCTGCGAGTGGCAGTGCCAGCACACGCGGTGGAGCACGCGCGCCGAGACCTCGTCGTAGGTGACGGGACGCTCCAGCACCGGCAGCCGCACCTCGAGGTCGCGCGGTCGCGCGTCGTCGAGCGGGGCGCGGAGGATGAAGGCCGCGAGATCGGCGGCCTCCCCCGGCGTCACCGCCTGGCGCGGCATCGCGGCGTCGGGCTTCACCGAGGCGGGGTCGACGATCCACGGGATCACCCGCGTCTCGACGAGGCGACGCCGCGCCTCGCGCAGATCAGGGGCGAGCGCGCGGTCCCGTCCCTCGTCGGCGCCGACCGGTAGCGGCGGCGGGCTGCCCGATCCGGAGAAGGCGTGGCAGCGGTTGCAGCCCTTCTCGCGGAACAGCACCCGACCGCGATCGGCGTCGGCGGGACCCTCCGGCGCCACGTTCGCGCGCTGCGCCTCGGCGTCGGCCGGCAGCGCGGCGTGCTGCAGCCAGGTCGCGATGGCGCGGGCCTCGCGCTCGTCGAGCTCGAGCCGCGGCATCGTCGCCTGCAGCCCGGGGCGGAGGTCGTGGGGCTCGCGCAGGTACTCCGCGATCCACGCGCCGCGCAGGAAGAGCCCGGCCGCGCGGAGCGACGGCGCGAAGCGCAGCGGCGCGACGTGGGGCTTCCACTTCGCGATCGACGCAGGGGGCGCGACGAAGCGTCCGGCGACGATGTCCTCGTGGCAGCCGACACATCGCTTCTGCGGCGGCGGCGGCGCGATGTCCGGCAGCTCGTGACAGCGGTTGCACTCCATCCGCACGGCGATCGCTCGCCCCTCGTCCGCGGTCGGTGCGCTGGCCGGCGCGCCCCCGTCGTCGGGCACGGCGCTCCTCCCCGGCGCAGCGCTCCCCGTCGTCGCCAGGCGCGCGTCGACGGTCGGCGCGTCGAGGCCCGGCGACACGTCGAGGCCGCACGCCGCCGCGATCGCGGCGCCGATCAGCCCGAGGGCGCCGAGCGCGAGGTCGAGGCGTCGCAGATGCTCTTCTCCTTTGCCATCGAGCCCCAGGTCGCGGAATGACACCAGGTCGGTCCCGAGGTTCCGCGGGTCGAGACGATGGGTCGGGAAGGCGCGAACCCACGC
>JBKJLX010000374.1:0-3518 GCA_046596645.1 Polyangiaceae bacterium
CGGCGGGTCCTTGGGGTCGTTCGACCGCCGCTCGCGCGCGCGGTACCGCGACTGGGTCAGCGCGACGCGGGGCGGGCCGCCCTCGCAGAGCAGCGCCGCGCGCACCAGGGGGACGCCGGCGCGATCGAGGAAGGTGGAGGCCACCGCTGCGACGTCCTGCTTGCTGGCATCGGACAGGGCCTTGAAGAGGTCGGTGGCGGTCGCGCTGCCGTGGGGGTGGGCGCGGACGTGGCGGCGCAGTCCGTCGCGAAAGACGTCCTCCCCCAGCCAGCCCTCGAGCATGTCGACCACCCGCGCGCCCTTGTCGTAGACGATGGCGTCGAACGAGGCCTCGGCGTCGTTGGCGTTCTTCACCGGCATGCGCACCGGGCGCGAGCTGTCGAGCGCGTCGAGGCTCATCGCCGTCGTGCGGGCGAGCAGCTGGGCGGTGGGGTCGACCTCCTGCTTCATCAGCGCCGGGATGCGCGGCTCGAAGAAGGTGGCAACGCCCTCGTTCAGCCACAGATCGTCCCACCAGGCCATGGTGACCAGGTTGCCGAACCAGTGGTGGGCGATCTCGTGCGCCATCACCGACTCCATGCGCCGGCGCGCGCGCGGGCTCGCCGCCTTGCCGTCGAGGAGCAGGATGTCCTCGCGGAAGGTGATGAGCCCGGCGTTCTCCATCGCGCCCGCGCCGAACTCGGGGATCGCGACGAGATCTAGCTTCGGGTAGGGGAACGCCATGTCGAAGTACGACGACAGCGCGACCAGCTGATCGGCGGCGGTGGCGAGCGCCGCCTCGCCCAGCTTCGACTTGTTCCGGGTGGTGACGACGCGCAGCGGGACGGGGGCGTTCTTCGCCTCGCGCAGCTCGAGCGGGCCGGCGGCAAAGGCGAGCAGGTAGGTCGGCAGCGGCGGCGAGCTGTCGAAGGAGAAGGTGGTGCGCCGACCGTCCTCGCTGGTGGCACGGCTGGCTTCGGGCATGTTGGAGACCGCCAGCTGCCCCTTGGGCACCGTGATCTTCACGTCGAACGGCGTCTTGAAGCCGGGCTCGTCGAAGCAGGGCAGCGCACGGCGCGCGTCCATCGGTTCGAACTGGGTGAAGACGTACCAGTCGGCGCCGTCCTTCACGCGGAAGGCGCCGGTCAGGCCCTCGCTCAGGGCCGCCGAGTAAGCGAGGTGGATGCGGATGGGGCCGGGGCCGAGGTCCTTCGGCAGCCGCACCACCAGCTCCTCGTCGTCGGAGGCGCCGACCGCGCTCGGCCGCGCGTCGACGCTCACCGGTGACGTGGACGAGCCGACCGTGACCTCGGCGCGCAGGACGCTGAGGCCGCGCCCGTGCAGGACGACAAAGGACGTCTTCTCCAGAAGCTCGACGTCGATCGTCGCGTCGCCGGTGAAGCGCTCCTTCGCGGGGTCGAGGACGATGGCCAGGCCGTAGCGCGTGGGGCGCGCCGTGGGGGGGAGGCGACCGTCGGCGCGCGAGACCGGGGCCGCGCCATCGCGGCGCGCCGAGCGCTCGTCGGGCGGGGCGATGGTCACGTCGCGCGAGCCGTGGCACCCGGCGGCGCCGAGCGCGGCCAGCCCCGCCAGCCCGGCCGCCAGGAGGGCCGCGTCGCGCCGCGGACCGCCGAAGCCGAGCGCGCGCGCCTGGGCGGGGCCGGTGTCGCGCCGGCGCCAGAGCACGGCGTCGAGCACGTAGTGGGTGGCCTGGGGCACGGCCAGCACGGCCACCGCCGCCGCGACGGCGAGGGGGGAGAGGTGCAGGTCGAAGTCGCCGAAGACCTCGGGCCGCGCGTGCCACACCAGGCGGTCCCACAGGAGCTCCTCGGCGAAGGCCAGCGCCACCAGGACCAGCACGAACACCGGCCAGCCGGCGCGCACCACCGCGGCCAGCGGCCAGCTCGCACGCTCCCGCGAGCGCTCGCGGGCGTACGCCCAGAGGAGTGCGACGTAGGGGACCCCGTGGACGATCACGTTCGCCGCGGTGAACGCGAAGTCGGCGTTGGTGACCACGATGCCGACGTACCAGGTGGCGGCGGTCGTCGCGACGACCACGTGCTTGCCGACGTTCGGCGCCTCGCCGCGCGCCACCTTCCACGCGCCGCGCACGGCGTAGGCGAGGAGGGCGGCGATCCACGCGCCGTGCAGCACCGGGAGCGCGGAGGGCAGACCGGGGACGGCGACGAAATCGTCGGCGGCGAACCAGTGGAACGCGCGGGGCAGGTTCACGTGCCAGAAGGCGACGGGAAAGAGCGTGGCGGCGTAGATCGCCGCCTCGTCGATCCAGCGGTCGAGGCGCCCGCGCTCCCCCGCCTTGGCGCGATAGATCGCGACCCAGCCCACCTGCTGCCGCACGAAGTGCCAGAGCGCGGCGTAGGCGAGCACGCGCCAGAAGAGGACGTCGGAGCGGAGGTGGAGCAGGAACGCCAGGCCGAAGCACAGCAGCGGCACCCCGGCGTAGAGGAGCGGCCGGCGACGGAGCTCGTCGCGATCGAGGTAGGTCCGGAACAGGGTCGACCACACGTGGGCGACGTCGACCGCGACCACCAGGAGCAGCCAGGCCCACAGCGGCGTCGCGCCGTCGTGCGGGGCGAGGAGCGGCGTGGCAGCGACGAGCGCGAGGGCCACCACGGCAGACCCCCCGAACACCCCGAGGTCCACGCGGGGCCCCCAGATCCACCGGCTGGGATGGAGCCAGGACCGGCTGGAATGGAAGGAGCTCACCCCTGGATGGCGGACGAGATGACCAGCGAGAGACCGATGAACACGGCGCCGATGACGAAGCCCAGCGCGGTGTTCCGATCGCCCTCACCCCCGCCGACGTCGATCGCGAACAGCACGTCGGGCGCAAGGGCTGCACCGAGCGGGCGCGCGAAGGCGGTGGAGAGGGACGCGGCGGCCATCATCGGGCGGAGCGTACCCGCCGCGCGCCCCCGGGAAAAGACGGCATCGCGGCGGCCTTTGCGTGTGCTAAGTCCGCCTTCGTGTGGCGTCCTCGTCCTCGCCGTCGTCCGGCCGGGGCCGAACGCCTGGCGCTACTCGCTGGGCTCCTCGCCGGGCTCCTCGCCGGGGCGGCGATGACGGCGCCGGCGGCCGCCGCGCCCCCGCGCACGGAGAAGTCGCCGCGCAGCGACAAGCCGAAGCCGGCGACAGCTGCAGCCCGCGGCGCGCCGGGCCGCGGGCGCGCGACGCCGAAGGCCCAGGCCCCCGGGCCGGCCAGCGCCGCCACTCCGCGCGAAGAGCAGGTCGAGGTCGAGCTGGTGCGCGAGCGCCTGGCCGGCGGGGTCGAGGTCGTGATCGCGCCGATGCCCGCCTCGCCGGTGCTCGCCGTCGCGATCGTCGAGGGCGCCGGCTCGGCGTCCGACCCCGCCGGGCGCAGCGGTCTCGCGGCGCTGTGGTCGCACCTCGGCGGGGCCGCCGCGTCGCCGCAGCGGCGGGCGCAGCTGGTGGCCGAGCGCGGCGGGCGCGCCGATCTGCAGGTCACCAGGGACGACGTGGTCTCCAGCTACCTGATGCCCCCCGGCGAGCTCGAGCTG
>JBKJLX010000200.1:0-4056 GCA_046596645.1 Polyangiaceae bacterium
GCCGCGGTGCGGACCAGCGCGCCCATGGAGAGCGCGTCCCCGGCGCCGATCTCCACTCGGCTCGCGCCCAGGCCGCCGCCCACCCCGAGCAGGGCGATGGCGATCAGGGCGGCGGAAGGCCGATGTCGAGGGGAGGAGTTGGGCGGCATCGGGTCGCCGTCGCCGGGCGCACGGACGCTACCACGGCGTGCTTCGCTACCCGCAACTCCGGGCGCTTCGACGCGCCGCGAAAGGAATTCTGCTCGCCCACGACGCGCCGGAAAACCTTTCGCGATCGCGCCCGCGCGGCTCGCATTTCCCCGCGGAGCGCGCGTGGCATTGCGGATGCATTGCGCGTTCCCCGCGGGACCTAGCCCCCGCTCTGGAGGCCGCGATGTCGATGTCCTGGGAACGCAGCGCCCTGTCCACGTACCGGGGCGAGCTCTCCACCCGGCGCGCGCTGACGCCGGAGCGTGAGCGCGAGCTGGCCCTGCGCTTCCGCGACGGGGACAAGGACGCGGGCGCCGAGCTGATCGAGGCGTGCCTGCCCTTCGTCATGACCATCGCCTACGAGTACCGGCGCTGGGGCCTCGCGGCGGAGGACATCATCCAGGAGGGGAACATCGGCCTCCTGAAGGCGGCACAGCGCTTCGACCCCGATCGCGGCTGCCGCCTCGTCACCTACGCCGCCTACTGGATCCGCGCCGAGATCCGCGACCACGTGGTGCGGGGCTATCGCATCGTGCGCATCGGCTCCTCGAAGTCGGAGCGGAAGGCGCTGCGCATCTACCGCAAGACGAGAGAGCGCGATCCGAGGACGCTCGCCGCGCTGTCCGGCCTCAAGCAGGAGCGGGTCGAGGAGCTGCTGCCGCTGCTGCTCGCGCGCGACGTCAGCCTCGACGCGCCGACCGAGACGGGCTCGACCGCGGTGGAGCGCCTGGCCGACGGCGGCATCACCCCGGAGGAGGCGGCGGCGGAGGACGAGGAGACCTCGCGCACCAGCCAGGCGCTGCACGAGGCGGTGCGCGAGCTGCCGGCACGCGAGCGCGAGATCCTCGAGCGCCGCTGGCTGACCGAGGAGCCGCTGACGCTCGAGGCGCTGGGGCAGCACTTCGGGATCTCCAAGGAGCGCGTCCGCCAGATCGAGGAGCGGGCCAAGCTGCGCATGCGCGCGAGCATCGAGGCCAAGCTGCAGGGCACGCCGCGCGCGGCGTGATGAACCCACCTGCGCGAGATCGTCCCGCCGGTAGACCACCTGGCCACCGAAGGACCGCGGAGCGAAGCGGAGCACGCGCAGCGGTGCCGCGCAGCGAAGCCCCCCTCCGAAACTACAGCTCGATGACCACGCCTTCCTTGGCGGCGATGGTGTTGGGGAAGAGCTCGCGCGCCCGGCGCTCCTTCTCCCGAACCATCGCATCGTTCTGGTTGGGGTCGTGGTGGTGCAGCACGAGCTGCTTCACCCCGGCGACCTTGGCGAGCTCGCACCCCGCGGCGAACGTGGCGTGACCCCAGCCGGTCTTGGGGCCGCCGCCGGCGGCGCCCGCGTACTCCTCGGGCGTATACATCGCGTCGAAGATCAGCACGTCCGCCCCCTGAGCCAGGCGGAGCAGCTTGGGATCGACGATGGCGTAGTGCTCGGAGTCGGTGATGTAGCAGACCGACTTTCCGTCGTGGTCGACCCGGTAAGCGTAGACGCCGTTGGGGTGGTTGCCGCGCGCGTTGGAGACGACGACGTCGCGGTTGGGGCCGACGTGCACGACCTCGCCCTCGTGGAGATCGCGGAACGTCATCGTCGCGCCCATCTCCGACAGGTGGACGGGGAAGCTCGGATAATCCATCTGCCCGGCGAGCGTCTCCTCCAGCGTCCGCGTCACGTTCACGCCGCCGTGGAGGTGGATGACGTTGCCGCGCACGAACGCGGGCGTGAAGAAGGGGAAGCCCTGGATGTGGTCCCAGTGGACGTGGCTGAAGAACATCCACGCCTCGACCGGCATCTCCGGCAGGAGCTGCTGACCGAGCAGGCGGATGCCGGTGCCGCCGTCGAGGATGATGAGCGCGCCGCCGGCGCGCACCTCGTAACAGCTGGTGTTCCCGCCGAACTCGACGGTCTCCGGGCCGGGCGTGGGGATGCTTCCGCGAACGCCCCACATCTTGATTCGCATGTGTCGTCGCTCCCAGGCCGCAGCGGAGCGTAGCTCCGAACGGAAGACCATTTCTTAGGGAAGTTTGTGCCCTAGCGTCAAGTCGCCGCCCGGACGTAGGCTCTCGCGCGTGGAGCGTCTCGCTGCGGTCGGGCTGATCGCTGGCGCCGCGCCGCCTGCTGCTGGCAGGGCCGCCGGGGCGGGGGAGACCGCCATGGTACTCCTCGGCTGTCGCTGGCTGGGAGACGGCGCACCCTCGCCGGCCGCCGACCGGCGGCTCGCCCGCGCCGCTTCCGCCATCCACGAGGCGTTCCCGGGAGCGGCGCCCCCGATGGTCGTCGTCTCGGGCGGGCGGCGGTGGGGGCGGACGGTGGAGGCGGTCGCCATGGCCGAGGCGCTGGTGGCGCGGGGCGTCGCCCAGGATCGGATCGTCCTCGAGCTCCTCTCGCTCAGCACGGTGGAGAACGCCCGCTTCTCGGCGGAGCTGCTGCGCGCGGCCGGCATCCGCCGCGCGGCGGTGGTGACCTGCGACTGGCACGCGCGCCGGGCCCTGCGGAGCTTCGCTGCGTTCGGCGTCGAGGCGTTCGCGGTCCCGGCGCCGAGCCCGGGCGCGACGGCGTGGACCCGCCTGGTCCGGCTCGCCCACGAGACGGCGAGCGAGCAGCTCGACGCCCACCTCCGCCGCGGCGCCGCGACGATCACCCCGCGAGGCGCCCCGTGAACCGGGCGACCGGCGCCGCGCTCGCGGGGTTGCTCCTGGCGGGCTGCAGCCCCTCGTCCACCGACGGAGCGGTGCCGGGCGCGTCGGCGAGCGGCGACGCTGCGGCGGCGTCCGCCGCCACGCCGAGCGGCGCCGCCATCGCGCGCCTGCGGAGCGCGGAGCAGCGCCGGCTCGCGCCCGCGGTGGACGAGGCCGCGTCGCGCGATCGCGCGGTCGAGGTCCGCGTTGCCGCGGCGCGCGCGCTGGCGCGGATCGGCGGCGACGACGCGCGGCATGGCCTGCGCCGCGCCCTCGACGACGAGAGCCCTGACGTGGTCACCTGGGCGGCCTACGGGCTCTCGTTCAGCTGCGAGACCGCGCGGGACGAGGTGGTGTCGGCGCTCGCGGCGCGCGCCGTCGCGCTGGAAGGAGCCGCCTCCGAGGACCCGCGGCCGTTCTCGGCCATCGCGAGGGCGGTCGGCAAGTGCGCGGCGACGTCGAGCGAGCCGACGCTGGCGGCCTGGCTCGCGGCGCCGGGGGCGCGCGGACGCGCGGCCGCCCTGGGGCTCGCCGATCTCGCGTCGGCCCAGAAGCGCCTGCGGGAGGAGACGCTCGCCTCACTGCTGCAGGCGGCGCAGGGCACGGTGGCCGAGAAGCCAGCCGCCGAGGCGCTGGTCCCGATCGGGAGGCTGGAGTCGGTGCCGCCCAGCGTGCGCAAGCGCCTGGGCGAGGTCGCGGAGGGCCGGCTCGGCGAGGCCGGGCCGCTGCGCCTCCACGTCATCAAGGCCCTGGCGCGCGCTGGAGAGCCCGCCGTGGCGCCGCTGCGCCGCGTGGTGGAGGATGCCGGCGGCTTCACGCCCAGCGAGCGCGCGGAGGCGGTGCGCGGCCTCGGGCGGATCGGTCGCGCCGCTGCCACGGAGCTCGAGGCGACGGTGGCCTTCCTCGCACGGGGCGCGACCGCCGATGGCGTCTCGGTGATCGATCCCGCAGGATCGATCCTGCCACTGGCGGTCGGCTCGCTGACGGCGCCGGGCTCCGCTCGCGAGGTGCTGGTCGCGCTGGCGAGCCTCGCGGCGGCGCCCGACCTTGCGCCGCCGCGAGCGCGACGCCTGGGCCACGTCCGCTGCGCCGCGGCGCGCGTGCTCGCCGGGAGCGACGCGTCGGACGCGCAGCTCCTCGCGTGCGATCCCACCGGTGGCTTCATCGGCGAGCTGGCGCTCGTCGCCGTGCTCGACC
>JBKJLX010000267.1:0-6795 GCA_046596645.1 Polyangiaceae bacterium
TCCGCGGTGCGCCGCGAGTACACGGTCATCGGCGACGCGGTGAACCTGGCCTCGCGCATCGAGGGGCTGACCAAGGAGATCGGCGTCGCCATGCTGATCTCGGACTGCACGCGAGGCGCGCTTGACGACGGCTTCACCTTCACCCCCGCGCAGACGCTGCCGGTGAAGGGCAAGGCCGCTCCCGTCTGCACGTTCGTGCCCGGCCGCGCCGTGGCGCCGCCCGCCGGCACGCGCCGAAGGCGTCGGTCGAAGGCTAACCGCGGCGGACGCGCGCCAGCTTCGCCCCAAGGCCGATAGCCGCGCGCATTCCCGAGGCGTCGGCGTGGCCCGTGCCCGCTAGGTCGTAGCCGGTGCCATGATCGACGCTGGTCCGCACCAGCGGCAGGCCGAGCGAGACGTTCACCGCGTCCCCGAAGCCGAGGAGCTTGGTCGGGATGGTCGCCTGGTCGTGGTACATCGCCACCACGCCGTCGAACTTCGGGCGTCGCGCGCCGGTGCGGCGCACGGCGAGGCGCAGCGCGCTCTCGGCGCCGAGCGGACCCTCGATCACGGCGTCGATGCCCTCGGCCGCGAGTCTCGCGCGCGCCGCGACCACGCCGGGGCCGATGACGGTCGCCTCCTCGCTTCCCAGCAGCCCGCCCTCGCCCGCGTGAGGGTTGAGCGCGGCCACGACCAACCGGGGAGCTCGCTCCTTCAGATCGCGCAGCAGCCGGGCGAGCCAGTAGGTCGCCCGCGCCACGCCCGCCTCGTCGACGGCGCGCGACACCGACGCGAGGGGCAGGTGCGTAGTCACCAGGGCGACCACCAGCGCCTCCGACCAGAAGGCCATGACCACCTCGCGGGCGCCCAGGCGCTCGGCGAGGTGCTCGGTGTGCCCGCGGAAGCGCTCGGCGCCCGGCGCGCCGCTCGCGGCAATGGCCGCCTTGGAGACCGGACCGGTGGCGAGGGCGTCGGCGACCCCGCGGGATACCAGATCCGTGGCTTGATCGATCCAGGCCAGCTGCGCCGCGCCTGCCGCCCGATCGGGCTGCCCGAAGGGCGTCACCTCCGGCAGCGCGGTGGATCCCTCCCACACCGCGATCGATCCGGCGTCGAGATCGTGTGCATCGCGCGCGTCGCGCACGCGCACCAGGCGCTTTCGCTGGATGCCCCGCAGCCACATCGCGCGGCGCACCACCGCCTCGTCGCCGACGAGGAGGCAGCGCGTGCGCTTCTTCGTCGCCGCCGCGGCCACCACCGCCACCTCGGGGCCGACCCCGGCCGGGCAGCCGATCGACACGGCGATCAGGGTGCGCGCCTCCCCGCTCACGCAGCCCCCGTCACGCGAGCAGCGCCCGGCCCTTGCGGTCCGCGGCGGCGGCGCGCCGCTGGCCGCGGCACGAGGGCGCCTCGTCGTCGACCGGCTCCGCCGGCGCCGCCAGCTTGTAGCCGGCGCCGCGGTACGTCCTCAGGTCGAGCGCGGCGCCGTCGTAGCTGCCGCCCCACACCTTGCGCAGCAGCTCGTCCCGGGAGACGACCTTGCCGCGCCGCTCGGCGAGGTAGCCGAGGAGCGCGAACTCGCGCGCGGTGAGCGCCACCACCGCGCCGCCGCACGACACCTCGTGGGCACCGCGATCGATCACCAGGTCGCCGACCTTGGTCCGCTCCTCGGTGGAGAACTCGCTGCGCCGCCACTCCAGCAGGCGGATGCGCGCATAGAGCTCGGCGGGAACGAACGGGCAGAGGACGAAGTCGTCGAAGCCGCCGGCGGGGTCGAGCCGGGCGACCTGATCGTGCGCGAGCGCCACCACCGCGCCCACCCGCTCCAGCCGGCCCTCACGGCGCAGCCCGCGCAGCACCGCCACCGCGAGGTCGGGCCGCGCGCCCGCCTCGACGACGATCGCGCGCGCCTCCGCTTCTTCCCCCGGCGGGGGGAGCGCGCCGCTGGCGTCGCGGAACAGCTGCGACGGCTCGTCCCACAGTTCGATCGACCTCACCTCGGCGCCCAGCTGGCGCAGGGTGCGCGCCGCGCCCTCCTCTCGACCGAGGTCAGGCCCGTGCCCGACCACTGCGACGAATCGGCGCCTGGAGGCCATGCTCGGCGTGGATTAGCCGCGAAGTGGCGCCTCGGCAAGCCGCGGCGGCGCACCCGCGCACCGGGTCACATCTTGGTGCCGCCGACCGTGATCTTGTCGATCTTGATGGTGGGGCAGCCGACGCCGACCGGCACCGACTGGCCGTTCTTGCCGCAGGTCCAGATCCCGTCCGAGAGCTCGACGTCGTGGCCGAGCATCGAGACGTGGCGGAGCACGTCGGGGCCGTTGCCGATGAGGTTCACGCCCTTGAGCGGCGCGGTGATCTTCCCGTCCTCGATCAGGTAGCCCTCGGTCAGGCTGAACACGAAGTCTCCGTTGGAGATGTCGACCTGGCCGCCGCCGAACTTCTTCGCGTACACGCCGCGCTTGACGCTCTTCACGATGTCCGCCGGGTCGCTCTCCCCCGCCAGGAGGACCGTGTTCGTCATCCGCGGCATCGGCACAGCAGCGAAGCTCTCCCGTCGCCCGTTGCCGGTCGGCTGGATCTTGTAGTGCCGCGCGCTGTGGCGATCGTGCATGTAGCCCACGAGCTTGCCCTTCTCGATCAGCACCGCGCGCGAGGGCTCGTTGCCCTCGTCATCGACGTTCACAGTTCCCCGCGACTGGAGGACGGTCGCGTCGTCGACCACCGTGCACAGCTCGCTCGCGACCGGCTGGCCGAGCTGCCCGGCGTAGTTGCTTGTCCCCTTGCGGTTGAAGTCCGCCTCCAGCCCGTGACCCACCGCCTCGTGCAGGAGGATGCCGCTGTCACCCGCGGCCAGCACGACCTCCATCTCCCCCGCCGGAGCCTCGCGCGCGTCGAGCATGGCGATGGCCTGTCGTGCCGCCTCCGCCCCGTGCCACTCCGGTGATTTCCCCTCGAAGTACCCCAGGGTCTGCCGGCCGCCACCTCCGCTCGAGCCGTCCTGCCGCTTGTCGCCGGCCTCCGCCACCGCGCGGACCCCGATCCGGAAGAGGGGCTGGACGTCGAAGGCGAAGACGCCGTCGCTGGTGGCGATCAGCACCTCGCGCACCTCCTCCGCGAAGCTGGCCTCGGCGCGGGCAATCCTCGAGTCCGCCCCCAGGGCGGCGGCGGCGGCGCGCTCGAGGATCTCCCGCTTTTCCGCGCCCGGGCGGTCGATGGTCGGCCCGTCGAGCTCGTAGCGGGACGACACCTCGCGGCGGGTGAGCGGGGCGCGGGCGGCGCCGCCGCCTCCCTTGGCGATCTGGGCGGCCGTCTCCGCTGCGCGCTTCATCGCCTCGAAGGTGAGGTCCTCCACGTAGGCGAAGCCGGTGGCGTCCCCCTGCTGGACCCGGACCCCCAGACCCATCGACACCCCGCGCGAGGCGGCCTTCAGGATGCCCTCGTCGTAGGATAGGCCCCCACCCGCTCGGTACTCGAAGAACAGGTCGGCGTAGTCGCCCCCGCGGGACAGCGCGACGTCCAGCAGGCGCTCGCAGGTGGCGGGGTCGACGGGCAGGCTGCCGCCCGGGGCGAAGGGAGCCTGGTAGGAGGCGCTCCGGCTCTTCAGGGTCGCGGTCATCGAGCTGGACTCTAGCCCGGGCCGGCCGCTTTCGCAGGTGCCGCCCATCGCGGAGAGGACGCCGGTCGACTTGTGGGCCATGCCCGCGAGATCTGATACCTTCAGGTGCCCTGGCACGCGTCTGCGCGCGCGGTGGGGTGGAGGTCGGGAGCAGCCGGTGGCGTTCGATCGCGACAAGATCCTCGAGGCGGCCCAGAAGCTCGTCGCCAAGGGGCGCTTCGACAAGGCGATCGTCGAGTACCAGAAGCTCGTCGCCCATGATCCGAGCGACGCGCGAACGCTGCTCCGTATCGGCGACCTGCACCTCAAGACGCAGCAGTTCGCCGAGGCGATCGCGGTCTACGAGCGCGTGGGTCAGCAGTACGCCCAGGCCGGCTTCGCGCTCAAGGCGATCGCCGTCTACAAGAACGTCCGCGAGATCATCCAGAAGCATGTCCCTCACCTGGAGGACCGCTTCGGGTACATCGTCCCGCAGCTCGCAGAGCTCTACTCCCAGCTCGGGCTGACCAGCGACGCGCTAGCCGCCTTCGACGAGATGGCGACGCGGCTGCAGCGGCTGGGTCGCGATCGAGACGCCATCGACGTCTTCCGCAAGGTGGTCGCGCTCGACCCCGAGAACCCGCTGCCGCACCTGCGCCTCGCCGAGGCCTTCGTGCGGGTCAAGGAGCTGGACCGCGCCGCCGACTCCTTCGGCACCGCCGGCGAGATCCTCCTGCGCATGGGCCGCCACGACGACGCGCTGCGCGTCTTCGAGCGCCTCCTCCTCCAGCAGCCGACTCCTCGCTTCGCCCGCCTGGCCGCCGAGATCTACCTCTCCCGCCAGACCGCGAACGACGCCATGGCTGCGCTCCAGAAGCTGCAGATCTGCGTGAAGGAGGACCCGCGGGACCTCGACACGCTGGAGCTCCTCGCGCGCGCCTTCGACGTCCTCGGCCAGCCGGCCAAGGCGGTCGAGGTCCACAAGGAGGCGGGGCGCATCGCCAAGTCGGACGGCAACAAGGACCGTCTCGCCGCGATTGTGAACGTCCTCTCGGCGCGGGCCCCGCACGACGACGGCGTGAAGCAGCTCGCCGCGCAGCTGCGCGTGCTCGAGCGCGGCGGCGCCCCCTCGATCGCCCCCGGCGGCAGCCAGTTCCCCTCCGCCAGCGCGGCGCCCAGCGTCGGCCCCATCAGCGTCGCGGAGGAGGTCGACCTCGACGAGCTGGAGGACCTGGAGGGCGGGGAGCTCGAGTCGGTCTCGATCGACGGCGACCAGCGGATGCCGGAGAGCGAGGAGCCGATCCCGCTCCGCTCGTCGCGCCCACCCGGCCAGTTCGATTCCGAGCGCGAGGTGCACGACGTGCTGGCCCGCGCCGAGCATCTCCGCCAGCAAGGTCGGCATGATCGCGCCATCGAGGAGCTGCGCGCGGTGATCGAGCGCAACCCGGCGGCGCGGCCCCTGCGCGAGAAGCTCACCGATCTGCTGATCGAGAGCGGCGACCAGGAGAGCGCCGTCGTCGAGATGCTGCACTTCGCCGGGTGGCTCGCGAACACCGACGACCCCGAGGGCGCCGCGCGCCTGCTCGACGAGGTGCTGCTGTTCGACGCGCAGAACCCCACCGCGCTCGAGATGCTGAGAATGCTCGGCTACGCGCTGCCCGATGGCGGCGACGGGGCCGACGTCCACCCCTCGGAGTACGAGGCGCCATCGCGCGCGGCGCACGACCTCTTCGCGCCGCCCAGCTTCGCGGTCCCCTCCGCCTACGACCCCTACGCAGCGGCGCGACCGGCGTATGCGCAGCACCCGCAGGCGATCCCGCTGTCGCCCCAGGAGTACGAGCCGCCGACCGACCAGGGCGCTCTGGTCGGTGCGACCTCGTCCCAGGATTACGCCTACGGCGACGCCGGCATCGGCTTCGACGATCCCTCCTCGTACGACCCCGACGCGCCGCTGCCCTCCTACGACCTGGAGGAGGTCGGCGCCGAGCAGGCGCTGTCGCGGCACTATACGGGCTCCCACCCGTCGATCCCGGTCGCCAGCTTCGCGCCACCGAGCGTCCACGCACCGGCGCAGCCGCAGCCGCCCCTGGGGCAGGCCCTGGACCGATCGCGCGACCTCTCCGGCGCTCCGCTGGTCGAGCTGGACGACCCCTTCGGCCCGCTCCCCAGCTTCCCCATCGACGACTCGAACGGGGCGGTGGTCGATGCCCCGCCGCTGTCGGCGTCGCAGGCGGTCGCCGCCTCCGGCCGCGTCGCGATCGACGAGGACGCGCTGGAGGAGATCGACTTCTTCGCCCAGCACGGCATGTTCGACGAGGCGCGCAACCTCCTCTCGGAGCAGCTCGCGCGGAGCCCCAACCACCCGCTCCTCCTCGAGCGTCAGCGCGAGCTGCAGCAGCTCGCGACCCAGGCCCCTGCCACCTCACCGCCGCCGTCGGGCATGATCATCTACCGCAGCTTCGACATCGCGGCCTCCCTGGGCGCGCTGGACGAGCTGGAGATGCCGGCGGCCTCGAAGAGGAAGCCCGCGGCTCCGCCGCCCGGCGAGCAGGTCAGCGTCGAGACCGTCTTCGAGGCGTTCAAGCAGGGCGTCGCCGCGCAGGTGCCGGAGAGCGACGCGCAGACGCACTACGATCTCGGCGGCGCTTACAAGGAGATGGGCCTCATCCACGACGCGATCACCGAGTTCCAGATCGCCGCCCGCGATCCAGCGCGCGAGTGCGTCTGCCTGTCGGTGATCGGCCTGATCCATCTCGAGCAGGGCAACATCGAGGAGGCGCTCAACGCCTTCATCGGCGGCCTGCACGCCTTCCAGAAGACGCCGGAGCAGGAGCTCGCCCTCACCTATGAGGTAGCCAACGCCTACGAGCTGCGCGGCAACCCCGATCAGGCGCTGCACTTCTTCGAGCGCGTGGCCCGCACCGAGCCCGGCTACCAGGACATGCGCGGCTCGGTCGCAGACCGCATCACTCGCCTCCAGCCCGCCCCCAAGCAACAGTCGATCGCCCGCGCCTCCAACGCCGAGTCCCTCGGCGACGAGTTCGATAAAGCCTTTGATGATCTTTTCGGGAAGAACTGAGTGGGGGGTCGCCCGGCGGGGGGACGGCGCCTCCTGACAGCTGAGCCTTGCGGGGGTCGACGGGGGCGGAGCCCCCGTCTGTCAGGTCTCGGCGGTGCTGGGGCTCGCCGAGGGGGCGGCGTGCTCGCGCTCGGCGCGG
>JBKJLX010000300.1:0-17221 GCA_046596645.1 Polyangiaceae bacterium
CGGCACTGGCGGCGCGAGCGGCACCGGCGGCCAGACCGGCACCGGCGGCGCTAGCGGCACCGGGGGCGCGGGCGGTGGCGGGCCGGCCTGTGGCGACGCGACGTGCGACGACAGCGAGGACTGTGCGACGTGCGCGCAGGACTGCGGCCTGTGCGACACCTGCGGCGACCTGACGTGCGACGACGCGGCGGGAGAGGACTGCACGAACTGCATCGCCGACTGCGGCCTGTGCGACGCGTGCGGCGACGCCACCTGTGATGACGGCGCCGCAGAGAGCTGCACCAGCTGCCCCGCCGACTGCGGCCTGTGCGACACCTGCGGCGATCTGAGCTGCACGCCGGGCGACGGCGAGGACTGCACCAACTGCCCCATCGACTGCGGGATCTGCGATCCGTGCGGGGACTTCGCCTGCGACCCGGACACCGGCGAGAGCTGCTCGAGCTGCCCCGTCGACTGCGGGTCGTGCGCCGCCTGTGGCGACCAGACCTGCGACGCCGCGACCGAGGACTGCTCGACCTGCGCCCTCGACTGCGGCCCGTGCATCGGCTGCGGCGATCTCACCTGCCGACCCAACCAGGGCGAGAGCTGCAACAGCTGCCCGGTCGACTGCGGGACGTGCGGGCTGGACTGCGGCGACGCCATGTGTAGCTCGCCGCCCGAGAACCCGAACAACTGCCCCGAGGACTGCCCCTGAGCGGCCGGCCCTGTGGGCGCTCGCAGCGCCCACCGACCGACCGCCTCAGGCGCGCTCGAGGACCAGGGCGCAGTTGTGACCGCCGAACCCGGCGGAGCACTTCAGCGCCCAGCGCGCGGTCACGTCACGCGCCTCGAGGACGAAGTCGAGATCGAAGCCCGCGTCGGGCTCATCGAGGTTGATCGAGGGGTGGGCGCGGCCGTCACGCAGCGTGCACAGGGTCGCGATCGCCTCGACGGCGCCGGCGCCCCCCAGCAGGTGACCGAGCATCGATTTGGTGGCGGAGATGGGGATGCTGGGGAGGCGATCGCCGAACACGCGGCGGAGCGCCGCCACCTCGGCGATGTCGCCCTGGGTGGTGCTCGTGGCGTGCGGGTTGATGTACCCGATGTCGCCCGGCCCGATGCCGGCGCGCGCGAGGGCCCGCTCCATCGCCAGCGCCAGGCCCAGCCCCTCGGGGTGCGGCCGCGTCACGTGCTCGCCATCGCTGGTCATCCCGAAGCCGGAGACGTACCCGAGGATGGGGACGCCTCGCTTCTTCGCGTGCTGCTCCTCCTCCAGCACCAGCGCGCCGGCGCCCTCGCCCATGACGAAGCCGGAGCGCTTGCGATCGAAGGGGCGGCTGGCCCGCGTGGGGTCACCGTCGACTGATTTTGCGAGGGCGCGTGCGTTGCCGAACCCTGCGACGGTGTTGAGACGCGTCGCCGCCTCGGCCCCGCCGGCGACCATCACGTCGGCCTCCCCGGCGAGGATCAACAGCGCGCTGGTGGCGATGGAATGGGTGCCGGTGGTGCAGGCGCTCGCGATGTTGAAGCTCGGCCCCATGAAGCCGTAGCGCATCGACACCAGAGCGCTGACGGCGTTCAGCATGACGCCTGTGATGAAGTACGGCGACACGGCGCGCGGGCCGCGCTCGGCGCTCTTCAGGATCTGCTGCTCGAAGATCTCGACGCCGCCCTGCCCGGTGGAGAGCAGACACCCGATGCGCTCAAGGCGCACCGGGGGGCGGCTCTCCTCCGGGCGAGCCAGCGAGCGGGACTGCGTGTCAGGGTCCCGCGGAAAATCGAGCCCGGCGGCGGCCAGCGCCTGCACCGCGGCGCCCAGGGCGAAGTGCGTCACCCTGCCGTTCAGCTCCGCCTCCTTGGCGGACATGACGGTGAGGGGATCGAAGTCCTTCACCGACGCCGCGACGTCGCTGCGCAGCTTCTCGGTGGGGAAGTCGGTGATGAACCCGACGCCCGACCGCCCGGCGAGGAGGTTCGCCCAGAAGGTCTCCACGTCGTTGCCGAGCGGGCTCACCACGCCCATGCCGGTGACCGCGACGCGCTTCTCGCTCATGAGGAGATCCCCGGCCGCGGGCGCGCCGCCAGGTGGCGCGCCGGTGTCGAAGCGCGCCTAGAGGCGCGCTTCGACCTTCTTGCAGAGATCGCCCACGGTCACGATCTCGACGAGGTCCTCGTCCGGGATCATGACGCCGAGCTTCTGCTCGAGCTCGCTGACGATCTGCATCAGCGCCAGCGAATCGACGCCCAGCTCGGTGACCACCGAGTCGCGCGTGATGTGGTCGAACTTCTTCTTCTCGACCTGCGCGGCCGCTTCCTTGAAGAGAACGAGGAGATCCTGAGCCATGACGTCGGTGTCCTTGAGCGTTTCGCGCGCGGGCGTCAATCGATGCGGGCGGGGCCCAGCGGCTGGGCACAGCGAGCCGTCAGTCGATGCGACGAAGCTCGTACTGGGCCAGCGAGCTGTAGTGCTTGTCGAAGCAGGTGACGCAGGTCGACAGGTAGCGGTCGTAGTCGCCGTACACCTTGTCGCCCCACTTGGAGCGGATGGTCGCCTCGTTGAGGCGCAGGCGGCGCAGCCACTCGCCGGTGGTCTTGCCGTAGTGCTCGCGGCGGGTGTTGACCTGCATCACCTCCCAGTAGGGGTTCACCGCGGTGATGATGTCCTCCAGCCGCGGGTTCAGGCCGCCGGGGAAGATCTCGTGGGTGACGAAGAAGACGTCCTCCAGGTCCTTTTTGTCGCGGGGGACGCGGTTCCGGAGGATCGTCTGCAGGCCGAACCAGGAGCCGGGCGTCGTGATCTCCCAGCACTGCTTGAAGTACTTCCGGTAGATGTCGATCGCCTTGCCCTCGCGCGCCTCCTGCGGCGAGCACAGGTGATCCATCATGCAGATGGAGATGAGTCCGTCGAACTTCGCCTCCGGCTTGAAGGTGCGGAAGTCATCAGCGACGCACTTCACGCGGGGGATGTTGCGGGCGTTGACCTCCTCCGCCATCGCGCGGGAGAGGGTGATGCCCACTGCCTCCTTCACGTTGCGGGTGGTCGCCAGGTACTCGACGCAGGCTCCCCAGCCGCAGCCGATGTCGAGGATGCGCTTCTCCGGCGTGACCTTGGCGAAGTCGGAGAGGATGTGGAGCTTGTTGAGCTGCGCGGCCTCGAGCGGCTGGTCCCAGCTCTCGTAGACGGCGCTCGTGTAGTTCATCCGCTCGTCGAGCCAGAGGCGGAAGAACTCGTTGGAGACGTCGTAGCTGACCTCGACGTCCTTCTGGCTGGAACCCATCGCTGCTCCTCCCCCGGTGGGGCTTCGCTACTCGAACACCTGACGAAAAGCCGAAGGGCGCGCCCCCCCGGAGGGAGCAGCGCCCAGGCCTGAAGATCACGAGAAGGTTGGCGATCAGGCCTCGCGCGCCAACGCACCGGCGGGGCCGGGCGTGGGGGTGCTGCCCCGCTGGGGGGCGGCGTGGACGTGGACGCCGGACATCGGCGGCTCGCTGGGACGCTCGGTCGGCGGGGGCGGCACGCTCTGCGGCTCGATCGCGTCGCCGGCCATCAGCTCCAGCTCGTTCTCCTCCAGCCGGCGCTTGGCCTCGCGACGGCGCACCTTGCCGCTCGAGGTCTTGGGCAGCGTGCCGCGGCGGATCAGGTGGACCTCGGCGACGACGATCCCGATCTCGGCGCGGACCATGGAGATGATCTCGGAGATGACGCTCGCCACCGTGCCGGCACGCGGGCCCAGCTTGGCCTCCGCCACGATGACGGCGTGCTCGCCACCGGTCTCGTCCAGCCGGGAGAAGGCGACGCACTGCCCGTCGCGCACCGCGCTGCAGCGAGAGACGACGCGCTCGATGTCCTGCGGGTAGTAGTTCTTGCCGTTGAGGATCACGAGATCCTTGGCCCGACCACAGATGAACAGCTCGCCGCCGGCGAAGTAGCCGAGATCGCCTGTGCGCAGCCAGCCGCCGCCGAACGACTCGGCCGTAGCTTCTTCGTTGCCGAAGTAGCCCCGCGCGACGCTCGGACCGCGCAGCCACACCTCACCCACGCGCCGCTCCGCGAGAGGGCGGCCGTCGGGGCCGGCGACGATCACCTCGTGGCCGGGGAACGGCTTGCCGCAGGAGACGAGCTCCATCGAGCCCTCGCCGGCGGCGCCGTCGGCGCCGGGGGCGAGGGCGGCGCGACCGGCGCGCATGGCGTGGACGTCGACGCGCTCTGTTCGCGGCCTCTCGTCGTGCGGGGCGAAGGTGATGGCGAGCGTCGCCTCGGCCATGCCGTAGCAGGGCAGGGCAGCCTCGGGCTTGAGGCCGTTTCCGGCGAAGCGGTCGAGGAAGCCACGCATCACGTCGGCCTGGATGGGCTCGGCGCCGCAGCCCAGGATGCGGAGGCACGACAGGTCCCACTCCTTGGCCTGGGCGTCGGTCACCGCGCGGGTGGCGAGCGCAAAGGCGAAGTTGGGGGCGAAGGTGATGGTGCCGCGGAAGCGGTGGATGGCGTCGAGCCAGGTCGAAGGCCGACGGATGAAGGACATCGTCGGCAAGAACATGACCTGCACCAGCGTGTAAAGCGGCGCGATCACGAAGCCGATGAGCCCCATGTCGTGGTACAGCGGCAACCAGCTGACGCCGCGGTCCTCGGGGGTCGACTTCAGGCCGTCGACCATGATCGCGTGTGCGTTCGCGCTCAGGTTGGCGTGGGTCACCATGACGCCCTTGGGGCGCGAGGTGCTGCCGGAAGTGAACTGGAGGAATGCCAGGTCGTCGAGCGTGGGCGGCTCTGGCGCCTCGACCGTCTGCGTAGCGTCACCGCGGACGTCGGCCTCGACCACCACGCGCGCGCTGGTCACGCCGGCGAGGTTCTCCTCGATCATGCCGCGGAGGCTCTCGCTGGCGACGAGGAGGCTCGCGCCGCTGGCCGCGAGCACGTGCCGCACGGTGTCCCCGTAAGCCTCGAGCTTCGCCAGCGTCTGCGGCGGGTACATGGGGACGGCGACGATGCCCGCGGTCAGCGCGCCGATGAAGGTGAGGACGAACTCGTCCGGCTCGGGGAGGATGAGGGCGACGCGATCGCCCTTCTTCACGCCCAGCGCGAGCAGGGCACGCCCACGGCGCTTTCCCTCCTCCCACAGCTCCGTGAACGTGACGCGGCGCTCCTCACCCGATGTACGGACGAAGGTGACCGCGCGATCCGCGTGCTGTGCGTTCTCTCGGACGACGTCGACGAACGTGCGCATGAGCCTCCGGGGCCGAGGACAGCCGACGGATAAGCGAATCTTGGGCCACCGTCGAGGCAAAACGACAATTGAACATAACTACGGGCAGTTGCGGTTGCTAACCCGATTGTCCACAGCCACAGGCCGTCCAAAGTTCGTCGGAACCGTCGCGGTTTCGACGGTTCGTCGCTGCGCGCCGCGTCAGGACGTACGCGCCTGGGCCGCGCACCGCGTTACGCAGCAGCGCCCACAGTCCATCAAAATCGGGCGACAAGGTCGGCACCGCGCGGATGGACGCGCGCGGCGACTGACGCCGATCCGTCGGCGTCGTCGAGCACCCACCAGAGGGCGGCGCCGCCCACCGCCGCGCCGGCCCCGATCCACAGGCCGAGCGCCAGGCCGTCCAGCGTTCGCACCGTGTCCCGGGCGCCGGGATCGCACCCGGCGGCGGTGCTGCAGGCCTCCGCCGCTGCGTCGTTCTCTCCCCCCGCCACGAGGAATGCGATCAGCCCGCCCACGCCGAGGGCGACGGCGCCGGCGCCGAGGGCGATGGGTCCGACGGCCACGCCGCCGCCGCCCGCGTCGACCGGCGCGTCCTCCGCGGCGAAGCCGGTCGCGGGGAGCGCCCGAGAAGGCGGGACGACACGTGGGCCCGCTGGCGTGGGAATCGACTCCACCGGCGTCCCTGCGTCGCCCACGATCACGGTCAGCCACGAGCCCTCTCTCAGCTCCAGCCCGCGAACGAAGGGCGCGCCGGCGACAGTGGCCTCGACCCGGTGCGGACCGGGATCGACCCGCACCGCTTCGCCCCACCGCGCCGCGGAGAGCGGAGCGCCGTCGAGCTGGACGTCGCTGCTCTCTGCCGGTCTGGGCACGCGCACCACAAGCCGCGGCACCCGCTGCCCCAGCGACGCGATGCGATCCCCCGTCAGGGCGAGGACGTCGGCGGCGTCAACCTGCTGCGCGAGGTCACGGGCACGCTCGAACGTCTCCAGCCCTCGGGTGAGCCGGCCCGCACCCTCCAGCGCGGCGGCAAGGTGGAACACGACGCCCGGCGTCTCCTTGATGGCCAGCACCTTCTCGAAGCGCTCGATCGCCTCCAGCCATCGTCCGGCCGCAGCCGCCGACTGCGCCTGCGCGAACAGCGCCCGCGCTTGCGCGAGCTCCGCCGTCGAAGGCTCCCTCGCGGACGAGGGACGGGAGGCCGGCTGAGCCCATGACGGCGTGGCGGTGGCCACGCCAGCGAGCACCGCCGCGGCAGTGATCAGCGCGCGAAGGCGGAGCCGGTCCACGTGTAGGTCACCGGCTTCTGGCCGCCCCAGGGGAGGAGGAGCGGCTCGATGCCGCCGGTCGGCCCCGCGTCCTGCGTGAAGGGATACGTCGACTGCGTCCAGCCGGTGGCCTTGCCGGTGCCGAGGACGATCTTCCCCTTGCCCGTCTCGACCGCGTAACCGATCGACCCGGACACCGAGCTCGAGCCCATGGTGCGGGCGACCTCTGCGCCGAAAACCCGCGTGATCGCGTCGGGCCCCACCTGGTAGGTGAGCTCGATGGTGCGCTCGACCTCGCCGCCGCCGGAGTCGCCGGTGGCGCGCGCCTTGAGCACGCCGCGCACGACCAGCTCGTGCTTGCCGTCGCCGGTGGCGTCGCGGGTGAGGACCGTCTTCACCGCGTCCCCCGAGGGGAAGGGGAGCGTCGAGTAGGAGTAGCCCTTGCCCGATTTGTAGCCGGCGCCGAAGACCACCAGGTCCCTGTCGTGGAGGAGGACGCGCTCGCCGCGGGCGTCGCCCGCGACGTCCGCCGCGAGATCGAACTTCGCCGGCCCGGAGACGCCGCGCTCCTTGCGGTAGAGGTCGTAAACCCTGGGCAGGTCGGCGCCGGGCGCGGGCGGCGACGGCATGGGCGGCCGCGCGGCGGGCGTGGCGGCGGAGGGCGATCGCGGCCCTGCTCCGGGTGGCGCCGCGCCGGCCTTGCGCTTCTCGTCCGTCTTCTCGAAGGACGAGCCCTTCCAGGCGAAGGTCTGCGACTCGATGAAGCCCCAAGGAGTCAGCATCGGCTCCCAAGGGCGATCGGCCGGCTCCTTCCACGAGCTCTCGTCGAGCCCCCTGGGCGTGCCTGGGGTGATGGAGATGGTTGTCCTTCCCTTCTCCACCCCGAAGCGGACGTCGTTGGTGAGCGCCGCGCCGGTGTTGGTGGCGACGCCGATCTCGTGGGTGAACACCGGGTTCGGCGTCTCCCCGCTGCCGAAGGTGAATACCTGCAGCACCTCGCGCTGGAGGGGCGGCTTGCCCTCGGTGAAGCGCTTCATCACCACCAGATCGTCGCGCCCGTCGGCGTCGACGTCCCTGGCCTCGACCGACGTGATGACCATCGTCTTTCCGGGGACGGCCTGGTCACTCCAGAAGAACTCCTTACCTCCGCGATAGGTCGGCCCGAGCACCACGAGGTAGCTGCCGTAGGCGAGCACGCGCTCCTTCGACGGGTCCCCGGTGACGTTGGCCATGAGGTTCACGGAGGGTGCGCCCAGGCGCTTCGGGATCACCAGCGCCTCGTTGAGGTCCTGCTCCGGCGTCGTGGGCAGCGAGGGCAGCTTGTCCCACGAGGTGCCGGTGGCGTTGCTGGCGGTGCCCTCGACGCGGGTCGAGGCGTCTGCGTCGTGCACGACCAGCGCGCCGCGCAGGCCGACCCGCACCAGCCGAGCGGCCTCGAACGCCGACCAGGGGAGCTGGGCCTCCAGCGTCCACCCGCCCTTGCGCGGCGCCTCCACCACCTTGGCGCCGGCGATCGGCTTGCCGCCGGCGGTCGCCTTGGCCGGCTTGCCCGGCGCGCCGGGGAAGATGGACACGCTGTTGGTGGCGCCGCCGGAGAAGCCGATCACCAGGTCGACCCGGTCTCCGTCGGCCACCAGCTTCTCGTCGGTGACGTCGACCGCCAAGTAGACCTGCTTGGCGTCGTACGCGACGGCACCCCTGGCGCCGAGATCACCGCCACCCGCGCCCTGCACCACCTTGAGCGGCGACAGCGGCCGCGGCCATTCCCCGGGGATGCCGTCGACGACGGGCGGTCGAGCGATGAGGTCGAGCTTGATCGACGACGCCGCCGACTGCGCGGTCGCGGGCGGCGCCAGCGCGGCGCCAAGCGCGGCGGCGGCCAGAGCTCCGGCGGCCACGCCCCGGGTAAGCTTCCTCGATCGCGACATCGGCACCCTTCGACGACGACCGGGGCGCGGCGATTCAGCCGCGCCCAGGGCTCAGCGCTTCATACGCGCCTGCTCACGCTGCTCGTCCGCCTCGAGCTCGGCCAGCGCGGCCGCCAGCTCGTCCTGCTCCTCCTTGGAGATCTCGGGCTCGGGGCCGCCGCCGGGTGCATCGACGCGCACCTGTTTCGGCTCCGGCGTGGGGGCCGGCGGCTCGGGGGCGAGCCCCATCTTGCGCTTGAGGGCGACCAGGTCGTCCTCGGCGCCGGCTGTGGTCTCCAGCTTCGCGAACTGGTGGGCCAGCTGGTCGCCGGAGTACTCGTTGGCGAGCTCGGTCTGTGCTTCGGCCTCGGCCTCGATCTTGTCGATCTGGTTGGCCATGCGGTCGAAGGTCTCGAACGCAGAGGCGTTGTTGAGACCGGCCATCGTCTCCTGGATGGCCTTCTGCGCCTCGGCGCGCTTCTTCCGCGCGATGAGGACGTTCTTCTTGCGCTTCGCCTCCTCGATCTTCGCGTTGAGCATCCGGAGCGCCGACTTCAGCGACTCGACGGCGTGCTTCTGCTTGCTCCACTGATCCTTGAGCGTCGTGGCGAGGGTGTCGTGCTCCTTCTTCCTCTGGAGCGCCTCCTTCGCGAGGTTGTCGTCGCCCGCCTTGATGGCGAGCATCGCCCGCCGCTCCCACTCGGCGGCGTTCGCCGCCTCCTGCTCGGCCTGCTTGGCGAGGCGCTTCTCGTCGGCGATCGAGACAGCGACCTGCTTCTTCGCCTCGATCAGCTGGTTCTGCATGTCCAGAACCACCTGGTTCAGCATCTTCTCCGGGTCTTCGGAGCGGCTGATCAGGTCGTTCAGGTTCGATTTGATGAGGGTCGCGAGGCGAGCGAAGATTCCCATCGAGCGGTCTCCGGAGGTCTACCGAGCCGGCGGGCGCGAGGAGCGGAAGCTCCCGCGACGAAGCCAGCTAGAAGGGCTAGAGGGGCGAGGTCAGCCGGCCAGCTCGCGGAGCGGGGCGATGTGGCGGAGCAGGGCCATGTCGATGTCGGCGAGGACCGCCTCGAGCTCGTTCTTGTCGAGGTTTTCCAGCTCTAGCGACGCGGTGAGCATGATCTCACCGTTCTCGAGCGCGTACGCCGAGTGCGCGAGGTCCGTCGCGTTCAGCTCCAGCAGGCGCCGGAAGAGCTTCAGCTGACGGCCCTCGTCGGCCGGCGGGGCGCCGATGGACATCTGCACCTCGACGATGGGCGGCTGCACTCGCACGGCGATGGGGGTCGATCCCTCCCCGGCGTAGAGGACCAGAGTCCCCTTCGAGGACTCGTAGGTCCGCCCGAGCGCGAGGAGGTAGTTCTCCACGTCTTCTTGCGTGCGCGGCATGTGCGCCGGAGGCTACACGAAACTCTTTCGCCGTCTTGGCACTGTCTTGGCTCTTCCCTTTCGCACGTCCCTCCAGGTACCGTCCCGATCCAGGTTTCGTGGCGATCCACCCCGGCGACGATCTCGCGGGCTACCGCGTCACCCGCTTGCTCGGCCGCGGAGGCATGGGTGAAGTGTGGGCGGCAGTCGATGAGCGGCATGGCCGCGATGTGGCGATCAAGGTCTTGCTCGCCCGCGCGGCCATGAAGCCCGATCTCGTCCGCCGCTTCGAGCGCGAGGCGAAGATCGCCGCCAGCATCCAGAGCCCCTACGTCTGTCAGCTGCTTGACGTGGCGACGGCGAAGGAGGGAGCGCACCTCCTCGTCTTCGAGCACCTGACCGGTGAGTCGCTCGCGGATCGGCTGAAGCGCGAGCAGTACCTCCCGCTCAGCGAGGTCGGGCCGATCCTCGACGACGTGCTTCAGGGCCTGGCCGCAGCGCACGCGGCCGGCGTCATCCACCGCGACCTCAAGCCGGGCAACATCTTCCTGGAGCAGGTCGACGATGGCGAGCGCCAGGAGCGCGCCAAGATCCTCGATTTCGGCATCTCGAAGATCTCCGGCAACAAGAAGAAGGAGGAGCCGACCCTGACCGCATTCGACGCGACGCTCGGCTCCTTCGCGTACATGGCGCCAGAGCAGGTCCGTGGCGCGGCGCGCGCCGACGAGCGTGCCGACATCTACGCCGTCGGCGCCGTCGCCTTCCGGTCCCTGTCCGGCCGCCTGCCCTTCGAGGGGACGACCGCCGCGGTGCTGGTCTCGCTCAAGCTCGATCGCAACCCGCCCAGCCTGGAGGAGGCGACCGGCGAGAAGTGGCCGGCGGGGGTGGAGCGGTTCCTCGAGCGAGCGCTGGCGCGCGTGCGGGAGAACCGCTTCTCCGGGGCGCTCGAGGCGCTCGAGGCCTGGCGCTCGATCCAGCCCAACCACCTGACCCGGCACATCCCCGCTCCGAGGACGTCGACCGATCACAGCATCCAGCACGTGATCCACGACGACGCGACCGAGGTCGACAACCCGCCGACGATGACGGTCGACGGCACGTTCTCCGGTCGCGATGATGGAATCCCTGCCGCTGCCGCGGAGCCGCCGGCGCGCCGGTCCGAGGCGCCGCGGCCACCGCCGCGCCCGCAGTTCGGTCCGCCGAGCAACGCGCCGCCTGCGCACCACGCGCAGCATCCCCCCCCCCCGCAGCATCCCCCCCCGCCGCGGCCCCCAGCCCCTTCGGCGCCGCAGCATCAGGCGCCCAGCGCGCAGCCCGCCGGGCGGTCAGGCGCGCAGGGTGGGCAGCGCAACCTGCCAAACCCGCCGAAGATCCCGGCGGCGCCGCGCATCCCTGCGCCGCGCCCGCAGCAGCCGTCCCAGCCCCCGCAAGGGCCGCCGGGTCGACCGCAGCAGGGCTACCCCCAGCAGGGCTACCCCCAGCAGGGCTACCCCCAGCAGGGCCACCCCCAGCAGGGCCACCCCCAGCAGGGCTACCCCCAGCAGGGCTACCCCCAGCATGGCTACCCCCAGCAGGGCCACCCGCAGCAGGGCCATCCGCAGCAGGATCAGCCAGGCACGCCGCCGCGGAACCCGCAGTCGACGACCGATGGACGTGACTCCGACCCCTCGGGTCGGCGCCGCACCGGACGAACCTCAGGAGGTCGGTAGCTTGCTCGACGCCACGGTCGGAACGAAGATGAAGGTCGAGGTGCGCGGTGGGCGCATCCGCATCGGCAAGCAGACCGAGTGGCACGAGGTCGGGCAGGATCCGATCATCGTCGGCCGCAACGCCGCCTGTCAGGTCGTCGTCGAGGACAGCAAGGTGAGCGCGGTGCACGCCGAGTTCGTCGCCTCGCCGCACGGCGTGCGCGTGCGCGACCTCGGGAGCCGCAACGGCACCTTCGTCGCGGGCGTGCGCGTCGGCGACATCTACCTGTTCGTCGAGACCCGGCTGAAGATCGGCGACACCGAGGTCCACTTCGAGCCGGCGCGGCCGGAGAAGGTGGACATCCCCGCCATCCCCAGCTTCGGCCCGCTGGTCGGCCACAGCGCGGTGATGCGAGCGATCTTCGATCGCCTCTCGCGCGTGGCGCCGACCGAGCTGACCGTCCTCATCACCGGGGAGACCGGCACCGGCAAGGAGCTCGTGGCGCAGGCGATTCACGAGGCGAGCTCCCGCAAGAAGAAGCCGTTCGTCGTCGTCGACTGCGGCTCCATCCCGCCGACGCTCGCCGAGGCGACTCTGTTCGGCCACGAGCGTGGCGCCTTCACCGGCGCCGTCGACAAGCGCCTCTCGCCCTTCCAGGAGGCGGAGGGCGGCACCATCTTCCTCGACGAGCTGGGCGAGCTGCCGCTCGAGGTGCAGCCGAAGCTTCTGCGCGCCCTCGCCGAGCGGCGCATCAAGGCGGTCGGCAGCAACGCCTACCGCGACGTCGACGTGCGCGTTCTCGCCGCGACGCGGCGCGATCTCGTGCGCATGGTGAACGCCGGCGTCTTCCGGAGCGATCTCTACTTCCGCATCGCGCAGGTGAAGGTGGAGATGATGGCGCTCCGCCAGCGCGCCGAGGACATCCCCATCCTCGTCCGCAAGATGCTGAAGGATCTGGGGGAGGAGGCGGCGTACGAGAGGGTCACCACCATGACCCTCGAGCGCCTCATGCGCCACGACTGGCCGGGCAACGTGCGCGAGCTGCGCAATGCGGTCGCGGTGGCCCACGCGCTGGCCGGCCCCAGCGAGGAGCTCGACGTCGCCGCCCACCTGGGCGCGATGAACGAGGGCCCGATGATCGAGGGCGGGCGCATCGGCGGCGGGGGAGGGAGCGGCAACGTCTCCTTCAAGGGCCGCCAGTTCCAGGAGGCCAAGCGCGACGTGCTGGCGCGCTTCGAGCGCGACTACTTCGCGCAGCTCGCCGACGAGTCGAAGGGCAACGTCTCGGAGATGGCGCGTCGCGCGGGGATGGAGCGCGCCCACGTGCGCGCGTACCTCCGCCGCCACGGGATCGGCTCGAAGCCCGAGTCCGGCGACGCCTGAGCCCACCGGCGGCGGCGCTGCTAAGGTGCGCCCCAGATGGGTCTCCTCCTCAAGCGCGCGCTCGACCGCGCCGCGGTGTGGCACCGCGCGCAGAACCGCAAGTACCCGGCGGTCGAGGTGCCCTACCTGAGCCACTGCGCCGGCGTCGCGGTGACGCTGGGCCGCCACGGGCTCGACGAGGAGGTGGTCGCCGCCGGTGCCCTCCACGACGTCATCGAGGACTGCGGCGTCACCTTCGAGAACGTGCGCGACATGTTCGGCGAGCGCGTGGCGACGCTGGTGCTCCAGTGCACCGAGACCGACAAGGCGCTCCCGTGGGAGGAGCGGAAGCGCCGCTACGTCGAGGCCTTTCCCTGGAAGGGCTGGGACGCGCAGGCGATCGGTCTCGCCGACAAGATCGACAACTTCGAGTCGATCGCCGTGTGCCGCGCCGAGCACGGTGACCCGTGGCCGCTCTTCAAGCGCGGGCGCGACGTGCAGCTCGCGCTGTTCGCGCTGTTCGAGGAGAAGGTGCTGGCGCTGCCCCCGCACCCGCTCGTCGACGAGTACCGGGAAGCCCTGGCGCGCGTCCGGGCGATGCCCTGAGGCGCGAGCAGGCCGCAGCGAGCGGCGTTGGCGGAAGCGCACAGGAATCGAACCTGCCCAGGACGACGAAGCCGCCCCGCATTGGTTTTGAAGTTCTGGCCGCTGGAGCGGCTCACGCGGAAGCCGCGGCGTTTCCCGTAGGAGTCGCGCGGCACTCCGACGCGGTCGCGGCGTCTAAGTGCGCGACACCTGGTCGCGTTGCCTTTTCCGTTGCCGATTCGATCGACGCTCCCGAGGCGCTGCTCGAGGTGGCTCGCGGCGTCGCCGGGCTGTCGACTTGGGACGCGCTCGAGCTGGCCGCCGGCGCCATGGAGCGCGCGTCGTGACGTCAGGACGCAGCAGCCTGGTGCTCGACTACGAGCACCCGGAGGACGTCGCCCTCGACGACGTACCGCAGCGCAACGGGGAAGCGGCGGACCAGCAGGCGGCGCGCCCCGGGCGGCGGTGGGGCGGTGCGGCCCATCGACGGCTGGTCCGCGGAGAGCGCGAGCAATCTCTCGACCTCGAGCAGGAACCGGGAGCCGTGGCCGGGCCGCTTCTGGTCGTACCAGGTCGCGACGGCGGCGAGCTCCACCGCGGCCACGTCGTCGAAGCGGACGGCGAGCGTCACCGCGCCAGGCGGGCGCGCGCCGCGGCGAACGCCTCGGCCGCGGGCACGGACCGATCGGGCCGTGCGGCGCGCCGATCCATCTCCTCATCGAAGCCGGGATCGTCCTCCGACAGGATCCCGGGGGGGCGCCCGAGCGCTCCGAGCTCGGGATCGACGTCGTCGACCGACTCCAGGAGCCGGACGGCGAGCGCGCGCCGCTCGTCATCGGGCAGCGCGAGCGCTTGGCGCAGGAGGTCCTCGGCGGCGGACATGCGTCGAAGGGTATCACGCGCGGTGGTCCTCGCCGGGGGTGCGCCGTGACGCCGGCCATGGTGCGCGACGAGCTGCTGCGCCGGATGTTCGCGGCGCGGGGCGCGGCCGGGCTGTGGCTCGCGAGCGCGGCGGCGCTGGCGCTGTCCTGGGCCTGCTGCGGGGCATCGCGCGCTGACGGGTGCCGGGGCGCGCTCGCCACCTTCGGGTGACGGGCGGTCCTCGGCGCACGTTCGCGCCGGTGAGGGAGGACATCATGGGAGAGACGAAGATCGAGGCGCGCCCGCTGGCGCGGAACCTGTCGCACGCGAAGATGACCGCGCTGTACCAGCGCGCTGGGCTGGGAAGCCCCGGGGTGAGCCGCCTCGAGCGCCAGGCGGGCCCCGTCGGGTGGCTGGCGCTCGCGCTGGGCAGCTACGGGACCGACGTCGTGGGCGAGGCGATGGAGCAGCTGGTCGAGGAGCTGGGCGCGCTCCGCGGCGCGCTGTCCACGCTGGAGGAGGACGACACCGCGGCCGCGCTGATCCGGATCGAGATGCGCCTGGGCGTCGTCCGCAACATGCACGAGGCCCTCCTCGTCGCCGCGTGCGCGGAGGACGACCAGTGAGCCGCGCGAAGGTGACGGCCGAGGTGCTCGGGCACGCTCAGCGCCAGCTGCTCGAGGTGTACGGCCGCCTCGCTGACCTCGCCGCGCAGCTCGACCAGGGCGACGACGACCGCGCGAAGGACGAGCTTTGCGGCGTGCTCGCGACGGTCCGGCGCGTGGAGCTTGACGTGAACGAGGCCGCCACGAACGTCCGCGCCGACCTCGCCGAGGGCGTCGATGAGGTGCGGGAGATGTTCGGCGACATCGACCGCCGCCGGTCGGCCGCTGCGGTGAAGGCCGGTGCGTCGTGACCCGCCGCGACGTGAGCGATGCCGGTCGCGAGGCGTACGCCGCTCTCGCCGATCTGGCCCACGCCTGGCGGGCGAGCCTCGAGAGGGGCGCGCACGTCGACGTCGACGTCGCCACCGGTTTCGTCCAGACGCTGGCGTCGATCCGTCACCTCGAGATGCAGGCCGAGCTGGTTCTCGACGACCACGCGCGGGCCGAGGTGCGGCAATGACCCGGCGAGACATCGCCCACGACCAGGCCGCCGAGATCGAGGGCGACCGCCGGGAGCTGCTCGAGGTGCTCGCCATCATGGCGGACGTCGTCAACGGCCCGACGCGGGGCGACGACGAGTTGCGCGAGCTCATCGTGCGCGGGCTGGCCGTCCTCGCGCGGATGCGTGGCTCCATCGAGGGCGTGACGGAAGCGCTCGGTAGCGCCGACGCCGGCGACCATGGCGAGGTGGTCCAATGACGCCCGAGAACCGGACGACGCGCGACGACGTGCGCTCGGCCCGTGGCGGTCTCGCTGCGGCGCTCGAGCACCTCGAGTCGGCGCGGACCGCGGTGGAGGTCCTCGCGGCGCTGACGCCCGACGAAGTCCCCGAGGGCTTCCACGAGGCGCTGGTGCAGCTCGTCGGGTATCTCCACTGCTCGCGGCTCGACGTCGCGTCGGCACAGCGCACGCTCGACGCGCGGCTCGCCGCAGATGACGCGCCGGACGAGCAAGGCTCCGAGGTGCTGCAGTGAGGCGCCACGAGAGGAGGGGCGTCGCGTCGACGCCCTGGCCTCGTGCTAGCCTTTCGTTGTGGCGGCGAAGGAACCTAACCCGGCCGACGAGCAGGCGCGCGCGAAGGTGCTCGCCAGCGATCACGCCGATCGTGTCGCCGCCGTGGCTCGCGACTTCGACGCGCTCCCCGCGGAGTGGCGCGAGCATCTTGCGCGCGAGGCGGCCGAGAAGCTCCCGCCTCCGTGACCATCGATCCGCGGGACCTCGCCGCGTCGATCGACTTCCTCTCGCAGCGGTTCGCGCTTTCGGGGTATCAAGACGATCGGGCGCTGCGCGAGGTCGCGGACGAGGCGAACCGGCTCGCCGGTGGCGATCTGAACGCGGAGCCGGCGGCGGTGTTCTACGCGCTCTCGCGGCGTGCGCGGTCGCTCCGGGATGCATGGTCCCTCTTGCCCGAACTCGTGGCAGTGAACCGCGCGCGAGCCGCGGGGTGGACGTTCGCCCCGGAGGGCGTGCGCGCGCTTCGGGTGCAGGTGGCATCCGGCAAGGCGACGTTCGACGACGTGGCCGCGTGGTTCGCCGCCCGGCGGGTGTCGCTCTAAACAGGCGCGACGAGCCGGCGCGGGTGCTGTCGTGACGGCGGCGGCGAGGCGGCGGGGGGTGCCGTCGACGTTGCGGCTGGTGCCTGGCGGGTCGAAGATCAGTGGCGTGGCGGCAGTCCGCGGATTTACCTCCTCGACCGCGATGCTCGCGGCGGTGCGCAGCGAGGCCGCGTCGGAAGCTGTGCGACGTGCCCGCGCCGCCGGGCGGTGGGTGGTTGACGTAACAGGGAGGCGACTCAGCGATCAGGAGGCGCTTCGCGGGATCCTGTGCACGTGCGAGACGATGGGCCTCGTGGGCGATGGCGCCGCTCGTCGCATGGGCGCGGAATACCGCGCCCTGCGGGCCGTCGCTGTCGCCGTCGCCGAGTGCGCCGCGATGCCGGGCGCCGCGAGACGCCTAAAGGTCGCGCTCGCATCCGTGGATCGTGCACTGCCAGACATCGACGCGCCGGATCGGGTCGTGCTCTTCGTGAAGAGCCTTGACCAGATCCTCGGCGAGTCGGAGCCGTGGGCGCACCTACGCTTGATCGTCGCGCAGTACGCCGACGACACGCAGGGACCGCTCTGGAAGACCGAGCGTCCCGGCGATCGCGACCTCGCGCTCGTCGCTGTCCTGTGCGGCTGGATTTCGGGCGCATGGCAGCCGTCGACGATGACGGTGGCGGACGCTCTGGAGAGCGCCACCGGGGCGGTGCGGGTCGCGCGTAGCGAGCTCGGGATCGCACCGCCTCCTCCGCGCCCCCCTGGACGGCCACGCAAGGTGCAGACGGCTACGCC
>JBKJLX010000356.1:0-2809 GCA_046596645.1 Polyangiaceae bacterium
GATGCGGGCCGCGACCGACGCCAAGAACGTGCCCCACTTCTGGATCGTCGCCGGACTGCGCAGCTGCGTCGCGGTGACGTCGCACGCGCCCGACTGCCACGTCCGGTGGAACTCCTCCATCTCCCATCCGTAACCCTGCTGAAGCGAGGGCCTCTATCTCGGCTCCGGCACGTCCGCCGCTGCCGCCGCCGACGGCGCTCGCGCCGCCGGTGGTCGCGCTCGCGGGCCTTCTCGCGCTGGCCCGTTGGCTGAGGACACTGCGGGATGGCAAGGAAACCTCCGCCGTCCCGAGCGCAGCGCCAACTTCCGCTGCCGCTGCCCCAGACCCCACCGCTGTCGCTGACGTGGAGTGCGCTCCCGTCGTCGCGACGACGGACGCTCCTCGCGGTGCTCTGCGCGATGGTCGTCCAACGCCTCGGCGCGCGCCCCGAGCGCGTGGGGGGTCGCGATGACGCCGCGCGCCCCTGACGCGCGCGCGTCCGCCGCGATGCTCTCCTCGAAGATCGCGCCGCGCCACCTCGATCGCCTCGCCGTCGTCTACGTGCGGCAGTCGACGGCGCAGCAGCTGCTGCACCACCAGGAGTCCACGCGACTGCAGTACGACCTCGCCGAGCGCGCCGTCGCCCTCGGCTGGCCGCGCGAGCGCGTGCTGGTGATCGACGACGACCTCGGGCGCTCGGGCGCGAGCGCCGAGGGCCGCCCCGGCTTCCAGCGCCTGGTCGCCGAGGTCGGCCTCGACCACGTCGGCTTGATCCTCGGCGTGGAGATGTCGCGCCTCGCGCGCAGCTGCCGCGACTGGCACCAGCTCCTCGAGGTCTGCTCGCTCTTCGGCACGCTCATCAGCGACACCGACGGCGTCTACGACCCCGCCCAGTTCAACGACCGCCTCCTGCTCGGACTCAAGGGCACCATGAGCGAGGCGGAGCTTCACATCTTGAAGCAGCGCATGACCGCCGGGCGCGACGCCAAGGCCGCGCGCGGCGAACTCGGCATGCAGGTGCCCGTCGGCTACGTCCGGCGCCCCTCGGGCGAGGTCGCGAAGGACCCCGACGAGCAGGCGCGCACGGCCGTCGAGACGATCTTCGAGCAGTTCGAGCGGCGCGGCACGGTCCACGGCGTGCTCTGCTACTTCGTCGAGCACGGCCTGCGCGTGCCGGTGCGCGTGCGCAGCGGTGCCGACCGCGGCGACCTCGCGTGGTCGCGCCCGAACCGCATGACGCTCCAGAGCGTCTTGAACAACCCCATCTACGCGGGCGCGTACGTCTGGGGTCGTCGGCCGACCGACGCGCGCGCGAAGAAGCCCGGGCGCCCGACGACGGGCCGCAAGGTCGCGCACGTGGGCGAGTGGAGCGTGTGCCTGCGCGACCGTCTGCCGGCGTACATCACCTGGGAGCGCTACGAGGCGAACCTCGCGCGCCTCGCGCTCAATCGGCAAGTGCACCGCGGCACCGCGCGCGAGGGCGTGGCGCTGCTCGCGGGGTTGATTCGCTGCGGTCGCTGCGGGCGCCGCATGGCCGCGCAGTACAGCGCGTACGCGCGCTACGCGTGCACCGCGGAGTCGTCGGTCTACGCGGGCCCGTCGTGCCAGTCACTCGCCGCGACGGGCGTCGACGCCGCGGTGACGTCACTGCTGCTGCGCGCGCTCGAGCCCGCGTCGCTCGAGGTCAGCCTCGCGGTCGCGGCGGACCTCGACGCGGAGCGCGCGCGCGTCGAGACGCTGTGGCGGCAGCGCCTCGAGCGTGCGCGGTACGAGGTCGATCGGAGCCGTCGGCAGTACAACGCCGTCGAGCCCGAGAACCGACTCGTCGCGCGCGCGATCGAGCGCCAACTCGAGGGGCACCTGGCCGCCCAGCTCGCGCTCGAGGAGGACCACCGCCGGTACTGCGCGGAGCGGCCCGGCACGCTCGACGAGTCGGAGCGCGCCGCGATCCGCGCCCTCGCGTCCGACCTGCCCGCGCTCTGGAGCGCGCCGAGCACGACGCCGGCGCAGCGCAAGACCGTGCTGCGCCAACTCGTCGACGACGTCACCGTGACCGTCGCGGGCGAGAGCGAGCGCGTGACGATGGCGGTCACGTGGGTCGGCGGCCACCGCACGGAGACGACCCTCGCGCGCCCCGTCGCGACGCTCGCGCAGCTGAGCTACTACGCCGAGCTCGTCGAGCGCGCGCGGGCACTGCGTCGCGAGGGCATGCACCACGCGCAGATCGCGGCGGCGCTCAACGCCGAGGGATGGCGGCCCGCGAAGCGTCGCGACACCTTCAACGCGTCGATGGTGAGCACGCTGCTCGAGAGCGGCGACGACGCGTCGATGCGCCGCACGCGTCGCCCCCCGCCCGGCGAGCAACGTCTCGAGCACGAGTGGACGCTCCCGGCGCTCGCGCACGCACTCGAGATGCACGCCATCACGTTGCACAGCTGGGTGCGCAAGGGGTGGGTGAAGGGCCGCAAGGTGCCGAGCGCGAACCCCGCGGGCACGTGGCTGCTGTGGGCCGACGACGACGAGCTCGCGCGCCTGCGCGCGCGCCGCGACGCGCCGCGCACGCGATGGCCACGCGCCGCGAGCACCGGTCTCCGGACGTAGTCACCCGCGCGCAGACCTCCCGCCGAGATCCTCACCGCACTGCATCGAGTGATACCGTCGCCCGCGAGGGTCACGCCGCGAGCGGCGCGACGCACACGTCGCGGCGCTCGTCAACCACGTAGACCACTCGACTTGAGGTGCTCCATGGCTGGTACGTCTCGCAGCCCCAGCGCGCGCCGTAGTTCCGCACGACCGCCCACGCGTCGTCGTCGTTCGACACGTCGCAGG
>JBKJLX010000519.1:0-8086 GCA_046596645.1 Polyangiaceae bacterium
GTCCGGGTGCGGAACGTCCACGACGCCGGCGACTCGATCGTGGCCGAGTGCGGCTTCACCCAGGAGTCGCGCCTGGTGAAGCCCTCCCCCGCCATGATGGTGCAGGAGGCGACCATCTGCGAGGTCATCGAGCTCGATAAGGGGCGCTGCATCCGCGGCAGCACCTACGCCGACACGCTGCGCCTGCTCCTGGACATGAGCCTCGGCGTCGCCGCCTGAGCCTCGCGTCGCTCCCGGGAGCTGACCAGCGCACGGGCCAACCAGCTCCTGCTGAGCCCGCGGGTCGACCCTTCCAGGGTCGGCCCGTTTCGTTCGTCAGCTCTTCGCGGGCTCCTCGGCCTTGTCAGGCTCCGCCGGGGTCGCGGCCGGCGCGCCCTCCTCGGCCGGCTTGAACTGGTCCGGCAGCTTCGAGCCTTCGCCGAAGAAGAACTTCTCGCACTCGGCGTCCCAGACCTTCTGGTGCTCCTTGCGCGTGAGGTCGAGGCGGTACTCGTTGACGAGCATCTTCGAGTGCTCGCGCCACGACTGCCACGCCTCCTTGGAGACGCCATCGAAGATGCGCTTGCCGAGCTCACCGGCGAGAGGGGTCTTGTCGAGACCCTCGGCCTCGCGCTGAAGCTTGATGCACTGAACCATGCGAGCCATGCGCAGCTTCTAGCCCACGTCCCGGGCAGCGTCGAGGGACGTTGGGCCAGGGTTCAGCCCCTCGTCAGGACGCGCCGACGGCCTTCCGGACGCGCTCGATCAGGCCATCGAGCTGGGTCGGGTCGTACTCGGAGGCCCGAGCGATGGAGGCGATCAGCTCCTTCTCCGACGCCGAAAGACCCTCGCTCGCGAAGGCGACGGCGAGGGCCACGATGAGACCCTCCTCCACCGCGTCGCAGTCCAGGAGGATCTCGGCGACGAGCCGGGCCCGCGACGCCGCGCCCGCCAGGGTGGCGACGTCGAGGCTGGCCTGGGCGATGAAGCCGACCAGCTCGGCATCGAGGCGCGCGCCGAGGAGCGCCTGCACGATCTCCCCCAGCGCCTCCATCTCGGCCGCGTCGACCGCGCCGTCGGCGTGGGCGACCAGGACGCCCAGATCGATGATCGGCGTGGGGCTGTAGTCGCCCAGCTCGAAGCGAAGGCAGAGCGTGTCGATGGCGTCCATCACCAGCGCGGGCGTCTTCACGCGGCACCTCGCGGGGGCGGCGGCGGGATCGAGGCGCCGCGGCCGAGACCGAGGCAGAGCTGCGCGCGCAACGCGCGGAGCCCATCCATGACCTCCTCGTCGACGCCGTGCTTCTCCGCCTTGCGGATGGTGGCGTCGAGCGTCGCCAGCCGACCATTCTGCAGCGCCCTCAGCGAGTAGGTCATCTGCAGGAAGGTGTCGAAGAGGTCCTCCAGCTCGTCGCCCTTGCGGAGCCGCTCCTTCACGCCGAGCCGAGACGTACCCACCTGGCGCAGCAGCCGCTTCAGCTTGAACACCGGCCCGACGATGCGGTGCGTGATGTAGATGCCCATGAAGGACAGCAGGACGACCAGCGCGACACCGGAGCCGACGAGGAGTCGCAGCATGCGCTGGCGTTTCTCCTCGATCTCGAGACTGCTGCGCTTGACATCGGCCAGGTTGTTGGCCGCTTCGCGGTCGACCTTGTCGAGATCTTCCTCGATCATCTTCATGAGATCGGGGCTGTCCGCAGCCTGGGCGAGCGCGGTCTGACGGGTGATGCGCGAGCTGGTCTGCGACTCGACCATCGCGCGCTCCGCCTGCTGCGTTGCGACCTGCGCGTTCTCGGCGGCGGACTCGGCCGTCCTCCAGATCACGACGCCCAGACCGCACATCACCGCGAGCACCACGGCGACGAGCAGCGCCGTGTACTTGAGCTGAAATCGCGGATCGACGAGGTAACCGCGCACGCGCCGCTGCGGCGCCGTCCCGCCCGGCGGGATGGATGCGCGGGAGGCGCGGCTCGCGTGCGGCGGGCGGTCGTACTTGTCCATCGCGCGCCCAGCATACCCGCCTGCCTCTGGGGCCTCGAATTTGCAGCCGGCATGTCAGGGAATGCGACCGCGCACGCGGATTGCAGATAGGCCGCGACCATGAAGGAATCGCTCCCGCCGCTGTCGATGGAGCCGCGAGGCGCTTTCGGAGGGCGGGAGCACGGCGTCGTCATGCCTGCAGACCGGACGGCCGGACGCGTCTTCGCGGGCTTGGTGCTGGTCGCGCTCGTCCTCGGGGTGGGCGGCGTCGGCGCGCTGCGGCGCGCCCATCGCGAGGAGGCCGCGCAGGCGCGCGCGGCGGCGGTGAGCGTGGAAGCCACGCCGCCCCGTGCGCGAGTCGAGACCCCGCTGGTGACGCCGGAGGAGGCGCCGTCCGGCGAGCTCACTGTCGCTGCGCCTTCGACGCAGGCGGCGCCTCTGGCAGCTGCGCCGCCTGCGCGCGCCGCGACCCCTGTGCGGCGTGCCCCTGCGCGCGCACCAGCGACCCGTCCGAGCTCGACGCCGAGCGAGCTCAAGCCGACGGCGCCGGTGGCGGTGGCGGTGGAGCCGGCTCCCACCACCGAACCCGCACTGCGCGATCTCCCCGGAGGCACGACGGCGCCCGACGTGGCGCCGCCGGTCCCCCCTCCGGAGGCGACGCCGCCCGCTGCGCCGCCGCCCGACGCCCCTGCGCCGGATGCGGCTCCTCCGGAACCGCCGCCCTCACCCGAGCGTGCCCCGCCCGCAGAGTGACCCATTCGAGGGATGGGAAGCGTGGCGCGCAAGCCGCGCGACCTGGGGCGTGTTGCCTCAGTGCGAGCGGGGTTGCGGGCCGAGAGCACGCCGGGGTGACCCGCTAGCGCAGGGCCGAAACGGCACCGGTTTTGCGTGGCTGGTGAGTATGTGGACGACACGCGATGAGAAGCACTCCCTGGCGCCCATGGCCTACGAGACCGAGGACGACATCGTCCTGCCGACCGAGTCGTGGTGGGAGAGGACATCGCCCCGGCTCGGCGTGGTCAAGGCAATCGGTGCGCTCGCCGTCGGCCTCACCGTGGCCAGCTTCACCGCGGTCACGATCATGAATCGCGTCGATGCAGACGACGCCGGACCGCGCCTCGTCGAGCCCACGCGCCAGCAAGCCGCGCCAGAGGCAAAGGCGCCCGCCACGGTGAGCCCCGCGTCGCCTCCGCCCTCCGATGTCGCCCTGCTGATGGCGCCCCCGGCCGAGGCGGCGCGAGCCGCGGAGCCTGATGCGATCACGCCGCTCCCCACCGTTGTGGAGATGGCGCCTGCGCCGGCTGCGCTCGTGGTCGCGCAGCCCGAGACGCGTGGGGTGGCGGCAGCCACCAAGCCCGCACCGCCCCCTCGTGCGCGACGGACCGCCACTCCGAGGCCACGGCCGGCCGTGAACCCCGTCGACCAGCCGCCTCCCGCGATGGTCTCCGCGCAGTCCGTTGCTGACGAATTTCCCTACGATCCTGGGAGCGCTCCACCGGCCAGCGTCGCACCTGCCCCTCCCAGCCCCGTTCCGGGGCCGGCTTCCACGACGTACGAGCCGGACGCGATCTGATCGCACGGGGTGTCTCTGATCGCGCGGGTGTCAAAGCGAAGCGGTGTTGGCGGTACCCTGCGCCGCGATGCCCTCCAGCGAGCAAGTCGGTCGCCGCGTCGTCGTCTCCGAGCTCGGGGAGACGCCCCTCGACGCCATCGAGCGGCACATGCGCCTCGAATCGTTCCCTGTGCCGGACCCGACGACGCTCGCGGCGGACGAGGCGATTGTCGAGATCCGTAGCGCGTCGGTCGGATGGGTCGACCTGCTGATGACGAGCGGGCAGTACCAGCACATGCCGTCGCCCCCCTACGTTCCGGGGCTCGAATACGCTGGAGTCGTCGCCTGGAAGGGCGCCGCGGTCACGGCGCCCGTGGAGGTGGGTGCGCACGTGATCGTCGACCCCATGAGCGCGGGGCCGCGCTCGCTCGGTGTTTACCAGCGATGGGGCGGCTTCGCTTCTCACGCCGTCGTACCCGGCGCTGCGCTGCTGCCGGTTCCTGGTGCGCTGACGCTCGACCAGGCGTGCAACCTGCTCGGCAACGCCGAGACGGCGCACCACGCGCTCATCGCGCGCGGCCGCCTGCGCGCGGGCGAGACCGTTCTCGTCCTCGGTGCGTCGGGCTCGACCGGACTCATGGCAGTGCAGGTCGCGAAGCAGCTCGGCGCGACCGTCATCGCGACCGGTCGATCGAAGGAGAAGCTCGCCATCGTAGCCGCGCACGGCGCCGACCACGTCATCGACATCCGCGGTGAGGACGGTGCGACGCGCTCCTTCAAGGAGGATGTGAAGGCCCTCACCGGCGGGCGCGGCGTCGACGTCGTCTACGACGGCGTCGGCGGCGAGGTCTCGCAGGAGTCACTCCGGTGCGTCGCCTTTGGCGCGCGCTTCCTCCTGGTGGGCTGGGCGTCGACGCCGTTCGTCGCGAAGGGCAAGGGTGGCCGAGGCGCACCCAACGCCAACGTCCTGCCGACCAACCTGATGCTCATGAAGGGGCTCGACGTTCTCGGCTGTCCGGTCGCCATCGCGACCCAGATGGCCCCCTCGATCCGCGCGCCGCGCCTCGCCGAGGTGCTGCGCTGGGCGGCCGAGGGCAAGCTCATCCCCCACGTCTCGCACGTTCTGCCGCTGGACAGCTGGCGCGAGGCGATGCTCGCCAAGTGGAACGGCGCCGTCGCTGGCGGCTGCGTCCTCCATCCGTGACGCCGCTCGACGGAGGGCGGCGCACTGCCAGCCTCGAAGCGGTGACTCAGTCGAGCTGAGCGACCGTCACGAGCTCGCGGTCGACGAGCTCGCACAGCAGGGCGAGCGCGTCCGCCTCGTCCATCCCGCAGGCGTCGACCAGCTCACCGATGGTCGAGACGCCGTCCACCAGGGAGAGGATGAACGCCTCGCGGTGGTCGAGGCCCATCGACGGGATCTCGTGGGAAGCCACGCTGGATGAGGCGACGTGATCGAGGCCCCCCAGCTGGTCGAGGTGCAGCTGCCGCAGGTGCGACCGGCCCAGCGCCGCGGGATCGACGAAGTCGGGGTCGCGATCGACAATCGAGGCCTCGTTCGCCGGCGCCTGCGCGCCCTCCATCAGGGCGCGCACGGTGGCCCCGAGGAGCGACGGCACGCGGGCGCGACGAGGTCCCGCCTCGCTGGCCCACGCCGCGAGCGACGCCGGCGCCGTCGGCCGCGACGGCGCGACGCGCGACGTCGGCGTGACGTCGCACTCCGGAGGCGCCGGCGGCCACTTCGCCGTCACGCCGTGGAGCGGCCGCGCATGCATGGGCCGCCAGTTGGCCCGCGCCGCGGGCCGCTGAAGTCCGTCCACCGTCGAGGAGGTCGGCACGCGACCGGCGCCGAACTCGTGGTCGATGCGCCGGGTGACGACGAGCCGCGGCACCGCAAGCCTGTGCCTCGCGGTCTCGTCGTCGGTCGGGGCCGGTGCACGTTCGCTGCTGGATCGGGCCACGTCGAGCTCGGGATCCCCTTCGGGTCAGGCGGAGGAGTGATACGCGTGCAGGCGGTCTCAGCTACCCGGCTGCGTGGTGGGGACGCTGCTGCGGTCTGTCAGCTCGGCGGTGCCGGCCGGCGAGCCCTCGTCGACCGGCTCGCCGACGTCGATCGTCGTGTCGACCAGGAGGAACCCGCCGCCAGGCTGATCGTGGTGCTGGGTCAGCTGCATCTGCGACAGCGGGATCGACAGATGACCGGCGCGTTGCACCGCGGCCCCGTCGATGGTGGTGGTGTACGTGAAGCCGATGCTCACCACCGCGTCCGACCCGTGCTGCGCCTTGTTGTAGTGCTTCCGCAGCACCTTGACGCAGGGGACGATGAAGTTCGGGTTCTCGGCGTCCACCATGATGTGGTGGAGGACCAGCCCGAGCTCGCGATCGGGATCCGTCGCCGCGACACGCGCGCTGTCCCCTTCGGTGACGTGCGCAGCGAGGGCAGTTGAACCGAGCGTCGCGCCCAGTCCCACGACGATGAACGCAGCGAGGTAGCTTCGTTTCGATGGCATCAGTGAGGCTCCCGGTAGAGTGCGACCAGGCTTGAAGGTTACGCACGCTTCTTCGCCGCGTCGAGTTCGCGAAGCGTCGACGTCATGCTGATGGGTGCGCTGATCAGCAGCCGCTTCACGATGTCGAGGAAGTGCCACTCACGATAGGTGCGCCCTTCACGCACGAGCACCGCGAGTGACGCTTCTGCGTTCACACCGTCTCCACTGGCGATGGCAAGCGCGAGGTCGACGGCGGCGAGGGTGGCGCGCTCGGGCGCGGCGCCGATCGCTGCGCCCCACTTCACGGCCAGCTCGCGGTGCGCTCGCGCCGTCTCCCAGTCCTCTTCCAGCACCGCCCAGCAGGCGGCGACGCCCTCCACCATCGAGACGATCTGGCGAAGCCCGCGGCGCTGGGCGAGCGCGCTCAGCTCCGCGGTCTGCTGGCGGTAGAGATCGCGCTCGCCGACCCGGTAGAGCGCCTCCGTCCAGATCTGGCGGGCCGCGATCTCGATGCGCAGGGCACCAACGTCGTGCGCCATCGCCACCGCGGCGCGGCTCAGCTCCTCCATGGGGCCGGGCTCCGCCTCGGTCGCCGCCTTCATCATCGAGATCTGCGCCTCGGTGGCGCGGTTGCCGGACCGGCGCATGAGCTCGATGCCATCATCGTACGACGCGCGGGCTGCCGCGAGGTCACCGCGACGATAGGCATCGAGTCCGAGCTGCGCGCGGCACAGGGCCTCCACCTCGAGCTCGCCGCCACGAGACGCATGCTCGATCCCCTTTCGGCTGAGGGTCGCACCATCGTCCACCTGCCCCTGCAGACGCATGACTTGTCCCTCACGGAACGCCGCCCAGGCCGCGCAGCTCTCGAAGCCGGGCGCGCCAGCGGCGGCGTCGACGGCGGCGCGCGTCCGCTCCACGGTCGCGTTCGCCCGGCCAACGTCGCCAGCCTCGCCGTGGTGCTGCGCCAGCTCGGCGAGGGCGCGCGCGTGGATCGATCGCGCGGCGCCGTCGACCGCTGCGTCGCCGGACGACGGCGGCGAATCCGACCAGGCCACCAGCTGCTCGAGTCGACGCTCGCGGTGCGCGCGCTCGGCGCGTCGCCAGCTCCACAGCGCCGCGGCCAGCATGGCGTCCATCGCCTCTTGCTCGAGACCGGCGCTCCGCAGGTGGAGGGCGCGCGCCTCCTCCACGTCCTCGCGCCCGACCAGGACGCGCAGGGCGTTGGCCGCGAGCGCGTGGAGCGGGGGCGCCTTGGCGGGGGTGATGCGCGCGAGGAGGTGATCGCGCAGGAGGCCGTGCGCGAAGCCGTAGAGCTCGCCCTCCTTGCGGATGAGGCCGGCGCCCAGCGCCGCGGAGAACGAGGCGTTGAAGCGATCACCCACCAGCGCCGCCAGGGCGTCGACGAGATCGCCCGCAACGCGATCGCGGACCAGGGCGAAGGCCATGAGGTCGCTCTCGTCGGCTCCCGAGGCCTTGACGCCGCGGATCCAGACCGCGCGCATGTCGGGCGGGACGACGCGCGCGACATCGACGGTGCGCGCGAGGACGTAGCGGCCGTCCTTCCGCTCCACCGCGCGCTCCAGCACCAGCTGCCCGACCAGCTGGCTGGCGAAGAGCGGGTTGCCCTCCGAGCGGCGAGCGACGAGGTCCGCCAGCTCGTCGTCGAGGTCGAGCAGTCCGCGGACCAGCGCGCGCGTCGCCTCGGCGCCGAGCGGCTGCATCGCGACGCGCACCGTCTCTCCCGCGTAGGCGTCCAGCGCCTCGAGGTACTCGCCGGAGGCGTCGTGCTTGCGCTCGGTGGCGACGATGCAGACGCCGAAGGCCGGCTTCGCCGCCTGTAGCGCACGGATCAGCTGCGACGCCTCGCCACGGCTCCACTGGATGTCGTCGAGGCGGAGGATGACGGGGCGCGACGACGCGACGCGCGTCACCACGTCATCCTCCGCCTCGACGACATCCAGTGGAGCCGTGGCGAAGCGTCGCAGCTGATCCGTGCGCTGCAGGCGGCGAAGCCGGCCTTCGGCGTCTGTATCGTCGCCACCGAGCGCAAGCATGACGCCTCCGGCGAGTACCTCGAGGC
>JBKJLX010000570.1:0-2523 GCA_046596645.1 Polyangiaceae bacterium
GCAGACGGCTACGCCAACCCGTAGGCGACAGACCTAACGCCGCTACGGGTTCCACCGGTGCTGGACGGTCCATCGTGCTCTCACGATGCCGGACCGCCTCACCATCCTCCGCCTCGCCGCCGCCGCTGGTGCCGACCCGCGGACCGCGCAGCGCTGGATCACCGGATACGACGTGAAGGGGTGCTCCCTCCGGGAGCGCCTCGCCGCGTCCGCTCGCTCGCTCGGCGTGCAGCGCCTGGCGAGCACCTCGCCCTCTCACCCGCCGCCGGCCTCCGGGTCGGCGTGCGCGGCCGCCTGAGACGCGAAAGGCCGGGGGCTCGACTCCCCGACCTTCGCTCACCCCGTTCCCTCTCTGCACGAGGTCCCAGTGGCTCCGAAGACTCTACCCGCAAGCGTCGCCGCCGTCGACGCGCCTCGAGCAAGGCATGCCGCCGCGCTCGTCCTCCTCGAAGCTCTGGAGCGGGGCACGGCGCTCGCCCGCGCGCTGCTCGAGGGCGAGACGGCACCGCCGCCCCCGGCGAGCGAGACCTACCACGCGGAGCACCTGCCGCCGGGCGCCCGCTCGTGGCGTGTCGTCCTCGATGCGCACCGACGAGGTGAGCTCCGCGCCAGCCGCGTCGGGCGGAAGCTCCTCGTCACCGGCGAGGATTGGGCGGCGTACGTCACCAGCAGGAAGGCGACCCCGCGCCCGGCGAAGAAGGCGGCCGACCTGATCGAGCTCTTCGGCAAGCGGCGGGGCGGTCGATGAGCGCGCGTCGTTCGGGTCCGGCGGGGCGTCGGCCTCTGACGGACGCCGAGATCGCGCGCGCGCTGCCCTGGTACCACCACGGCCCGCTGGTGACGCACGATCGACCGCCGGCAGTCGCCGTGCTTGGCGGCGGCCTCGGCTGCGTGGCCTGCGGCGGCCCGATCCACGAGTGGCGCGGATCCGACTTCGTGTCGTCGATCCTCGTGCTGGGTTTCTGCGCGCCGTGTGAGCTGCGCTACTCGCGCGGCGAGCACGCTGTCGGCGACGCGGTGATCGAGCTCGTGGCCGGAGTGTACGGGCGCCGCGACCGGTTCCGAAGGCGGGCGGCATGAAGCGCTCGGCGCGCCAGACCAGGAGGGGGCACCGCGCTCGCCGCCACGCCGAGGCCGTCAACATGCCGGCCGAGTGCGAAGCGGTGCGCTCGCTTCCGCCGGCGGCGCTGCAGGCGGTCCTCGACCTCTGCCTCGAGTACGAGCACCTCGGCAATCCGAGCCTCTGCGTCTACTGCGACGCGATCCTGGGCAAGGCGACGCTGCTCGACGCCTCCCGGGTCGACACGTCACGAGGCGAAGCGGTCGTCGCGATCGGGGCGGCGCTCCGTGCTGCGATCATCGCCGCCGCCGACGGTGGCCCCGGTGGTGAGCGGGCGATACCTGTCGTCGTCGTCGGTCGCAGTGGCATCGAGATCGGGCTGCTCGGCCCATGCGAGACGCCACACGGGACCGTCTCGCGTTTCCGGGGCGCGGCATGAGCGCCGCCGAGGTCCTCGACCACAACGAGCTCGAGCGCGAAGCCATCCGAGCCGAGAACGGGCCGACGATGCTGGCGGAGCTGCTGGCGTCGGCGGACCGAGGCCTCGAGACGAACCTGCGTGAGTTCCTCCGCTTCGCCGGGGTCGGTGCCGGCCGCATCACCCTCGAGTTGCAGACGCTCGGCGAGGTGGACCGGTTCGCGTCGAACCGCTGCGCGTACCCGGCGACGATCGACGACGCCGTGCGCCTCGCGGAGGACGCGGAGCGGCGGAAGCCCGTCGGCGTCTACGCGATGGCGAACGAGCCCGACGCGATCGTGGCGACCCGCGGAGCGCGTGGCACGTGGCGCGTGATGGGCAAGGGCGAGTCGACGACCGACGCGGACATGGTCCAACGGTGGCTGGCGTTCTTCGACTTCGACTTTGAGAGGGCGACGAACACGAGCGCGACGGCCGACGAGGTACGCCGCGTGTTCGACGTCGCCGACCGTGCTCGCGCCCGGTTTCTGCGCGGGCTTCCGCCGGGCTCGGTCGGGGTCGGCCACTCCGGGAACGGGGCGTCGCTCATGGTCGCGCTCGACGGCCTGCCGGAAACGCCGGAGCTCGCCGCGCTGGTGAAGGGGCTGCTCGAGGCGGCGCACCGCACGTTCAGCGACCCGGAGCACGTGCGCGATCGCAAGGTGCGCGGCGTCGTCGGCGTCGACACCACGGTGTGCGATGCGAAGCGGCTCTGTCCCGCGTTCGGGACGACGAAGCGCAAGGGTTCGCCCGACGTGCCGGAGAGACCGCATCGGCGGACCGCCTTCCTCGCGCCGGCGACGGTCCAGCGCATCGGCGTCCCCGAGCTCGAGGCGCTCCTCGCCGACCTGGTCGGCAGGCTCGACGCGCCGGGGCAGGAGGCGGTCGCCAAGGCCACGGGCCGACGTGCGGAGCCGAAGGCCAGGGCCACCCCTCCGCCGGCGTCCCACGACCAGCCCAGGCCGCGGGTCCCAACGGAAGACGACCCTTTCGCGCGGGCCAAGGA
>JBKJLX010000744.1:0-8167 GCA_046596645.1 Polyangiaceae bacterium
CGAGGCGCAGGCCTCCCCGCCCGTCGCCTGCGATCTCGTCTTCGAGGACGGCCCACCGATCGCGATCGTCACCGGTCCCAACAGCGGCGGCAAGACCCGCCTCCTGCAGTCGGTCGCGCTCGCAGTGCTCCTGGGGCAGGGCGGGTTCTTCGTGCCTGCCGCGATCTCGCGGTGGCCCTGGGTGCCCAGCCTGTTCGCGTCGATCGTGCAGGCTGCCGAGCACGACGCGCCCGAGGGTCGGCTGGGCACCGAGCTTCTGCGCGTGCGTGACGTGTTCGAGCACGCGCGGCCGGGGTGCCTGGTGGTGCTCGACGAGCTGTGCGCCGGCACCAACCCGTCGGAGGCGGAGGAGCTGGTCCGCTTCGTGGTCGAGCAGCTGGCCGCGCTCGGCGCGGTGGTGGTCGTGACCACGCATCTCCTCGACATCGCGCGGCGCCTGGAGAGCGATCCGCCGGCGCCACGGCTCGCGTTCCGCGAGGTCGAGCTGGCCGGAGACGAGCGGCCGACGTTCCGGTTCCGGCCGGGCGTCGCGCCCTCATCGCTCGCGCGCCGCACCGCCGAGCGCCTCGGCGTGACCCGCGACGCGCTGGCGCGCCTGGTCGCGACCCGCCTCGACGCCTCGACGTCGGTCGAGATCCCCGACGAGCTGTCGCGCGAGGCCGACGACGCCTGAGTTGCTGAGGGGGCTTTGCTGCGCAGCCCCCCTCTCCTCTCTCTGTCAGTTCGTCGGCTGAAGCGATGATCAGAGGTGGATCCGCCCGCGGCATAACGCGTTGCATCCCCTGCGTCGACGCGCGACCCCTGCCCGCATGGACGCCGCGACGACGTGGGTGCTCGCGCTGATGACGACGTTCGCTCCGCCGGAGCGCGCCGCCACCGAGCGAGCGTTTCCCGGCTGGCAGGAGACGGTCGAGCAGCGCCTCGAGCGATACATCGGCATCGCCACCGCCGCGCGCAACGTCGCGTACGACCCGGCGGAGAGGCCGCTCTTCGGCGGCCCGCGCGGCCGCGCCCGCACCGCCGCGCTCTTGCTCGCCATCGCCTGGCACGAGAGCGGCTTCGCGCGCGACGTCGACATCGGTCCCTGTTACCGCGGCCGCGCCAAGGACAGCTCGCGCTGCGACCACGGCCGCGCGCATTGCCTGCTCCAGGTGCACGCGCGCGACGGCAAGACGGAGGAGGGCTGGACGCCGGCCGAGCTGGTGGCCGACCGCGAGAAGTGCTTCCGCGCGGGCCTCCACCTGGTGCAGAAATCCTTCGCTGCCTGCCGCAACAACCCGCCCAAGCACCGCCTGGCGGCGTTCGCCTCTGGCCGCTGCGACGCGGGCCAGTCGGGCAGCGAGCGCCTGCTCGCGCTGGGCGAGCGCTTCACCGCGCGCTTCCCGCCGCCCGGCCTGGACCGCGACTTCATGCCCGCGCCCGATCCGCCAGCCACGAAGAACTAGCGTCGGGGCGCGTCAGCCACCGAGCGCCTGCGCGACCGCGGCGGCCGAGCTCATCATGTAGTCGAGGGACTGAGGCTCGAAGGTCGTCACGTCGTAGTGCGCCATGACGAAGCGACCGATGCGCAGCTCCAGCGTCCCCCGGAAGTGCTGGTGCACCAGGTACGAGCGCAGCGCCGGGGGCAGCGCGGCGTGCCCTTCCATCGCCGTCGGCGAGCGCAGCTCGAAGTGCGACTCGAGGAGTGGGTCGTTGATGGTGGTCGCGGCGGGGTGCGAAGGCTCGCCGACCAGAGCGTCGAGCATCTTCATGCCTCGCGCCACGTTGTCTGCGAACCCGGCCGACGAGCGCGACTTGAGCGCCACGCGCGCGCGCACACGCGGCGTCTGCACGATCGCGAGCACCGAGCGGTCCTCGCCGGTGGCGCGCCCCAGCCCGCCGCGGATGACCTCGACCAGCGAAACCGTCCCGTCGAGGAAGGGGCCGCGCAGCTCGCGGCCCGCCGCGATGGTGGGCGGCAGGAATGCCCACGGCTCGAGCGACTTGAGGCCGAGGAGATCGGCCTGGCAGAGCTCGAGGCGCCGCGCGGCCATCCAGGCCGCGAGCCGAGGGTCGACGGGCGGGGGGAGAGGCGAGGCCCACGGCGGCGCCGCGTAGGCCTGCGCAGACCAGCCCTGTCCCGCGGCGGGAGGAGGGCCGGCCCAGCCGGGCAGGGGCGTCCGCGCCCACCCGGCCGGCGGACCGGACGCCACCGTGTGCGCCGCCGGCGGCGGCACGCCGGGGCCCAGCGCGCGCGGCGCCTCCGCCGCGCGCGCTGGCGGCGGCGGGGCGTGGCTCGGGTGCTGACGCGCTTGCGGCGGCGGTGACGACCCTGCGAGCAGGGGCACGAGCGCGCCGATGGCATCGCCCGCGCTGGGGAAGCGCCGGGTGGCGTCGAGCTCGAGGCAGCGCGTGAGCCAGGCGTCGAAGCCAGCGGGGAGGCGGTGGGCCTGCGCGCCGGCGCGCGCGCTGGCGAGCGGCGTCGGCTCCAGCACCACCTTGAGCGGCAGCTCGGCGAGCGTCGTCGCGCCCCAGAGATCTCCGGTGTGCACACCGGTCAGCGTCTCGAAGACGGTGAGCCCCATCGCCCACACATCGGTCTGCGGGGAGACCGTCGAGGCGATGGTACGCCCGCGCCCCTCCGCGATGGCCCGCCAGCCGGGTCCGAGCTGCTCGGGCGCGGCGTAGGCGGGCGTCCCGATCTGTGTCGACGACTGGTTCGCCGCCTCGGCGACCTTGGCGATGCCGAAGTCGAGCACCTTGAGGACGGCGCCTCCCTTGCGCGACCGCGCCAGGAAGAGGTTCTGCGGCTTGAGATCGCGGTGGACGACGCCCGCGGCGTGCGCCTGATCGAGCGCGTCGGCGAGCTGCTCGAACAGGTGCGCCGCCTCCTCGCTCGGGATCGCGCCATCGCGCTGGAGGCGTGCGTCGAGCGACTCGCCCTCGAGCAGCTCCATGGCCAGGAACGGCACCAGCAGCGCGTCGTCGACCCCCGCGTCGAGGACATCGACGATGTGCTCGGATCGGCCAATACGCGCGGCGATCTTCGCCTCGCGCACGAAGAGCTCGCGCGCCTGCTCGTTGGAAGCGAGGTTCGGCCGCACCAGCTTCAGCGCGACCGGCCGCTCGGTCTCGGTGTGCAGTGCGCGCCAAACGACCGCCATGCCCCCCTCGCCCAGCTGCGACTCGAGCCGGTACCGATGCCCGACGATCAGGCCGGCGTGAGGCTGGAGAGGTGATCGAGGCGGAGGACTCACGGACGCGCGGATGGTAGCGCCGCGATGCGGGCGGGCCGGGCCCATGGCAGCTGCGGCGGACGCGCTGGCCGCGGGACCGCCCGCGCGCCCTCTGGGCGACCACGTGCGCCGAAGGATGACAAGGAAGGACAAGGGAGGACACCGCGCGATGCTCGCGGTCTCCGCGCCGCGGATCCAAGCTCGCTCGAGCGCACGCGGTGACCGCACGAGGAAGCTCGGATGGTTCCGTCGAGCCGTGAGGCGAGCCAGCGAACACCTCTGTCTCGTGAACCCCGCATCCATCGCGTCGTCTCCCGATCGCAGATCCGCAGGGCCATCGTTCGCGATTGCAAGCGCCGCGCCGGTTGCCGCCGCCCCCCCCACCTTGCCAGGCTGCGCGCTGCTGCCGCTTCCCGTTCTCCGGGGCCGAGGCACTCTCCTTGCGAGGTTGGTTTCGATGACCCCCGCCGCCGTCACCGTGAACAGGGTCTCCGACGACGAGGCGGGGACCCTCGTGGGTGGTCTCGCCGGGGAGCTGGAGAGCTTCGCGTTCGAGCGCGAGCGGGTGCTGGCGAAGCTCGACATCCGCGCGGCCGGGCTGGCGCGTCGCATCGCCCGCGAGCTGCGCGTGGTGCTTCGAGGTCTCCCCCTGGCCACGTCGGACGAGTCGCGCGACGGCGTCATGGCGACGCTCGGCGGTCTCCTGGAAGAGGCGCATCGCCTCCTGGAGAACCGGCCGGAGGAGCGCGAGCACGCCGCGGAGCCGCAGGAGGAGACCGAGCCACGGGAAGAGAACGTCCAGGAGAGCGGCGAGCGTCGCCGGACCGACCTGCGCGACCCCGCGATGCCGCTGCGCGAGACGGTCAACGCGATGCCAGCCGTCAAGGTCCCGAACCTGGATCGCTACGAGCACGATCCGGAGGAGAGTCCTCGGGACCTCACCATCGCCCGGCGGGTCGTGTGGGAGCGTGGCTCCAACCGGCTCCTCGGCCGCTGACCCCGGCAGTGCCGCCGACGCGGCGGCGAGACGCGCCGCGTCCTGCCCAGGGGTTCGTCGTCGGGTTACGCTGCTCGACCTGATGCCGTCTCGATCCGAGCCACCGCAGTCGGCCCCCAGCCCGCTGCCGGAGCTGCCGACCGGCACCCTCCGCGAGCTCGTCGATCACTCGGCGGACGGCGTGTTCCTCGGCGAGGACCGGGGCGGCCAGTTCGTCATCACCTGGGTCAGCCGCGGCGCCTGCGAGCTGCTGAAGCGGTCGTCCGCCGAGCTCATCAACCGCACGGTCGGCGACATCCTGTGGGATCCGGACGAGCTCACCAAGCGGCCGCTCGACCTGCAACGGCTCCGCCGGGGCGCGGTGTCGTCGCAGCGCGCGATGCGCGCGGGCGACGGCAGCCGCGTGGTGATCGAGGTCTCGGCGCGCGCCCTGGCGGACGGGCGCATCGTCGCCTTCACCCGCGACGTCACCGCGCGCGTCGAGGCGCAGGAACGCCTGATCCGGTCCGAGGCGAGCTTCCGCGCCCTGATCGAGCGCAGCCCCGACGGCATCGCCGTCCACCGCGACGGGCGCTTCGTCTACGCGAACAGCGCCGTCGCGCGGATCCTCGGGCTCGAGTCCCCCTCGCAGCTGGTGGGGACCGAGGTGATGGACGTCCTGCACCCGGACGACCGCGCGCGCGGCGCGGCGCGCATCACAGCCATGGCGGGCGGGCAGCCGTCGATCCCCTTCTCCGAGGAGCGCCTGCTGCGCGTCGACGGCACCTCGGTCGTCGCCTCGATGGCCGCGCTGCGCGTCGAGTTCGGGGGTGAGCCCTCGATCGCCGTCATCGCGCGCGACGTGACCGAGCAGCGGCGAATGGTGGCGCACCTGGCGCAGGCGGAGCGGCTGGCGTCGATCGGCGTGCTCGCCGCCGGCGTCGGTCACGAGATCAACAACCCGCTGACCTACGTCATCTTGCGCCTGGGCGCGGCGGCGGCGCTCGAGCGGCGCATGCGGGTGGAGTCGCTGCGGCTGCTCGCCGATCTGGAGTCGGCGCTGGGCGTCGACGCCGCCCGCCAGGTGCTTCCCGACGATCAGCTGGGCTGGCTCGACGACCTGGCCGGCCACCTGGCGAGCGCGCAGGACGGCGCCGGGCGCATCCGGCAGATCGTGTCCGACCTGCGGTTGTTCTCGCGCGCGACGGACGAGGCGGTGGTCCCGCTCGACGTGCGCGTCCCGCTGGAGCGCGCGCTGGCGATGGCGACGCACGAGCTGAAGCACCGCGCGACGGTGACGCTGGACCTCGGCGCGACCCCGCCGGTGCTTGCCAACGAGGGTCGGCTGGCCCAGGTGTTCCTGAACCTGCTCCTGAACGCGGTGCAAGCGATCCCCGATGGCGGGGCGGAGGGACACGTGGTCGCTCTCCGGACGTACGCCGACGCCGATGGCGTGGTGGTGGAGATCGCGGACAGCGGCGAGGGCATCCCGGAGGAGGTGCTGCCCCGGCTCTTCGAGCCGTTCTTCACCACCAAGGCGGTCGGCGCCGGATCGGGCCTCGGCCTCGCGGTCTCGCACGGCATCGTCGTCGGCCTCGGCGGTCGCATCGAGGTGGAGAGCCGCCTCGGGCAGGGAAGCACGTTCCGCGTCGTCCTGCCGGCGACGGACGTCGCGCGGACGGTGGCGCCGCCATCCCAGCCGCGTAGCCGCGAGACCTCGAGCCGACAGGCGCGCATCCTGGTCGTGGATGACGAGCTGTCGCTGGCCCGCGCGGTCGCCATGCTGCTCGAGCGACACGGCGACGTGGTGGTGGAGTCGTGCGGGGAGAGCGCTCAGGAGCGGCTCGCGCGCGGCGAGGCGTTCGACGTCGTCCTCTGCGACGTGGTCATGCCGCTGATGAGCGGGTTCGAGCTCTTCCGCTGGATGGAGGCGAACCGCCCCGAAGTGGCCGATCGCGTGGTGTTCATGAGCGGCGGTCGCCTGGGCGAGGAGGAGCGGCAGCACTCGGAGCGGAACCCCGAGCGCTGGCTCAGCAAGCCGTTCGACGCCGACCGCCTCGAGGGCGCGGTCCTGCGTGTGCTGCGCCGCGTGCTCGTCTAGTCGCCAGGCGGGCCCTGCGGGCGGCCCGGGCCGTCAGGCGCTGTCGTGGACGAGGGCGGCAAGCGCGGACTGGCGCCGGGCGCCGGTCTTGGCGAAGCACTGGCGGAGGTGCGCGCGAACGGTGTGGTAGGAGACGCCGAGATCGGTCGCGATGCGTCGTAGCGGCTGCCCACGCGCGACCTTCACCGCGACACGCGCCTCTGCGGCGGTCAGTGCGAACGAGGCGCGGAGCGCGCTGACGCGCGACTCCTCCGCCGGGGCAGAGAAGAGGACGTGCGCGCTGCGCTCGGCGCGGAGCGGCGAAGCGCCGGGCGCCGGCGCGACCAGGACGCTGACCAGGTCGCCCGCGCGACGACCGAGGACCACGTTGGAGCTTCGACCGGCGATGGCGGCGACGACCGCGCCGCGCAGCGCCTCGAGATCGGCGGGGTCGGAGGCACCCAGGCGACGCTTCTCCACCCGCAGCGGCCCCACGCCCTCGGCGAGCCATGCCTCGGAGCCGGCTGCGGCGCCGAGCACGTGGAGCGCGGCGTCGACGCGCGCGACGCCGAGGCGCCGCGCGACGGTGGCGGCCTGCACCGCGGACCCGAGGTCGCCGTTCTCATCGAGGAGGAGCGCGAGGCGGAGCGCACGCGCGAGGTGTGGAACCACGGCGTCGAGCCGCGCCCGTGCCTCGTCGTCGAAGGGCTGCCCCTCGGGCCGCAGCACGGTGAAGATGACGACGCGCGCGTCGTCTCGCTGCAGCACGGCCAGCATCGCCTCGCCCAGGCCGTGCGGGCGGAGGAGCTCGCCGAAGAACGTGCCGCGCGTCAGCTCGTCGTCGTCGACCAGATCGCGGCCGCGGTGGGCGACGCCCACCGGTGCCGAGAACGCGCGGTCGGCCCACGGGTCCGACCGGAAGTAGTGCTCGCCGTAGGCGCGCTCGAACTCGGGTGCCACGCCGGCCCAGACGTGAGCGACCGCCACCTCGGGCCAGACGCGCCTCACCTGGAGGCCGCCGGCGGTGCCGCCGACCCAGCGCGCGACACGCCGCACGACGTCCGGCCATCGAGAAGCGTCATCGGCCGCCTCGTAGACGGTCGAGACCACTTCCAGGGGAAGCTCTGGTCCACCTCGGTTGGTCACGTGGGAGGAGATTAGGCAACACAGCGCGTGGAGGCGAGGCGGATTCGCACCACTGCAGCAAGAACGCCACACTGCTGATAGCGAGCAATTACAGGCGCTTTTCAAACAAGGCGTCGGTCCGATGTCGTACAGAGCAACTTTCCGACGCGCCGTTCCCGAGGCGTAGGGCCCCGCTGGGGTGCCTGCTCGAGTGCGTGCGCTTCCCTCCACGGGCGTATCTTCCGGCGCGTGACGTCGACGGCCTCCTGCAGCGACGAGGCACCGCGACCGGTGAGCATCGGCCCGTATCGAATCGTCGGCGCGGTAGGCGCCGGCGGGATGGGCGTCGTCTACCGCGCCCGTCACGCGAGCTCCGGCGAGGTCGTCGCGCTGAAGACGGTCCACGCCCAGGGTGAGGCGGTCCTCGCCGGCATCCGTCGCGAGATCCACGCGCTGCGTGCGCTCGCGCATCCGGGCGTCGTCCGCATCGTCGCCGACGGCCTCGAGCACGGCGTGCCCTGGTACGCGATGGAGCTGCTCGAGGGGCCCACGCTGCGCAGGTTCCACCGCGAGCGATCGTCGGCCACCCCGCGCGGCGAGGGGGAGGCCACGCCGTCGGGCTCGACCTCCGGCTTCCAGTCGATGGGCAGCGCCACCACGCTCCGCGGCGGCGGGGCGAGCAGCCGCGGAGGCGTCCCCACGCCACGCGGGGCCGTCGCCTCCGGCTTGCCGATGCTGCGCGACTCGCTGGGGGCGGTGCGCGCCGTCTGC
>JBKJLX010000776.1:0-19061 GCA_046596645.1 Polyangiaceae bacterium
CCCGCGGTGAGCGATGCGTCGTCGCCCACGCAGACGAAGCCGCGCGGACGCACCGGGTACCAGCCACCGTCGCAGTCGCGGTTGGAGTGAGCCTTCTGCGCGCGCGCAACGGGCGCGCCCATGCGCAGCTCGCCGAGCGGTCTCCCGTTCTTGGACGGTCGCTCGAGGACCTTCACGCCGGGGCGCTTGGCGAAGAGCTTCGGTCCGTCCTCGGCCGGCACCGGCACCTTGGGGATGCCCTCGTCCGCCGGAGCTTGCTTCGACAGCGGCGGATCGGTCGCGCTGCCCTTGCATCCGGAGAACGCGAAGGAGCCCGCCGCGACGAGGGCGCCCGCGCCGAGAAGTCCGAGGTGCAGCGCTCTCGATGCCATGGGGGCCCCATGCCGCAGGGGAGTGGCCCGGGCCAACTTACGTCGCCGCTCTGCCGCCGGTGTGGTGACGAGCCCCGCCGGGAAGGCGGGGCGCGGATCAGCGTCCGAGCAGGGTGCGCAACCCACCGAGGCGGAGGAGCCGCGCGGCGATGAGGAACACGAGGCCGGCCAGGCCGAGCACCAGCGCGGCGCCGAGGGTCGAGTCGCGCAGCGATGTCGCGAGGATGCGACCCAGCCCCGCACCCGAGGCCACGGCGATCGCGGAGGCCGCGAGGATCCGGGTGAAAGGAACGTCCACAAGTCCCAGTGAGCCAACGTGTTTCCGCACGAGCGTGACCAGTAGGAGCAGCTCGACCCAGCCGGCGACGCCCGCGCCCAGGACCACGCCCACGACACCCAGGCGATCGAGGAGGAGGAGGGCGACGAGAGTGCTGACCACGACGCGCGCGGTGGCGTATCGCGCGGGGCGCGTCACCTCGCCCACCGCGAAGCACGTGGCGCCGACGACGCGGGAGCTCGCGTTGGCGATCAGGCTGGGCGCGTACGCGGCGAGCACCGGCGCCACCAGGTCGGCGGAGCCGCGGTCGAAGCTGCCGCTGCGGAGGATGAGGTTGGTCACGTCGCGTCCCAGCACCAGGAACACCAGCGAGGCCGGGATGGCGAGGGTGAGCACCCGGGCCAGCGACCTCCCGAGCCCCTGGCGCAGCGCCGTCGCCCGCGCCGCGGCGTCGAGCTCGGCGCCGCGCTCCGCCTGCTCGGGGAGGGAGGCGGCCGCCTCCCCGGTGCCGAGGAGACTCATCGGCAGGAGGTAGATCGTCTGCGCGTAGGCGAAGGTCGCGTTGGCGCCCGAGCCGAGCAGGCTCACCAGCATGGTGTCGACGAGCCCCGACAGCTGGATCACGCCGCGGCCGAGGAGGGCCGACGGGAGGCGCGACGCGGCCTCGCGAACTCCTGGCGCCGCGGTGTCGAGGCTCGGCGCGAGACTCCCCACAGCGCTGCGCGCGGCGGGCAGGAGGATCGCGATCTGCAGGACCGCGCCGCCCAGCGCGCCCCAGGCGGCCGCTCGGGCGAGCGGCTCGGGCGATCCCGGTCCCAGGACGGCGAGGGCAGCGAGCATGGCCGCGATCTGCGCCGCGCTCCAGACCACCGGGGCTGCGTAGGGGAGGAAGAAGCGGCGGTGGGCGTTGAGGACGCCGAGCGCCCACGCCCCGAGGACCAGCAGCGCGGTCATCGGGAAGACGATCCGGACGAGGCCGACGGTGAACGCGAGCTTCGCCCCCTCGAACCCCGGGGCGACCGCGCGCGTGATCCAGGGAGCGGCGAGGACGAACACCGCCGAGAGCGCCGCCACCGCCGCCGCGAGGAGCCCCAGCACCGCCAGGGCAAAGGCGCGTGCCTGCGTCGGGTCCTCCTTGCGCAGGCGGGCGTAGACCGGGATGAACGAGGCGGAGAGGGTGCCCTCGCCGAGGAGGTTCTGCGTCACGTTGCCGACGCGCAGCGCGGCGGCGAGGGCGTCGGCTGCGTCCCCGGTGCCCAGGACGTGCGCGACCACGCGCTGGCGCACCAGCCCGGCGACGCGCGACGCGAGGATGCCCGCAGTGACGAGGGCGGCGCCGCGAGCGACCGACACGGGTTGAGAGGCTGCTGGCCGGCCAGCCAGCCGGCCAGCCCGATCAGCCGGATCAGCCGGCGCGCAACGCGCCCGGGGCGCGCGCCAGGATCGCCGGGGGCAGGGTCGCCGGGGCAGCGCCGTCGATGTCGCCGAGGTAGGCGGCGAGCACGTCGTCCCCCGTCGGCGCGTCGATCTCGCGCCAGCCGCGAGCCGTCGCGAGGGCGTTGAACTTGCGGACCAGGAACCCAGGGATCACGAGGGCGTAGGTCTTGGCGAGGCGCGTCGGGTCGTCGAGTGTGCGCAGCATGGCCTGGTACGTCTCCTCCCCGTAGGTGGCGCGGAACGCCTCCGCCTGCTCGGGGCGTGCGACCCAGCTGACCACACCGGCGCGGTCCGCCTCGGGGTGGAACTGCACGCACTCGACGTTGCTGCCGAGGTCGAGGCCGAGGACGGCGCGACCCTTGGAGAAGCCGTCGCGGCTCTCCTGCGCGAGGAAGGCGCCGCCGAGAGCGGCGAGGCGCTTCTCATCGAGGTCGATCGCCTCCCAGTTGCGGTGCTCGAAGGCGAAGAGCCGATCGCCGAACGCGGTGAGCAGGGGGTGCTTCTGCCCGGAGCCGGTCGTGTAGATCGGCATCACGCCGAACTTGCGGCTGTCGCGCATGGCGACGGTGGCCACGCCGAAGTGGCGGACCAGCATCTCGAACGTGTAGCAGACGCCGAAGAACGACTTTCGCTCAGCCTCGGGCCCGCTGGCGCTGGCGACGACCTCGTCGACGAAGCGGGCGAAGTCCGCGAACCAGGGCTGGTCGTCGCCGTCGAACGGGGAACCGGGGCCGCCGGAGCCGATGTAGAAGTCGGCGTCGCGCGGGATGGGCGCGCTGGTGTCGCGGGGGGAGACCTCGACCAGCTCGCAACCGAGATCGGGGTTCACCTTCTGCACCCGGTCGAAGAAGCCGCCGACGAGGCCGCGGAAGCAGCGCATCGCCTGGTTCACGTGGCCCTGGTTCATGTCGACCAGGCAGACGCGAAGGCCGTTCTTCCTCGGGTGTGAGCTATGGGGGCGGGGCGAAGGGCTCATGCAGCGTCTCGACTTCGTGTTTCCCCCGCAGCCACGGACAGCTGACCGGAAACATAGCACGGTCGGTGCCGCGCCGACCAGTCCACGGCTCGGCGCCTACGCGAGGCGCCGCTTGCGGCCGGAACGACGCTCCGCCATGGGAGCGAGCGCGGCGCTGGGCCGCGCGAGTGAGTGGGGGAGGAGACGCGAGATGAACGTTGTGGATCCGAAGCGCCTGGAGCAGGCGGTGCACACGGTTCGCATGCTGAGCGCGGACGGCGTGGAGAAGGCCAGCAGCGGCCACCCCGGCACGCCGATGGCGCTCGCCGACATCACCGTGGCGATCTTCCTCCGCCACCTGCGGTACGACCCGACCGCTCCCCAGTGGGCGAACCGTGACCGCTTCGTCCTCTCCTGCGGCCACGCGTCGATGCTCCTCTATTCGATGCTCCACCTGGCCGGGTATGACTTGCCCCTCGACGAGCTGAAGCGCTTCCGCCAGTGGGGCTCGAAGACCCCCGGTCACCCCGAGGTGCACGTGACGCCGGGGGTGGAGACGACCACCGGCCCGCTCGGCCAGGGCCTGGCCAACGCGGTCGGCATGGCGACAGCGATCAAGATGCTGCAGGCGCGCGCGCCGCGCGCCGAGCTGGTCAGCGGTCGCGTCTTCGGCATCTGCTCCGACGGCGACCTCATGGAGGGGGTCACCGCCGAGGCGGCGAGCCTCGCCGGCCACCTCGGCCTCGACAACCTGATCTTCTTCTACGACGACAACAAGATCACCATCGACGGCGACACCGACCTCGCCTTCTCCGAGGACGTGGCGGCGCGCTTCGAGGCCTACGGCTGGAAGACGTGGAAGATCGACGGCCACGATCGCGTGCAGATCGACGCCGCGCTCGACGCCGCGGTGGCCCACCCCGGCCAGCCCAAGCTGATCGTGGCCCGCACCCGCATCGGCATCGGCTCGCCCAAGGAGGGGCACCACTCCGCGCACGGCGAGCCGCTCGGTGAAAAGGCGATGGCCGCGACCCGCAAGCTGCTCGGCTGGGGGGAGGAGACGTTTGTCATCTCCGACGACGTGCGCGCCCTGTTCGCCGAGCGCGCCGCCGACGGCAAGGCGGCCCACGCCGCATGGCAGAAGAAGGTCGACGGCCTGCGCGCCGAGGACGCCAAGGCGGCCCAAGCGTGGGACCGTTTGATCACCAAGCACGTGCCGGCCGACCTCTACGCAGAGCTCCTGAAGGCGGCTCCCCAGAAGGAGGTCGCGACGCGCGTCTCCTCCGGCGCCGTCGAGCAGCGCGCGGCGGCGCTGGTGCCCTCGCTGGCCGGCGGCTCGGCCGACCTCAACCCCTCGACCAAGACCTACATCGACGGCTCGCCCGCGGTGAAGAGGGGCGAGTTCGTCGGGCGCAACGTCCACTTCGGCATCCGCGAGCACGCAATGGGCTCGTTCGTGAACGGGATGGCGCTCACCGAGGGCTTCATCCCCTTCGGCTCGACGTTCCTCGTCTTCAGCGACTACATGCGGCCGACCATCCGCCTGGCGGCGCTCTCGCACCTGCAGTCGATCTTCGTCTTCACCCACGACAGCGTGTACCTGGGCGAGGACGGGCCGACCCACCAGCCGGTCGAGCACTACTGGGCCCTGCGCCTGATCCCCAACGTCCACTTCTGGCGCCCGGCGGACGGGCCGGAGTGCGCGGCAGCGTGGGCGCACGCGCTGGAGCGGCGCGACGGCCCGACCGTGATGGCGCTCTCTCGCCAGAACCTGCCCCTGGTCCCGCGCGGGGACGGCTTCGATCCGCAGGTCATGCGGCGCGGCGCCTACGTGGCAGCCGAGGCCGAGGGCACGCCCACCCTCATCGCGATCGCCACCGGCAGCGAGGTCGGCGTCGCCCTGGAGGCGAAGAAGCTCCTCGACCAGCGCGGCGAGCGCGTGCGCGTCGTCTCCGCGCCGTGCCTGGAGCAATTCGCCCGCCAGGACGACGCGTATCGCCGGAGTGTGCTGCCCCCAGGCGTCCCCCGCGTCGCCATCGAGATCGGCGTCACGGCGCCCTGGCGCTCCATCGTCGGCGACAGCGGCCTCGTCATCGGCCACGACGCCTTCGGCGCCAGCGCGCCGGCCAAGGTCCTGCAGAAGGAGCTGGGCTTCGTCCCCGAGGCGGTCGCCGCCACCATCCGGGCCTGGCGCCAGACGGCCGTGTGAATCTCCCCACCGTCAGGTGCGGCACAGAACGATATCCTCCCCAGGGCGGCTCCGCGTCCCTCGGTGCTTGTCTGCTTCCCCTTGGCCTCGCGAGACTCCCCATGAACGACCACCGCCACCTCTCCACTGCGCTCCTGCTCGTCGCGCTCGCCGTTCCCGCCGTGGCCGTCGCCGCCTGCGGCGACGACAGCGGCGTCACCGACGCCTCCAGCGGCACCGACGACGATGGAGAGGGCGGCCAGAACGGCGACAGCAACTCGGCGCCGGTCTCCGTCTCCGCGGGCTCGACCACCGGGGCCAGCACCACCGGCTCCAGCTCGCCGACGTCGACCTCCACCGGCGAAGGCGCAGGACCCGGGGTAGGCGGCGGCGACGGCGGCGGCGGCCAGGGTGGGAGCGGCGACGGTGGCAGCGGCCAGGGTGGCAGCGGCCAGGGCGGCGGCGACGGCACCGGCGGCGGAGCCAACGCGTGCGAGGCCGCGAGCTTCGGCGGGGTGGAGTCGGCGATCGCGGACGTGTGGGCCGCCGATCCGGTGGAGCTCACGCCCTTCTTCCTCCCCGGCGTCATCGTGACGGCGGTGTCACTCGGTGCCTGCGTGGGGGGCGAGTTCTGCCAGCTGTTCGTCCAGCAGGAGGAGACGTTCGCCGACTGGGACGCCGGCGCGCAGCAGGCCATCCACGTGATCATCGCCCCCGAGGTCGCGTCGCAGTTCGGCGACGTCGCGGTGGGCGACGTGCTCGACCTCGGCGGCTCGGCCTCGCGCGACACGAGCGGTCAGCGCAACGAGCTGCGCTTCCTCATCCGCGAGTCCAATCCCGGCTGCGCGGTGGTCGTCGGCTCGGCGGCCCCGGCGCCCATCGTCGTCGAGCTCGACGACCTGACCCAGGGCGCCTGGGAGACGACGCACGGCCCGCTCCTGGTGCAGCTGGTCACGGTCAGCGGTCGCCCCCACCAGCCGGGCGAGATCTTCGCGCTGTGGGACACGGGCGGGAACCAGGGCGGGGGCCTCGAGCAGGTCACCAACGCGAGCCCGTTCTTCCTCGCCGGCGGCGTGTTCACCGGCCTCACCGCCGAGACCATCACCGATTTCGCGTCGGTGTCCGGTGTGTTCGGTCAGTTCACGCCGACCGGCAGCATGACGAAGTACGAGACGATCTACCCCCGCACCATGGCGGAGGTGGACCCGCTCTGAGCGACACTCCGCCACCCGCTCACTCGGCGCCACCGAACATGCCGGTGGCGCCCCCGACGAGCTCCAGGGCGAAGGTCCACGCGTCGAAGCCGTGATCGCGCCCCATGCGGAGGCGGAGATCGGCGGGGAGGAGATCGGCGCGGTGGGGGAGGAAGGTGCTCCCCAGCGGCACGTGCGCGGAGAGCATCTCCAGATCCCAGCGCAGGGCCTCGCGCTCCACGTCGTACGCGAGGCGGATGCCGTGGGGGATGATCGCGATCTCGGTGATGAAGGCAGGCGCGACCTCATCGGTGGCGAGATCGATGATCGCCGGGGTGAGGATGGCGACCACGGGCGCCCGCAGCTCGACGAAGACGAAGGCGCCGACCTGGCCGCGCGGCAGGAGCAGCGTGGGGCCGATTCCCGCGTTCAGCTCCACCGGCGCGAACGAGGACTCCTGAGGGAACAGATCCTGGAAGCGTGGCGCGATGCCGAAGGCGCCGAACGCGAGGAGCGCCGACTGCCCTTCCAGCGTCTGCGCGGCCTGGGCCCCGATCGTCACCTGCCAGCCCCAGCCACGCCCGTTGGCGGCCTCCCCCACCAGCGAGGTGGCGGTGGCCTGCGTCACCGGCCAACGGGCGAGGAGGGGGCGAAGCAGGCTCTGACCCGGTGAGCCGAGCCGTGCGCGCGCGATGCCGCCGCCGCGGCAGAGCGGGTCCACCGCAGGATCGATGGGATCACCGTGCACCCGGAGGGACGGGAGCACGCAGCGGTCCAGCGGCGTCCCGATCTCCTCGGCGGTGACGACGCCGCGCACCGGCGTCACGCCGGACAGCTCGTCCGGTGCGTCGGTGGTCACCGCGGGGATCCGGTGGGTGCCGTCGAGCCGGGCGATGGCCTGCGCCGCCGACGCGACGATCAGCGCGGCGCGCCGGCAGCCGCGCGATCCGCGGGGCTCGACGAAGCCGGTGGGGAAGGTCCAGGACGGGTGGGGCTCAAGCAGCTCGGCCGCGGCGGCGAGGTCGTGGGGAGGCGGGGTGCAGAGCGCCGCGGGCTCGCCGCCCGTCTCGCCCGCGGGGCAGGCGGCGGCCTCGGACCAACGCTCCGCCATCGATGGGTCGAGCGCCATGGCGAGCTGGAGCTGGACGGCGCGCGTCGCGGTGACGGCGCGCTCGCGATCGGCGGCGCCGCGCTCGCCCAGGTTCCCGTCGCCGAGCGCGGTCCAGCAGGGAGACTCCGGGGACCCTGCCTCGAAGGTCATCGTGGCCCGCGTCGCGCACGGGCCCTCGGCCATCGCGAAGGTGAGACCCACGCCGCGGAAGCCGAAGTAGTCGTGGCGGCGCATGCGCCCGCCGGCGTCGACGAACTGCGCCTGGGTGGTGACGGCGTGCCCGGCGGCGTGCGCATCCTGAACGAAGTGCATGGCGAAGGCGTGCGCTGCGAAGGCACGCGCAAGGTCCCAGCGGCGGCCGGTGCGGCGCCACGAAGACGCGAGCTGCAGCGAGCGCAGGTGGTGGACGATCGCCTGGCCGAGCGCGCGGTCGACGCGCCCCTCGGCCACCAGCTCGGCGAGCTGGCGCCCCATCGACTCGTCCGCCGCCTGGAAGTGGGAGAGGCCGCGACCGGAGAGGCCGACGTAGCCGCCGTCGGTCAACCAGCCATGGTGGACGGTCTGGTAGAGGTCGTGCGCGCGGAGCGCGTCCGAACGCGCCTGCGCGATCGCGGCGGTGTCGTCCTCGGGGATGGTGGCGAGGTTCCTTGCGAGCCGGGCCTGGGACGACGCGCCGCCCGAGACCAGCACGCCGGCCCCTGCGAGCGCCGAGAGGAGCTCGTCCTCGGTGGGAAAGTGATCGGCGGCCAGCGACGGCAGCGCGCCGTAGGGGCGGCAGCCGCGCGCGACGCCGGCGGCCAGGTCCGCGAGCGGGTCGTCGCACAGCGGCAGACCCGGGACGCCGGGCGAGGACGGCGCGCGCAGCGCGACCATCCCCCCGCGCAGCACGACACGCGCCGGGGCGGGGAGCCCGCGCGCACCGTCGATCGCGAGCTGCGCGTGCTCGACGAAGTCGTAGGCGTGCGTGCCGGACGGGACGAGGACGGCGGCGACGGCGACCGCGACCGCGGCGCGCCACGCGGGGCGAAGCATCACGCGAGGCGCTCTCCGCGGGTCTCGGCGCCAACGCCGAGGAGGAGGAGAACGATGCCGACCGCGGGGACCACGGCGACCCAGGAAAGGATCTCGAGGGGGTCCCGTCCGTCGCGGGTCGCCATGCCCACCGCGAAGGGGCCGGCCACGGTGAGGAAGCGCCCCGCGTTGAGGCAGAAGCCAGCGCCGAGGCCGCGCAGGTGCGTGGGGAACAGCTCCGGCAGGTAGAACTGGTAGCTGCCGAAGATGCCATAGACCGACACCCCGACCAGCGCCAGCGATGCCAGACGCAGCTCGGGCGAGAGCGGCAGGCCGAATGCGAGCGCGACGGTCACCGCGCTCCAGCCGAAGTAGGCGTAGTACATCCGCCGCCGGCCGAGGCGCAGCGCGAGGGGCGCGGCGAGCAGCGACCCCACCAGGCCGCCGCCGTTGAAGTAGGCGAGGCCGCGCGGGACCATCGAGGCCGAGAGGGCGGCCGCCTCCTTCGGCGACGACGTCACCGTCTGCGCCAGCGCGCTGGCGACGAGGGGGATGAAGGCGGTGATGATCCAGAAGGTGACGAGGCCGATGGTGGCGATGAGGACGCCGCCGATGGTGCGGTGCGCCAGCGGCCCGGCGAACAGATCGCGGATGCCGTGCGACTCCTGGCGCCGGGCCTCGGTGGACCACTTCGCCGGCTCCTTCAGGCGGCCGCGCAGCACCAGCGCGATGATCGCGGGGAGGCCACCGAAGCCGAGAACCAGCCGCCAGGACAAGGAGGGGTCGCTGGCGATGGAGTCGATCTGCTTGGTGAGCAGCCAGCTGACGAGCAGGCCGAGGAACACGAAGAAGGGAGGCGCGGTGAAGAGGACGGTGCCCATCTGCACGCGCCGCTCCTCGGGGACCGTCTCCGCGACCAGCGTCGCGCCGGCGGCCCACTCGCCGCCGATGCCGAGCGCGGCGATCACGCGGAACGCCGCCAGCATCCACACGTCGGTCGCGAAGGCGCAGGCCGCGGTGCCCAGCGAGTAGAGGAGCATCGTCAGGATGACGGTGCGCGTGCGGCCGATGCGGTCGGCGACGCGTCCGAAGACGATGCCGCCGACCGCCCAGCTCGCGAGCATCACGCTGGTGAGCACGCCGCTCCAGTAGCCGGTGGCCACGCGCGCCTCGGCGGTGCCGGGCGCGATGTCGAGCAGATCGGGGATGGCGATCGGCGCGACGAAGTTGAAGAGGATCGAGTCCATCAGGTCGAACCCGAGGCCGATCCACGCGCAGAAGACGACGTAAGCCTGGTACCGCGTGAGAGGGGTCGCCGGGGCCGCCACGAGGGCGGGATGCAATCACAGTCGACGCTGCCGGACACCCCGCCCGCGGCCCGCCCGGCGGCCGGGAAGCTGGTGCAGCCCGGACCACCCCGGATCCCGGCTCCCCCCGGCCGGGGGTGGACGTTTTGCACCAGGTTGGATTCCGGCAGGCCTGCCGTCCAGCCTCGCTGGAATGCGGCGGTCGTGGACGGACGGCGCGCTCCTTGCGATTGATCTGCCCCCATGGCCGACGGGAACTACCTCTACGGTGATTCGACCACCTTTCCCCTCAACGAGAACTTCCTCGAGACGGCGAAGGCAGCGGCGGAGACGTGCGTCACCCTGATGCGCGCCGACGAGATGGCGGAGGAGGAGCGGAGGCTGGTCGGCGAGGCCGAGCAGCGGACGATGGTGGAGCTCATCCACCTCGGGAAGTTCGCGCGCCGCGTGGAGGACATCTACGCGAACGCAGCTGACCCGCTACGCGCGCACGTCGGCGTCTCCGCGCGGAACATGGTGGGGGAGATGCACCGCGAGGTGCTGCGCTGGCGCGACGCGACGGTGCAGAAGGCGCTGGAGACGTCGGCGCTCTCCCAGGTCGCACCCGCGATCGGACGCTTCTTCGAGAAGCACCAGCTGCCCGGCACCACGTGGTGCGTCTCGTGGCGCGCGCACGACGGCCAGGGGCAGCGCACCAGCGCGACGGTGCTGGCCAAGGTCCCGGGGGGCCTCGAGGTGCTCTTCGGCGCCGCGGTCCCGCGCGACTCGATCTGGGCGAAGCCGGTCCGCGTCAGCACGCTGGAGCGCGGCATCGTCGTGCACCTCATGAAGAAGCGCGTGTTCCGCCAGGCGGCGCCGCTGCCCGAGGATCTCGACAAGCTGTACCTCGCCGAGGTCCACCCCGGCGAGGAGCGGGTGGTGCTGGTGCTGCGCAAGTCGGCGAAGCGCTCGTCCAAGGGCTTCCGCGTGGTGGTCCCCTTCGACGCCGTCACGCCCGCGGAGATCGTGCGCCTCGGCGAGCACGGCGAGCCCATCGGGGCCATCGAGCGGCCCAGCCCGAACGACGTCGCGACGCTGCGCCGTCTGGTCGGCGCCATCGACGCCTCGCTCCGCGAGATCGTCCCCGCGCGCTCCGAGCTGCGCACTGCCGTGTACCGCGGCACGCTGGTCGAGCAGGTCGAGCGCCCCGAGGCGCTGGGTCGCCTCCTCCTCTCCTCGATCGCGCCACTGGTGCAGGAGATCGCGCGACGCAGCAACGGGCGCGGCGAGCTGTGCCTGAAGCGCTCCATCGGCAACGACGGTCGGCGCGAGGAGATCTTCATCCCCTACGGCGCCGTCCTGGTGGGGACCCTGTCGCTCAGCCCCGAGCACCAGATCCTCTTCGACGTGCTCGGCCTGGAGGACCCGACGATCGCGCGCAGGATCCCCGGCTTCAAGGTGCCTAAGCCGCTGCTGCCGCCGAAGCGCGCCCCCGAGCGCAACTTGCACCAGCTGCCGCCTTCGGTTCCGCCGCCGCCGATGCCGCAACAGGCCCGCGCTCCGGTCGTCGCCGACCCGCAGACGCTCAACTGAGACCCGCCCCGCTGGTCAGGCGTCGCGGCGTCGCGATGCCCCGCTGGGGCGTGACGGCGCGCTGGCGGCCAGCATTTGCCCGAGATCGCGCGCAATTCGAGAGGTACGACCGTTGCACACCCTCTCTGACGAGGTCATGGCTTGCCGCGGCCTCGAGGAAGAGAGGAATGAGTGACGGCCATCCAGAGCTATACCAATACGCTTCAGGAACGCGGCGCGTGGCCCGATGGGCGCAACGTGGGCACCGTCGAGCGGGTCGCGTCGATCGGCGCCGGCGTCGGTCTCGTCGCCCTCGCGCTCACGCGGAGGACGCCCCTGGCCATTCTCGGCGGCCTGCTCGGCGGAGCGTTGATCGGGCGTGGCGCCACCGGCGTATGCCTGGTCTACCGCAAGGTCGGCGTGAACACTGCGAACCCGGTCCTGCGCGAGCTCGGCATGCACGGGCCGATGACGGGCCTCGAGGCGCGCATCGACGACACCATCGACGACTCGTTCCCGGCCAGCGACCCGCCCTCGTTCACCCCGATCGCGACCGCGCCGCCCACGACCGTCCCGCGCCAGGCGCCGGCCCCTGAGATGGAGCCGGTGCCGAACTCCCGCGGCCCCTCCAGCTCGCACATCAACTGAAGCGGCCTCGCCCGCTCTCGCACCCCTCCGGGCTACCTGCGGCGGCGGGGCGCGGCGGGGGCGACGCGCAGAGCACCGAGCCCGACGCCGTGCAGCGACGCCCGCACGGCGACGGGCCGCGCGCCGCGCAGGACGACCACTGCGTCCTCGACCGACGCGACCACCAGCGCCTCGACCGAAGCGACCCAGGTGCCGACGGCGATGCCCTCCGCCCCCAGGCGGAGCTTCTTCGCGGTGACGTGGATCTCGGTGGGCGGTCCCTCGCCCTGCGCTCGGTGGTGGAGCGCGCCGCGCACGTGGAGCTCGGCGATGGCGGGCTCGCGCGAGGTGCCGAGGTGGATGACACCCTCGTCACCAAAGGCGATCTCGGTGGGGCCACCGAGCCGGAGCTCGGCCTCGATGGGATCCAGGTCGAGCCGGGTCAGCTCGAAGGAGGACTCACCTGCGCTCTTCTTCGGTGCTTCGTCGTCGCCCGCATGGATGCGCGGCGACGCGAGGGTGCGGAGGTGGACGCGGTGGCGCTCGGCGAGCACGATCTCCTCCGGCGCGAGCTCCCAGTCGACGAGCGTCTTCTTGGCGAAGCTGAGGAGGGGAGGCTTCACCTCGAGCACCAGCTTTCCCCGCCGCACCTCGAAGTCGAGGAGCGAGTCCTCCAGCAGCGAGAGGTCGCCCTCCAGCTTCTTGAAGTCGATGGTCCCGTCCTCGATGGGGACGCGGAAGCGGTGCGTGGCCAGGCGCCGCTTCAGGAAGGGGACGCGCGCGTCGACCGTCGCGTCGACGTCGACCCGCCCCCCGAGCAGATCGAGCAGGCGCAGGTCGACGCGCCGCTTGCGACGGCGACCGGTCGAGGATGGCGCGGGCTCGGCTCCTGCGGGGGCGAGGTGCACCTCCACCTGCGCGGCGCCGAACTTCGTCGAGGGCACGGTGAGCTCACCGCCCGTGAAGCGGAGGCCCGAGGGGACGAGCAGCTCGTCGATGCGGACGTGTGAGCCGCCCTGCACCAGCTCCACCCCGCGCAGCTCGCAGGCGCCGATCTCGACGTCGGTGGCGTCCCCCTCGCGGCGGGCCCGCACGCCGGTCGCCACCAGGGAAGAGACGACGATCTGCACGTCGCCCAGGCGCAGGCGGAGCCCGGCCGCCTGCACCCGACCCACGTCGACGTCCACGACGGAGCCGCTGCGCGCGACCCGGAGGCCGGTGACCGACAGCTCGGTCGCGGTGACGGGCAGGCCCGCGCTCGTCACGTGGAGGCCCCTGGCGTGCAGCTCGGCCACCGCGACGCGCGAGGGCGCGCCGTCGGCCGCTTCCAGCACCTCCAGGCCGGCGAGGGTGACGGCGCCCGCCAGCTGCAGCTCACCCAGGGTCAGGCCGATCTCGGCGAGGGTCGCCCGGGCGACCGTGATGCTCCCGGTCAGGGCGCGGTCCACCTTGCGCGCGGCGCGGGCGATCGCGAGGTCGAGCACCACGCCGGCCAGATCGCTGGCCCCGGGCAGGACGATGCGCCCTCCGTCGCGCCCTTCTCCCCAGTGCCAGGCGAGCTGCGCGATGCCCAGCTCGTCGGCCGCCAGGCGGCGCAGCCAGATCTGGCGCGCGTCGTGCTCGTAAGTGCCGCGGAGATGCACGACGCGAGCGAGCACCACCCGATCGCTTGCGCCCGACTCGGCGGGGATCTCGAGGTCGAAGCCCTCGCTGACGATCTTCTCGATCTGGATGCGGAGCCGGCTCATCGTCCGGAGGCTAGTCGACGCGTGGGCCTACCGCTCGCGGGCAAAGGCGACCAGGTGGCGGATGACGCTCCGCGCCAGCTCCGGCGACTCGTCGAGCAGGGCGTCGAGCTCGGCCTGCGGCACCCGGAGCAGCACGCAGGGAACGAGGGTGCGGACCGTGGCCGCGCGCGGGGCGCCGTCGAGCACGCCCAGCTCACCGAAGGTGCCGCCCGCGACGAGCTCGCCCACGCGCGCGCCCTCGCGCACGACCTCGCAGCGACCCTCGACGAGCACGAAGAGGGCGTCGGAGGGATCGCCCTCCCGAACCACCTCCTCGCCGCGCTCGTGGGTCACGCGCTCGGCGACCTCGGCGACGGGATACAGCTCCTCTCCCGAGAGCGCCGCGAAGAGTGGCACCCCGGTGAGCACGCGCACGCGGTCGAGGACGTCGCGCATGGGATCGCCGGACGGTAGCTCGCCGGCGTCGTGAGCACGAGCCTTCCCCAGCCAGCCGTCGCTGCGCGGGTCGGCCCCGGCGGACATCGCGGCGGGCGTGCCCCCGACCAGGAGCGCCGCGCGGCGGCCGACGTCGCCGCCCAGGGCCGACTCGACGAGCTCGAGCGTCGCCTCCGCGCGCACCCCTCCGGAGGTGAGCGTGGCGCGAGCACGGCCGAGCGCGCCCGACGCGTCGACGGCGGCGGCCAGATCGCACAGCCGCTCGCGGACCGAGGCGGCGCGGAGCGCGACCTCCCGCGCGTGCAGGCCGGGCCGGCCCTGGCTCCGCGCCTCGAGGGCGGCCAGCTCCTCCCCCACGGCGACGAACACCGCCGCTGCGGCGCGCAGCTCGCGCCCCAGCGACGCGGCGTCGGGGTGGCGGGCGACCGCGCGCACCACGGCGTCGCGGGCGCGGAACCCCATCTCGCCCAGGCGGCGCAGGGCGGTGGCAGTGGCGTCGCCGCCGAGTCGCGACAGCACGCGCGCAGCGCGCATCGTGCCGGTGACGGCGCCGCCGGAGGCGAGCGCGGTGGGGGCGACCCCCCCGTCACCCCGCGTGGTTGGCAGCGCGTCGAGGAGCTCGCGCACCGCGGCCCCGCGCGCCGAGCGGAGCGCGCGCGCCGCGACGCGCACGTGCGGGCCGGCGCGGAGGCGACGCACCAGGAGCGGCACGATCGATGCGCCGTCGATCGCCATCGCGCCGCGAGCCGCCTCCTCGAACACCGCCCTGTGGGCCGAGGCGAGGCCGCGCTGCATCTCCGGGGTGGACGTCGGATCGGCCAGATCGGCGAGGGCCGAGAGGGCGTGGACGCGAAGCGGCAGCTCGTCGTCGGCGACCTCGATCCGGCCCCGCGCCGCGCGCCGCAGCGTCGCCAGCGCCCCGCGACCCTCCTTCTTCTGCGCTGCGTCGGCGCCCGCGGCCCGCCCGCGGACGACGAGGCCCAGCGAGCCCTCGGCGAAGGCCTCCGCTCCCGCCTGCTCCCCCTCGAGGAGGCCCCGCTCCACCGCGCGGGCCAGGCGGGCGGCGGGCGCGATCGAGCCGCGCGCGCGCGCGGCGCCAAGCAGGGTGGTCTCCACCTCGAGGTCGACGTCGTCGGGGCGCGGTTGCAGGAACGGCTCCCGCTCGTCGGACGCGGCGATGTCGTCCATGCGCTCGGCGATGGCGCGCCGGGACTCGACCGGCCCTCGCAGCAGCCATCGCTCCAGATCGGCCGCGGCGAAGAAGCGGGGATCGACGGGCACCAGCGCTGCGGCCATCGCGGCGGGGGTGGTGGCGCGATCGATCACGCCGAGGACGGCGACGCGATGGGCTGCGATGGCAGCGCCGCCCAGCGGCACCGCCGGCCGCCGGAGGAGATGGCGCAGCGCCTCGGCGTAGGCGTCAGGAGCGCGCGCCGCCACGATCAGGAGCACGACGCCGAGCGCCGTCGCCAGGGCGCCGAGCGCGCGGACGCCCGCGGCGCTGGCCGCGAACGCCGCCAGCGCCGCGCCTGCCAGCAGCGCGCCGGCCGGCCCCGCGAAGCCCTTGGCCAGGGCCTTGGCGCGGGTTCGGGACCCGGCGGGCGCCGCTGCGAGCAGCAGATCGGCGACCTGCGCGCCGAGCGCGTAGCGGAGCGCCCCCTCGGTGAAGCGCAGGACGAAGCTGCTCGCCACCGACGGGAGCAGCACCACCACCGGCCCCAGCATCGCCGCCGCTCCGCCCGCGGCGCCCAGCGCGCCGCGGAGGCCGAGCCGCTCGACCACCCGAGTCGTCGCGAAGAGCTGCAGCCCGAGGATGATGGCGTTGGAGGCGATGTGGGAGATGGCGATGGCCGGCGCGATGGCGCCCGGGCTGCCGGCGCGCTGCAGCGCGAGCTTGAACGCGAGATCGACGGTCGTCGCCAGCGCCGCCGACGCCACCGCGAACACCAGGACCAGTCGCACCAGGGGAGCGCGCAGCGCCTCGCCGAGCCCGTCGTCGGTTCGCGACGCCGTCGGGGTGGCTGCGCTCGCGCCGGGGCCTTTGCCGCGCCCGCGCGCGATCACCGCGGGCATCGCCGCAGCGAGCGCGAGGAGCGCGGCGGCGATGCCGAGCGCGATGGCGGGGCCGCGCGGCCCGCCGAGGCCAGCGGCGACGACGCCGGCGGCGACGGCGCCCACCGTTCCCGCCGCGGCGAGGCGTGGCAGGACCTGGCGGGCGCGGCGCGGGCCGATCGACGCCGCCGCGCTCTGGTAGGCGATGACTGGCGCCAGGGCAGGGAGCACGAACGGCGTCAGGCAGGCCGCCCACAGGGCGAGGTGCGACGAGGCGAGGGCGCCCGCCGATGCGGCCACCAGGGTCGCCGCCGACAGGGCGAGGAAGGCGGCCTCGAAGCGCGCCGCGCTGCGCGCGCCGACAGCCTCGTGGCTGACGCGCGCGGCGCCGGCCGCGAGCAGGAGGGCGACGGCGGCCCGGGCGGCAGCGCTCGCCACCGAGAACGCGGCGAGCTCGCTCGCGTCGGACGCGCGCACGAACGCGGTCTCCGCAGCCAGCGCAGCGAGATTCGAGGCCCCCACGACCGCCGCGCACAGCGCCGCCGGGACGACGAGCGAGCCCTCTCGAGCCGCCGCCGGGTGGGGCCTCATCGCGCGAGCGCGCGGATCCGCACCGGCCCGTCGTCGGTTCGTCGCGCGAGCAGTTCCGCCGTGAACAACTCGAAGGTGGCGTCGACCGGGGGCTCGACGCCTTCGCCGCCGAGCTCTACGTCGAGCGCCGCAAAGTCGCCGGGCAGAAGGAACCCGGCCTCTTGCGGCGCTCTCGGGGGGATGGTGGGCGGCTCTCCGCGACCAAGGAGGATCTGCACGCGACGCGCGCCGGCCTCGTGGGCGAGGTGGAGAACCGTCCGCAGCACGGCGCCGGGGACCGTGGCGTCGACGAGCAGCGACACGTCCGGCGGCGGTCCGTCGTCGATGTCGCCTGGCGACGCCGGGCGCGACACCGCCTGCGCGGCGGCGCTGGTGAGATCATGCAGCAGGTTCTGTCGGACCGACGGGGTGTCGAGGACCGCCACCTTGGCGATCGGCCTGCCATCGATGGCGACCGCCTCCCGCGTGATCTGGAGCGTCGTCGCGCTGCGGGGGCGGACCACCAGGTCCGCGGGGGCGCGGGGCGGCTTGAGCGCGAGGCCGACCGCGAGGGAGTCGCCCAGCTGTCGCACCAGCTCCTGGCGAGCGCCGAAGAACTGTGACTGGAGGCCGACGTCCACCGCCGCGAAGAGGGGCACCGCGCCGAGGGCCACCCACGCGATCGACGGCACCTTCACCGGCGACCGCGTCTCGGGCGCAGCGCGGACGCCGCGCACGACCCACAGGCCGAGCGCGAAGCACCCCACGATGGTGAGCCAGCCGAGGATCTCGCGCTGACGCTGCAGATCGATGAGCGCGGCGATCCGCGCGGCGCGCCCGACCTCCGCCTGCCAGAGGTACGAGGAGTCGGCCTCGATGCGTGCGCTGCCCACGACGGCCGCGGCGAGCCCCGCCGCGATGCACGCGGCCCCGCGGTGGACCACGTCGCGGCGTGCGCGCTCATCGGCAGCGATGGGCAGCACGAGGTCGAGGCCCATCGCAGCCACCAGCACCACGGCGACCGGCAGCGACGCGTAGGCACCGGCCGCGACCATCGCGACGAGACCCGCGAGGGTCGCCCCCAGCGCCACGACCGGAGGAAGGCGGGAGCTCGGGCGCGCCACCATCCCCGAGGCCGACGCACGGCGGCCGCTCCGGACACCGGCCAGCGCGCCCGCGCCGAGGAGCGCGATGGTGCCGAGGGCGAAGCCGGCGAACCGTGGCGAGTTCGTCTCGTAGGTCCCGCTGCACATGATCATGAGGCGGCGGTCGAGATCGGGCAGCGCGTTCGAGGCGCTCTGCACCATCCGCCAGCCGCCGTAGGTCGGAAGCGCCGCGCCCACGAACATCGCAAGGACCGCGAGGGTGCGACCGTAGCCGTCGCCGCGTCGGCGGGCGCGGACCCCGGCCGCGGAGTGCAGGGCGACCATGGCGACCGCGAAGAGCACCGGCAGGCTGAACATCCCGCTCCCGCCGATGACGAAGAGGAGCCCGACATCGCGGGCGTCGGCAGGAGAGCCGGCGTATCCGAGCGCGTAGAGCGCTCCCAGCCCGAGGACGGCGAGCGCGGCGAGGACGGCGTCGAAGCGGCGCACCTCGCGCGCGGCCGCGCTGGTGTCGGTCGCGCGCGGCCGTGACCGCTGGACCTCGGTGGGCGCCAGCTCGGTGCGTCCGGTCCCGTCCTCGTGCGGCGCGACCGCGGTGGCGGCGAGGGCGCGCTCCGAGGAGTCCCGCGGGGCTGTCGGAGCGCGCGCCTCCACGCCGAAGGCGTCGTCTCCTCGGTCGAGGACCTCGTGGAAGTCGGCGTAACGATCGTCCGGCTCCTTGGCGAGCAGGCGTCCCACCAGCTCCTGGACCTCGGGGCTGTCCCCGGTCTCGGCGGGGTCGAGCAGCGGCGGCGCCTCGTGGAGGTGCGCCTGCAGTAGCTCCGCGAAGTGACGCGAGGTGAAGGGGGGCTGCCCGGAGAGCAGCTCGAAGAGCATGGCCCCGAACGCGTACTGATCAGTGCGGGCGTCGATCGGCTTCGACCACCACTGCTCGGGAGCCATGTAGATGGGCGTCCCGATGGGCACGCCAGTGCCGGTGAGCTTCACCAGCGACGCGGGATCGGACGCCAGCGCGGGGTCGACCTTGGCGATCCCGAAGTCGAGGAGGCGCGCTCGCGTGCGGCCGCCCGTGTCCTCCAGGAACACGTTCTCCGGCTTGAGATCGCGGTGCACCACGCCGGC
>JBKJLX010000792.1:0-18499 GCA_046596645.1 Polyangiaceae bacterium
GGCCGACGAGGCACCGAAACCTCTGTGGGACGTCCCCCCGGAGGTGGCCGCCCCTGCGCCCAGCGGAAGCGCCGGTCCCGTGCCCGCCCGGCGCGGAGAAGCTCTTCAGCATCGGCCCCACGTCGGCCGGCCGGAACGCGGGGTAGAGGGTGGGCGCGGGCCCCGCGCTGCCGCTCGGTCCGGGGGCCGGCACCTCGACGGGGACGTCCCACAGCGGCTTCGGCGCCTCGTCGGCCTTGGTCGCGCGGTTGACCCGATCCTCCACGCCGTAGGCGAAGTCCTCGAGCTTCGCGATCGCGTCGTTGCCGACGATCGAGCGGCCGAGGTCGGCCAGCCAGGGCCCGAGCCAGGACACGCGGTGAATGGCGATCCACAGGCCGAGGATGGCGACCGGGACCAGCGCCAGGGCGATGAGGAGCCGTCGGCGCCAGGGCGACCGCGGCTTCGGCTTGTTGGCCGCGGGGACACCCGTCGCTGAAGGCCGCGAAACGTCAGCCATTTCGCCCTTCCTGGCCTCGCCGCCCGCCATCGCTGGACCCTACCCCACAAAAAATCGCGAGGCGACTGTCACCCGACCATGATCTCGCCGGGGGACGGTGGAACGCGCCGCACTGGCACTCCTCCAGCGCGGTGGAGATCTTCAGCTTTGCTTCGGGACGGGCCGGTGCTGCGCGGCCTCGAAATATCGGAGGCGCCCATGTGGGCGGGCCGCTGGGGGCGAGCCTCGCCAGGCGTCGTGGACCAGGACCGCCGGTGATCCAGCGCGCGGTGGGCAGCGCCCGAACCCGCGAAGTGATGGGAGGCGACGCATGGTACGGCGCGTGCTGACGTGCGCGGTCGATGCAGACCGCCACCTCGCTCCTCCTCGCCTCGCTCCTCGCGCTCGCTGCCTCTGCGTGCGCGCCCCCGGGCGACGAGCCGCGGGGAGAGGGCGACGACGTCGGCGAGAGCGAGGACGCACTGTCCCCCGCCATGCGCTTCGACGTCGCCACGCTCAACTGCGCCAACGGCGACGAGGCGACCAAGTGCCCAGCGTCGAACCCCAAGTGCCTGTGCCAGGCGGCGATCGAGCACCTGAACCACGACGGCGGAAGCCATTTCCTCGCCGTGGGCAGCGACCGCCACAAGGCCGCCATCCTCGACGCGGACAACGTGCAGGCGGTCTACGAGAACGAGCTGAACGAGGGCTTTGCATCGGTCGACGGCGCCACACGCGCCGACCGCGCCATGGCCGAGGCCAGGGAAAAATTTCCGAGCGGCGTGCCCACCTGGTTCGTCGTGAACGAGATCTCAGCCGGCCTCTGGCCCGACAGCAGCGCGTATCGCACGTGGGTCGCGGCCTTTGCGAGGCGCATGCACGTCGAGCACGGGCGGAAGGTGATCATCGCAGCGCCCTTCGCGCGCCCGGGACATCACGCCGCCGACTGGCAGGCGATCGCCGCGCATGCGTGGATCGCGGCCGAGGTCTATCTCACCGGCGCCGACGTCAACGCGAGCGGCAACTCGGTTCCCTGGTGCAAGGAGCGATACCAGGAGTCCAAGAGCGCGTACCTGGGCCTCGGCATCCCTGCCTCCCGGCTCATGCTGGTGGAGCACTTCGGCAACACGGCGAAGGGCACGAAGTGGGGCCGCGCCGGCGTCGGCGACGCGGGGTGGCGCAACGCCATCCGCGCCCGTTCTCGCGCCGCCCGCGAGGTCGGGTTCGCCGGCTTCCTCAGCTACTCGTGGGCCAGCAACCAGATGGAGGACACCTGGCAGGACCGCCTGGGTCACATCGACGCCTACGCGGGTCAGATCCTGCCGTAGCGGCAAGCCCTGGAAGGGACACGTCACGGCGGGGGTGACGCCGCCTCCCCGCGAGTCACCCGGAGGGAGGCGGGAAGCTCGAAGCAGAACCGCACCCCCCGTGGTTGTCGCAGGCCGCCATACATCGAGGGATCCTTAGGTCGCCGACGCGAAGTGACGTTCCATGGGCATCCGGGCTCCAGGTCCGTCGGCCACCTGACCGACCCCAGCCCCGCGGTCTGGAGTCGCATGACCCTCTCGCTGATCGGTTGGCTACGGAAGCTCGCGCTGGGTGGCCTGAACCGCGCATCGCGCCAGGGGCGCGTGTACGCCCTTCTTGCGCTGGTCAACCTCGGCGGCGTCGGCGCCACAGTCATCGCCTCGCAGTCCATGATGGCGAGCTACGAAGGATCGGTCCGAGCTCTGGAGACCGACGCGGATCACCTGCAGATGCTCGGCGATCTACTGCGCATCGCAGGGGATGCGAACGCGCCTGGTAACGACGTGTTCGAGACGCGCGCACCGGCCGCGGAGCGTGCCCAGCTGGCGAGTGCCTCCACGGCCTTCCGTGACGCCATGTCGGAGGCGAAGGGACCGCTCGCCGAAGGCCTGGACCCTGCCGAGGCGGCGATGGTCGCGGACGACCTGGACGCGGCAGAACGCGCCTTCGGCCAGATGGAGCGCTCTGCCGAGGACGTGTTCGTCGCGTTCGAGAGCACGAACGCGGGCCTCGCCGCGAAGCACATGGCCGCCATGGACACGAGATTCGGAGAGGTTCGACGACACCTGGCGTCCGTCGGCGCCCTCGCGCGGGCGCACCAGCGAGCCCAGCTCGCCGCGAGCCTTCGTTCGGCGACGAGCGCCCGGCGGGCCTCGGACGCGATCGGAGCTGCCGTCGTGCTGATCGTTCTCGGCGTCTCGGCCTACGGACTACGCCTCGCCCGCCGGTTTGCGTCCGCGCAGCAGGAGCTGGCGCGGCGGACGAGAGACATGCGCATCGTCCTCGACCACGTCGATGTCGGGCTCGCGACCGTCACCCCTGAGGGTCGCGTCGGCGAGGAACGCTCGGCGGCGGTCCACGGCTGGCTCGGCGCGCCGCAGCCGCACGACACCTTGTGGACCTGGCTCGGACGCTCGAACGCGAAGGCAGGCGCCCAGCTGGACGCGGCGTGGAGTCAGCTCGTCGACGGCTTCCTGCCGACCGAGGTCGCGCTCGATCAACTTCCCAAGGAGGTCCGGATCGGCGAGCGGGACCTCACGCTCACCGTCCGGCCCATCGGTGGAGATGGGGGCGTCGAGCAATGGCTGGTCGTCCTCGCGGACGTGACGGCGGCACGGCACGCTGCGCGCGCGGAGCAGTCCCAGATGGACCTCCTCCGCGTCGTCGATCGGGCACTCTCCGACCGCCCAGGCACCGTCGAGTTCTTCGAGGAAGCCGCGCGCTTGGTCGCGCGGATCGCTGCGTGGTCAGGAGACTGGAGGAGCCCCGAGCTCGCTCGCGACCTGCACACATTGAAGGGCAACGCGGGTCTCTTCGGCCTGTCTCACCTCGCCGAGACGTGCCACCTGCTCGAGATGGAGCTGACCGAGCTGGGGGAGATCGACCGGGAGCATGCGCAGTCGCTGCTGGCGGTCTGGCGTGAGCTCGGCGCTCGCATCTCGCCGCTCCTCGGCGATCGCCGCGACGGCGGCCGCCTCGAGATCGAACGCGAGGAGCACGGAACGGTGCTTGCGATGCTGGCCGGCGTCTCCCCGCGAGAGGTCGTTCGGCGAAGGCTCGCGAGCTGGCGCCACGAGCCCATCTCGAAGCGATTCGCGACCCTGGGCGAACATGCCCAGCGGCTCGGCGAAACCCTGGGCAAGGGTACGCTGTCGCTCGAGATCGAGGGCGGTCACCACCGGCTGCCGTCGTCGTCCTGGGCGAGCTTCTGGGCCGGCCTCATCCACGTAGTTCGCAATGCGGTCGACCACGGCATCGAGTCTCCCGAGGAGCGGATCGCTGCTCGCAAGACCGCGACCGGCAAGGTCACGCTGCGCGCCGCCGTCGAGGAGGGCGAGCTCCGGATCGTCGTGCGGGACGACGGCCGCGGGATCGACTGGGTCGCGCTGCGGCGCAAGGCCCGTGAGCTCGGTTTGCCTCACGGGAGCGACGCCGAGCTCGTCGAGGTGATGTTCTCCGAAGGTGTCACGACCCGCCATGTCGTGACCGAGATCTCGGGTCGCGGTGTGGGCGCTGGGGCGGCGCGGGCAGCTTGCGAGCGCCTCCAGGGGCGCGTCGCGGTCTCGTCGTCGGCGGGTCGGGGCACTGCGTTCACGTTCAGCTTCGACCAGTCGGTCCTGGAATGCTGATGGTTCCTGAAACTCGCGAGGCGACTGTCACCGGACCGCGGCCTCGCCCGTGGACGGGGGGAACGCGCCGCAGCCCGCGGCCGCCGAGGAGGAAACGCTGCGATGATCCCTGCCGCTGCCCCGAGCATGTCCCACGCCCTCTCTCCCTCACAGGCCGGAGGCCGCCTGGTGCCGGCGCCCGGCAGCGGTCTCGTCCTGCGCGCCGCCGCGCTGAAGGTCGACGCCGCGGCCGGCATCGCGCGGGTCGTCCTGGCGCAGACCTTCGCCAACCCCCACGCCGAGCCGCTGCGCGTCGTCTACGAGCTGCCGCTGCCGGCCGACGCCGCGGTGTCCGGCTTCTCCTTCCGCATCGGAGACCGCCGCATCGTCGGCACCGTCGACGAGGTGAAGAGGGCGCGCGAGACCTTCGAGCGCGCCATCCTCGAGGGCCGGACGGCCGCGATCCTCGAGGAGGATCGGTCGAGCCTCTTCCGGCAGGAGCTGGGCAACGTGCCGCCGGGGGCGGAGGTCGTCGCCGAGATCGCCATCGACCAGCCCCTCGGCTGGATCGACGTGGAGGGCGCCTGGGAGTGGCGCTTCCCGCTGGCGGCCGCGCCGCGCTACCTCGGCCGCACCGCGCCCGACGCGCGCGTCGCGCTCGACGTCGCCGACGGCCCGCTCGCCGTGCGCGCCTCGCTCGAGCTGGTCGTCCGCGACCGCCTCTCGGGCAGCGGCCTGCCCGAGTCGCCGAGCCACAGGCTGGTGGTGGTGCCGGGGGCCGAGGCCACGGCGATTCGCGTCGGCGGAGGCGGCGTGGAGCTCGATCGGGACCTGGTTGTGCGCTGGCGGGTCGCGCTGGCGGCGGCCTCGGCGACCGTGGACGCCGCCCGCAGCTCGCAGGGCGAGGCGTGCGCGTTGCTCGCCGTCGTGCCGCCGCTCCACCCGACCGCGGGGCCGCTGGTCCCGCGCGACATGGTGCTCCTCCTCGACACCAGCGGCTCGATGGATGGCGAGCCGCTGGCGCAGGCCTGCCGCGTCGCCTCGGCGCTGGTCTCCAGCCTGAACGACGGCGACTCGCTGGAGCTGATCGAGTTCTCGACCGCGGCGCGCCGCTTCCGCCCCGCACCGGAGCGAGCGACGGCCGCGGTGCGCGCGCAGGCGCTCGCCTGGCTCGCCTCGCTGCGCGCCGGCGGCGCGACCGAGATGCTGGAGGGGATCACCGCTGCGCTGGCCGGCCTGCGCGCGGAGGCGCAGCGCCAGGTGGTCGTCATCACCGACGGCCTGATCGGCTTCGAGCAGGACGTCGTCTCCGCCATCGCCAGCAAGCTCCCGCGGGGGAGCCGCGTACACGCGCTCGGCGTCGGCTCCTCCACCAACCGCACGCTCCTCGCAGGTGTTGCCCGCGTCGGCGGCGGCATCGAGGTGATCGTCGGCCTGGGGGAGGATCCGGAGCGCGCCGCGGCGAGGCTGCTTGCTCGCACCACCGCGCCGGTGATCGTCGATCTGGTGGTCGAGGGCGACGCGGTGGCCGAGCATGCGCCGCGCCGCCTGCCGGATCTGTTCCGGGGCTCGCCCGCGCGCATCGCGCTGCGGCTTCGACCCGAGGGCGGACGGGTCGTGGTGCGCGGCCGCACCGCGGCCGGGACGTGGGAGCAGTCGCTCGAGGTGCCGCGCGCGCTCGATCTGCAGCCGCGCGAGGTGCCGGCAAAGCTGTTTGCGCGCGAGCGCGCGGCCGATCTCGAGGGCGAGCTGTCCGCCGGCCGCGATCGCGCCGCGGTCGACGCCGACCTGCTCGACGTCGGGCTACGATTCGGCATCTCGACGCGTCTCACCTCGTGGGTGGCGGTGGACGACGTCGTCTCCGTCGATCCCCAGGCGCCCAGCCGCCGCGAGGTGGTGTCGCAGCTGCTGCCGCACGGGATGAGCGCCGCCGGCCTGGGGCTGCGCGCGGCCGCACCCCCGCAGGTGATGCTGCTGGCAGCCATGCCGCAGGGGATGCCGATGGCCGGCCCCACGGGCGCGCCGCCGCCGCCGGCGATGGGCCGCGCGTCGATCGCGATGCCCTCGCCGGCGCGCGCGCCGATGCCGCCGCCGGGCATGGGCGGGCCGCCGCCGGCATCGATGGGCCGGGCTGCCCCGCCGCCCCCGATGGCGCGTCCCGCCGCTGCGGAGTCGGATGACGACGACTACACCCTCGTCTCCGGCCCTCCCAAGGGCATGGCCGACGGCGCGACCACCGGCGCTCCGACCCCTCCGCCCATTGCTGCCCCTTCGCCCGCTGCCGCTGCGCCCCTCCCTCCGAAGGAAGATGGCGGCTTCATCTCCGGCGTGAAGCGCAAGATGCGCGAGATCTTCGGCGGCGCCCCGGAGGCTCGCCGACTGGTCGGCCGCGTCGTCCTGCGGGATGGGACGACCGCGCTCCTCGAGGTCGACGCCGGCGACGCCGAGCTCGAGCTCGCCTGGGAGGGCGCCACCGCGTGGTTCGTCGACGCGGCCGGCGCACGCCACGAGGTCGTGATCGACCTCGCGCGGAGCACCCGGGCCGGCGTCGTCGGGGCGGGCTCGAGCTTCCGCCTCGCGCTGGGCGGCGCCCTCGCTGGCGTCCTCCTCGTCAGGGTCCACGTCGAGCTGCCTGGCGGGTGTGCGGCGCTGACCATCGACATCGCGGGCTGAGCCCTCCAGGATCGCGCGGGACCGGACGTGACCGAACACCTCGACCTCGACGTCCACCTGCCGGCCATCGCGTCGGGAGACACCGCGGCCTTCGCGCGGTGGCTCTCCGGCGCGGAGCCGATCGTGCGCGCGTCGCTCCGCTCCTTCGCTGCGCGCGTGGACGTCGAGGCGGTGGTCCAGGAGACGCTGCTCCGAGCGTGGCAGGTGGCGCCCCGGATCGAGGCCGACGGTCGCGCCAACGGCCTGCTCCGGCTGGCGCTGCGCGCGGCGCGCAACCTCGCGGTGGACGACGTGCGTCGCGTCGCGCGCCGCGAGGAGCCGGTCGCCCCCGACGACGCCGCGCTCCAGGCAGCGGCGGCCGAGGGGCCCGCGCTCGCCGACCCGTTCCTGCGGCGGGTCATCGCGCTGTGCTTCGAGAAGCTCCCCCCGCAGCCAGGCGCCGCCCTGCGCGCCCGCCTGGACGCCGCTGGCGCCGACGCCGACGCCGAGCTGGCGGTGCGCTGCCACATGCGGCTTAACACGTTCCTCCAGAACGTCGCGCGGGCGCGCAAGCACCTCCTCCAGTGCCTGGTGGCGAAGGGTGTCCCGCTCGCGTTCGCCCCCGAAGGAAGTGGGGCGTGACCACCCCCGAGGAGCGCGAGCGGCTGGTCGAGGAGGTCGCGTCGGCGCACCGACGGCTCGATCCACGCGGTGGGCTCGCGCCCTCGCCGGCCTTTGCCGATCTCGACGAGGAGGGCCGGGCGCAGGCGTTCGAGGTCGCAGTCGTCATGCGCGCCCTCGAGGCTGCGCTCGACCCCGCGGGGCTCTCGACGACCGCGCGCGCCGTGCTGCGGATGATCGACGGGGCGGCGTGAGCTCGGGTCCCCCCATCGATCTGAAGATCGCGTGGAAGCTGCTCCGCCGCACCATCCACGACGCCGATCGCGATCGCGTGCTCGGCCTCTCGGCGGAGGTGGCGTTCTTCGGCCTCTTCGCCCTGCCTCCGACCCTCCTCACCATGCTGGGGACGCTGGGATGGATCGGGGAGGCGATCGGGGCCGACATCTCCTCGCGCGGCGGGGACCAGCTGGTGGAGACGGCGCGCCTCGCCCTCAGCGACGCGGCGGTGCGCGACGTCGTCGAGCCGACGGTGAAGCGCCTGCTTCAGGAGGGGCGCCTCGACGTCGTCTCCATCGGCGCCGTCATCGCGGTGTGGAGCGCGTCGCGCGCGGCGTACGCCCTGCTCGATGCCCTGCGCATCGCGTACGACATCCACGGCAAGGTCGCGCTGTGGAAGCGCAATGCCCGCGCGGTGGTGCTCACCCTGAGCGGCATCCTCTTCGCGGCGACTGGCCTTCCGCTGATCACCGCGGGGCCGCGCTTCGGCGAGGCGCTGGCCGCGAGCATCGGCCTGGAGGACACGTTCGACAAGGTGTGGGCGCTCGCCTTCTGGCCTGCGCTCGTCGCCGCCGGGATACTGGCGCTGACCGGGCTCTATAACTACGCCATCCCGTGGAAGACGCCCTTCTGGCGCGATCTGCCGGGCGCCGCGCTGGCGATGGCGCTGTGGTTGCTCTCCGGTGTCGGCCTGCGCGCGTACGCGACGTGGGTGGTCGAGGCGAGCCCGGTCTACGGATCGCTGGCGGCGCCGATGGTGATCCTCCTCTGGCTTTACCTCACCACCCTGGCGGTGCTGATGGGCGGCGAGCTCAACGCCGAGGTGGAGAAGATGTGGCCGACCATCACCCGCGCCGAGCGGGAGAAGGTCCGCCTGGCGGCGGAGCGCGACGTCGACGACGACGAGCTTCTCGCGTCCACCCAGGCGCCCTCGGCGATCGACGGGTCGATGGATGCCGCGCCGCCCAGTGCTCCGTCGCCGCCGGTGGAGCCGGTGATCCCAAGGGTGCGGCCGCGGGTCGATGTGGAATCGACGCTGAAGAGTGGCGAGCCGCCACCGGTCGATCCCGCCTGACACCGCCCAGGCCACGCTCTCGGCGCGCTGCGTCAACGCGGCGTGATGCGAAAGGTCACAACCCACGGTCGCGCTTCGCGGCTAGGGTCCGGCGCCGATGTCGACGCCCGCTCGCCACCCCGTCCACGCCCTCGCCGACGAGTTCGTCACCGCCTTTGCCATCCTCTCCCCGGTGACGGGGACCATGGCGGGCGTGCGAGGCATCCACGACGGCTGGGATGACTTCTCGCCGGAGGGCGCGGCCCTCCTCCTCTCGATGCTGCGCGGCACGCGCGAGCGCTTCTCCGAGGTGGCGGCTGGCAATGACCGCTGGGCCGGCGTCGCGCGCCGCGTCGCGATCGAGTTTCTCGATGATCGCATCGCTTATTTCGAGGCCGAGGACCACCTCTCCGATCTCAACAACATCGAGTCGCCTTTTCAGCACGTGAAGATGGTGTTCGACCTCATGGACGGCTCGACGCTGGAGGGCACGCGCGCCGTCGCCACGCGCCTCGAGACCATCGAGCGGCCGCTCGCTGGCTATCGCGCCTCGCTGGAGGAGGGGCTGCGCCGCGGGCGCGGCGCCGCGCAGCGCCAGGTCCGCGCCGTCATCGAACAGGCGTCCGTCCACGCCGGGCAACGGTCGAGCCTCCACGAGCTCCCCCGCGCCGCGGTCGCGCTGGGAGACGCCGCGCTGGTGGCGCGCCTCGAGGCGGCGGTCGCACACGCGCAGGGCGCCTTCCGCGCGTTCGGCGCCTGGCTCGAGGGCGAGTACCTCCCCCGCGCGCCGGGCCACGACGCGGTGGGCCCCGTCCGCTACGCCCGCTCGGCGAAGCGGTTCCTGGGCGCCGATCTCGACATGGCCGAGACGTACGCCTGGGGCTGGCGCGAGATCGCCAACATCGAGGAGAAGATGCGCGAGGTCTGCGCGCGCATCGAGCCCGGTGCCACGGTGCGCGACGTCGTGGCGCGCCTCCGCGCCGAGCCCTGCGGGCCCGGCGGTATCGAGGGCTTCCTCGCGCAGATGCGCGAGCTGCAGACGCAGGCGCTCGCCGACCTCGACGGCACCCATTTCCACGTGCCCGAGCCGATCCGTCGGATAGACGTGAAGCTGGCGCCGCCCGGCACCGCCCTCGGCGCCTACTACATCCCGCCCAGCGACGGCTTCACCCGGCCCGGCACCGTCTACTACGTGCCGGGAGAGGACACGTCGTCCTACCGGCTCTTCGAGGAGATCACGACTGCGTACCATGAGGGCTTCCCCGGCCATCACCTGCAGTGCTCGCTGCAGGTGCACTTCGCCGATCGCCTGACGACGCTGCATCGCCTCCTGGTCTGCGTGTCGGGCTATGCCGAGGGCTGGGCGCTCTACGCCGAGCAGCTCATGCACGAGCTCGGCTACCTGCCGCGGCCGGAGGATCAGCTCGGCATGTACCTGGCGAAGCTCTTCCGCGCGTGCCGCGTCGTCATCGACATCGGTCTCCACCTCGAGCTGCCGGTGCCCGCGGGCCTCCGTGAGGACGTGGTCGCGCCGGCCAAGGAGGGCGACGTGTGGACCTACGATCTCGCCAAGCGCTTCCTCGAGCACCACGCGATGACCCGCCCCGACTTCGCCGCCAGCGAGATCACGCGCTACCTGGGCTGGCCCGGCCAGGCCATCTCCTACAAGGTCGGCGAGCGCATCCTCCTCGACCTGCGGGAAGAAGCGAGGACCGGGCTCGGCGATCGATTCGACCTCCGCGCGTTCCACGACGCGGTGCTGTCGACCGGCTCGGTCGGCCTCGCGCTGCTGCAGGACGTGGTGCGCGAGGAGCTGGGGCTGCGCGCAGCCTCCTGAGCCCACCGCACGGGCGCGGGCGGGATCGTCAGCGCCGCTTGGACGGGGGCGGCGCCTCGCCGCGCCGCGACTCCGCCGTGCTCCTGCGACGCGCGGCGCGCAGCAGATCGGCGGAGCGATCGACGCCCACGCCGTAGGTCGAGAGGATCGACGGCAGGCGCGCGACCGAGCGCTTGCGATCGAGCACCACATGGTCGCCGCCGGCGAGGCGGACACGCAGGAAGGGCCCGCGGGACGGGTCGGCCAGGCCCGACTCGACGAGCTCCACCAGGTGGCGCATGTCGCGCACCGGCACCCCGTCGACGGCGACGACGACCCCGTTCTCGATCTCGTGGTAGCCCTGGTTCACCGCGTCGGCGAGGACCTTCTGGAGGACGATCACGTCCTGCCGCTCCGGGGTCGCGTAGCCCGTGTGGTAGAGCGCCATCAGCTCGCTGGGCGCGACCTTCCACCACTCGTGGCCCCAGCTCTTCAGGTAGTCGCGGGTCAGCGGCGCGAAGAGCAGCCCACCGAAGATGTAGTAGGTCGGGCGCACGTCATAGCGATCGTCGGGCACCAGGAGGCGCGGCGTGACCAGCGCCACGTCCACCGTCACGCGCTTGCCGTCGCGGAGGATGAGCACCGGCATCGCCTCGCCCACCAGGCGGAGCGACACGAAGTGCGCGTGGTCGACCAGCTCGCTGGGGCGCAGCACCGCCGTCCCGTCGGAGTGCACCGGGATGCCGTCGACGGCGAGGATGACGTCCCCCGCCTGGAGCACGCCCCACGAGCTCGACCCGTAGGCGACCTTGGTGACCATGATCCCGCCCTCGTCCGGGGCGAGGCCCATCGCGCGGCGGTGGGAAGCCGACTCCAGGCGCTGCCAGCCCACGCCCAGGCTGGGGAAGCCGCGCGGCGCCCCGCCGCCGACGTCGCGCAGGAAGTGGCGGACGATCGGCGGCGCGATGGCGTAGGCGACGTTCTGCGCGTCATCGAGCGACTGGAAGGCGACGCCGACCAGCTTGTCGCCGGCGAACACCGGCCCGCCGCTGTTGCCCGCGTTCACCGCGGCGTCGATCTGCACCGCGAGCAGCGGGCGCTGGCTGTGCGCGTAGGCGCCGACCTCGATGCGAGACACCACGCCCTCGGTGAGGCTCAGGCGATCGCCGCCCACCGGGTAGCCGCACACCGTCACGCGATCGCCCAGGTGCGGGAGCTCGCCGAACTCCACCGGCGTGGCGCCGGCGAAGAAATTTTCGTCCTTCACCGCGAGGAGCGCGAGGTCGCACTCGTGAACGACCGCCTCGACCTTCGCCGTGTACTTCTTCGCGCTGCCGGAGCGGCGCACCTCGACGAACACCTGGTTCATCACCACGTGCGCGTTGGTCAGCACGCGCAGCCCGCGCTCGGTGGCGATGACGGCGCCGGAGCCGGTGCTCGCCTGGGCGCCGTGCGTCTGCCAGGGCTGCTCGTAGTCGGGCGCGTCGGCGACCGTCAGCACCTTGACCACCGAGCCGAGCAGCGGGCGGCCGCCCAGCGGGGCGCGCGTGGTCACTGCCGGCGGCAGGGCAACGGGCCCCGGGGCCGGCAGGGCGACTGGAGCGGGCACGGTGGCAGGAGGGGCAGCTCGGCCAGGGGGCGGGCGGCGGGTTGCGGCGCGGCGGACGGTGCGAGGCGGCATGGCCAGGGGGAGAGGCTCCGTGGGGGAACGAATGCAGCCACCTCCTACCGCCGGCCCCCCCTGCCAGCAAGCAGCCGCCACGGGACAGCAGCGTCAGGGCCAGGTGCGGCCACGAGCCCCCGCGCTCCGCCAGGCTCGCGGCCCGACCCCGCGACGCGCGTCAGCGTCACACTTGTCCGACCCATGGTCAGTACCGGGCGCGCGTGACCTTGACCACGGCTCGCTCGACTGGGCACCATCGCCCGTCGCGACGCCGCGAGGAGTCGCCAAGGGCGGGCTCGACCTGCCGGATGTAGATGGCCAGCTGGCCCGAACAGGAGATCTCGATGAACCGCTCGCTTGGAACTCTTTTCGTGGGTGTCTCGATCGCGGCTTTCGGGCTCGTCGGCTGCGGCGACGACAGCGAGACGACCGAGGAGGACGGCGGCGGCACCGCTGCGACCGTCAACGAGGCGCAGGCCGCCTCGGTGGTCGCGCAGTCGACGCGCTCGCTCGCCAGCCTGCAGGCGGGCGACGGCTACGGGGCGGCCATCGGCATGGCGTCGGTCGGCTCTGCCGCGTTCAGCCTCATCACCCCGGGAAGCGGCAGCAGCGCCCAGAGCGCACCCGACCTCGGTGTCGCCACCCAGGCCGCCTGCGAGGGCGCCGACGAGCTCTGCACCGGTACGGCGGAGTCCGGCACCTGCACCTTCACCACCTGCACTGACGCCGGCTACTCCATCGTGGGCGACGTCTCCTGGACCTCGACCTCGCTCGACTGCGACCTGACATTCACCATCGACGCGGCCGTCTCCGGCGCGACGACCACAGGGTCGTTCCACCTGCTCTGCGACATCGACTACACGTCCACCTCGATCGACGGAAACATCTCCACCGACGGCGAGTCCAGCACCAGTGCCAACGGGCAGACGGTCGACGTCTCCTACGACACGTCGGTCGACTACAACGACGTCATCTTTCCCGAGGGCGGAGGCTGCCCCACCGCCGGATCGGTCGATGTCTCGGCGTCGGTCACCGCCAACGGCCAGTCGTACTCCGGCGAGGGCAGCGTCAGCTTCCCCTCCTCGCAGTGCAGCGGCTGAGCGGAGCTCCTTCGGCATCCCTTGACGGCCGAGGCCGCGTCCCACCCGGGGCGCGGCCTTCGCCTTTGTGGGGCGAGCGGGGGAGCAACACGGCGTTGCCTCCGGCGGCCGGCGAGGGCGGCTACCCTCCGCGCATGATCGAGCTGCACTACTGGCCCACGCCCAACGGGTGGAAGGTCACCATCTTCCTCGAGGAGGCCGGGCTCCCCTACGAGGTCCTGCCGGTGAACATCGGGAGGGGCGACCAGTTCAAGCCCGAGTTTCTCCGTTTGAGCCCCAACAACCGCATGCCCGCCATCGTCGATCGGGCGCCGGCGGACGGGGGCGAGCCGATCAGCGTGTTCGAGAGCGGCGCCATCCTCGTCTACCTCGCGGAGAAGACCGGTCGCTTCCTGCCGAGCGACGTGCGCGGTCGAAAGGAGGTGATGGAGTGGCTGATGTGGCAGATGGGCGGGGTGGGCCCGATGGCCGGCCAGAACCATCACTTCGCCGGCTACGCGCCGGAGAAGATCCCCTACGCCATCGACCGCTACCTGAAGGAGACCAACCGCCTCTACGGCGTGCTGGAGCGGCGGCTCGCCGGGCGGGAGTTCGTCTGCGGCGCGTACTCGATCGCCGACATGGCGATCTGGCCGTGGATCGTGCCCCACGAGCGTCAGGGTCAGAACCTCGACGACACGCCCCACCTGAAGCGCTGGTTCGAGGCGATGAAGGCGCGGCCTGCGGTGGTCAGGGGCTTCGCGGTGGGCGAGGAGTACCGCATGCGGACGCCGGCGATGGATGAGGAAGCGAAGAAGGTCCTCTTCGGCCAGGACGCGAGCGTCCTCGACGCCAAGGGGTAGCCCTCAGAGGAGATCGGCCGCGGCGAGGAACTCGCGCTCGACGCCGCGGTAGTCGGCCTCGACGTCGAGGCGGGCGAGCACCGAGTAGAAGCCGAACTGCAGGCGATTCATGAACAGCATCCCGTGGGGGAGGGGGGTGAACTCCTCCGCGGGGATGCTGAGGGCCAGCGACTTGGCCTCGCGCGCCTTGCCCACCAGCGCGGCGGTCCAGCTGCGCTCCAGCCGGTAGGGGGAGCCGAAGAGCGGCTCGAAGCAGCGCCGGGTGTAGCCGAGGACCCAGTCCTCCCAGCGGCCGGGCTTCGTCCCGATGAGCACCGGCACCGCGGCGCGGAACGCCGCCTCGTCGCCCTTCACCGCTGCGCGGTGCATCGTCCTCGCCGCGGCGAGGTGCGGGCCGTCGATCGGCTGGCAGCAGCCGTAGTCGAGGAACGCGATGCGACCCTGCTCGAGGAAGACGTAGTTCCCCGGGTGGGGGTCGGCGTTGAACATGCCGCCCACCAGGTTGCCCTTGAAGACGAAGCGCCACAGCGTCTCCGCGGCGTGGCGTCGCGCCGCCTCGTCGCCTTGCGCCACCTCCTCCAGCGTGCGGCCGCGCACCAGATCGGTGGTGAGCACCCGCATCGCGGAGCGGTCCGCGATCACGGCGGGGACCACGATCGACGGGTCACCGGCGTGGAGGCGCGCGAACCAGCGCTGGCGCTCCGCCTCCAGCCCGTAGTCGAGCTCCTCGCGGAAGCGCGCCCGCACCTGATCGAGCGCGCCCCTGGCGTCGAGCCGCTTCAGGGGTCCGATGGATCCGAAGCTCTCGATCATCCCGACGTTGCCGAGGTCGGCCTCGATCGCGTCGGCGATGCCGTCGTGCTGCACCTTCACCGCGACCTCGCGCCCGTCGAGCAGCGTCGCCCGGTGGACCTGGCCGATGGAGGCGCTGGCCAGCGCCTCGTCGTCGAAGGAGAGGAAGAGGCGATCGATGGGGCCGCCCAGCTCCTCCTCCACCGTGCGGCGGATCGACTCCGAGGTGGAGGTGGGCGCCGCGGAGCGGAGCTTCGTCAGCGCGGTCTCGTAGGCTTCGCGGTGATGCTCGGGGACCACCCCGTCGACGTAGCTCGCCATCTGCCCGACCTTGGCGGCGAGCCCGCGCAGGTTGCCGAGCACCTCTGCGGCGCGCTCCGCCGCCGCCTCGCCGGTCTTCGAGGCGATGAGGCTCGCGCCGGTCCTCGCGCCGAGAGCAGCGAGGCGCGCCAGCCTTCCCAGGCGTCCCGTCGGGATCGAGCGATCGTCGGACATGCGAGGTGGCGAGCGCCGGCCGCCATCATGGGGCCGACCGGCCGCTCTGGCCAGTTGCTGCAGACGGCGCAGCGCGTCGCACTGGCGCTTGCTACGCTGAACGCTCATGGAGCCCGACGACCCTGCTGCCCGCGAGGCCTCCCGACGGGAGCGAGCGCTGGCGCGCGCTGCGTGCGTCATGGTCATGGAGCCCCGGACGGGCTTCGACGACGAGCCCGCGATCTATGACGGGGCGGCGCTGGAAGCTCGGCTCGACGCCATGGCCCGACTCTGTCGCGCCGCATGGCTCGTGAGCGGGCGGCCCTGGCCGGCGTGCAACCGAGCTGACCTGCCCGGCGAAGTTTTCCCGATCCATCATGTCGCTCGACGCACTCCCTGAGGACTTTCGCGACTTCCTCGTCGCCCTGGCAGACGCACGCGCCGAGTTCGTTCTGCTCGGTGGCTGGGCGGTGGCGCTGCACGGACGTCCTCGCGCCACCGACGACCTCGACGTGCTCGTCCGCGCAACCCCCGAGAACGCTGGCCGCGTCTTCGAGGCGCTGGCCGCCTTCGGCGCGCCGGTCGCGGCGCATGGGGTCGACCAGAGCGTCTTCGCCAGTGAGGGCTACGGCTATCGCTTCGGAGTGAAGCCCAACCTGGTGGAAGTGCTCACCACCGTCTCCGGCATCGACTTCGACACGGCCATCCGCGGCGCACTGAGCGTCACCGTTGAAGGCCGTGAGATCCGGGTGATCGGCCGCGAAGCGCTGCTCCTCAACAAGAAGGCCGCGGGCCGGCTGAAGGACCTCGCCGACGTTGCATGGCTCGAGGCGCATCCAGCGAAGCTCGGGTGATTGGCCAGCGCGGCACGCAGCCGACGCAGCGGGACGCTCTGGTACGGTGCCGCTCGTGAACCACGGCGATCTGCTGGACGCGGCGGCTGTCGATCTCGCGTCGAGGATCCGGGCGCGGCAGGTCTCGGCGCGCGAGGTGGTGGGCGCCCACGTCGCCCGCCTGGAGCAGCAGAACCCGCTGCTCAACGCGGTGGTGGTGGAACGCTACGACGAGGCCCTCCGCGAGGCGGACGCGCTCGACGCGCGCATCGCGAAGGAGGGCGCGGAGGGCTTGCCGCCGCTGGCCGGCGTGCCCTGCACCATCAAGGAGTTCTTCGGCGTGAAGGGCCTGCCGCAGACCGGTGGCCTGGTGGCGCGCAGGGGTTGCCTGGCGAAGGAGGACGCGCCCGTCGTGCGCCGGCTGCGCGACGCCGGCGCCATCGTCCTCGGCATCACCAACGTGCCCGAGGGCGGCCTGTGGATGGAGACGCACAACCGCGTCTACGGCCGCACCAACAACCCGTGGGACGTGAGGCGCACCCCCGGCGGCTCGAGCGGCGGCGAGGGCGCGACGGTCGGCTGCGGAGGCGCCGCGTTCGGCATCGGCAGCGACATCGGCGGAAGCGTCCGCATCCCCGCGGCGTTCTGCGGCACCGTGGGCCACAAGCCCACCGGGAGGATGGTGCCGAACAGCGGCCAGTTCCCGGCGCCCGAGGGGGAAGGCAGCGCGTTCCTCACGCCGGGGCCTCTGACCCGGCGCGTCCGCGACGTGATGCCCATCCTGCGCATCATCTCCGGGCCCGACGCGGGCGATCCGATCTGCCGCGCCGTGCCGCTCGGCGATCCGGGCGACGTCGATCTGAAGGGGATGATCGTCATCCCGGTGCCGGACGCGGGCCGCGTGCGCGTCTCCCCCGTCATGCGCGAGGCCGTCGCGGCCTCGGCGCGTGCGCTGGAGGAGCGGGGCGCCGTCGTGCGGGACACCGTGATCCCGGAGCTCCGGGACGGCCTGTTGATGTGGGCGGCGATGCTCGACGAGGTGTCGACCGCCCGCTACGACGTCGTGCTCGGCAACGACGGGAGCGGTACCCACCGCGCCATGAGCCCGTTCGTCGAGCTCTTCCTGCGCCTGCCGCTGGGGCGCTCGGCCTTCACCTTCCCCGCGCTGGTGGTGGCGGTGGCCGACCAGCTGCTGACCCGGCTGCCGAAGATGGGGCGTCGCTTCATCGAGGGTGGGCGCGCCCTGCAGGCGAAGCTCGAGGATCTCCTCGGTGATCGCGGGGTGCTCCTGCACCCGCCCTACACCCGGCCGGCGCCCCTCCACATGCGCGCCATGCTCACGCCCTTCGACCCGGCGTGCACCGCCGTGTTCAACGTCCTCGAGTTCCCTTCGACCGTCGTCCCCACCGGCTTCGACCCGGTCGGCATGCCGGTCTCCGTGCAGGTGGTGAGCGGACGTGGCAAGGACCACGTGACCCTGGCCGCGGCGCAGGCGCTCGAGGACCGGTTCGGCGGCTGGCGCCGCGCGACCGCAGTGACGATTCCCTTGAGGGAGACGCGATGAAGCTCGGTGGTGTCCGCGAGAGCAGCAACGTCCAAGACAGGCGCGGTAGCGCGGGAAAAAAAGGGGCGATCGCGCTCTCGGGCACGACGATCGTGGCCCTCCTCGTCGTGGCGGTGGTGACCGGCAAGAACCCGCTCGAGCTCCTGGGCTCGGCGAATCAGGAGGCGCGGACGGCGGGCGCGTCGGGGAAGCCGGTCGACCCCAACGACCCCGGAGCCGTCTTCACGCGGAAGATCCTCGCGACCACCGAGGACACCTGGAAGACCGCGCTTCCCCAGCTGGGGAAGCCCTACCAGGAGCCGCAGCTGGTGCTCTTCCGCAACGGCGTGGACAGCGCGTGCGGCTTCGCCGACTCCGCGGTGGGGCCGTTTTACTGTCCAGGTGACAGCATGGCCTACCTCGATCTCGACTTCTTCGACGACCTGCAGAAGAAGCTGGGGGCGGAGGGCGACTTCGCCGCCGGCTACGTGATCGCCCACGAGATAGGCCATCACGTGCAGAACCTCCTCGGCACGTCGGACCGCGTGCGCGCCGGCGGCAAGGACAAGGGCGCCACCGGCAACGCGGTGCGCATCGAGCTGCAGGCCGACTGCTACGCCGGAGTGTGGGGCGCCCACGTGAAGAAGCAGGGCATCCTCGACGTGGGCGACATCGAGGAGGCGCTGAACGCGGCCACGGCGATCGGCGACGACACGCTGC
>JBKJLX010000845.1:0-20808 GCA_046596645.1 Polyangiaceae bacterium
GGTCGGTGATGAAGGGCCTGCTCCTCTCAAGAGGGCGTGTTCTTGGCGATTGGAATTATGCGATCCGACCCGCATTCGCATGATGTTTCCAATCCCTAATTTCGATCGGAGCCCTAACATGGCTCGTTAGCCGGACCTGAATGGTGAGCCATCCGAACCCGCTGCAGCTCGCGGACCACGTGAGCGCCCTCTTTGTCTGGCTCCGAGAGCACCATCAGGTGCCCGCGTTCGACGAGATCGTGGTCCTCGACACCAGTGACGCGTCGGTTCGCTACGCCGCTGGCTGGCTCGTCCCGGGAAGCGCGCTGCGGAGCGTGCCCGAATTCTCGGAACGATTCGACCGCTATCTCCGAGCTGGCTACTCCTGGGTCAATCTCAGCGCGTACGGACTTCTCGGGACGAGGATGGTCCTGGGGATCGAGCTCCCACGCGCGTCGGTCGGGGCGAGGGCCGGCGCCACCAGCGTGAACTACTCCGGGCCCGCCATGGACGCGAGCACGGGGGCCCCCGTCTGGAGCGCGCCGGTCACCGTGGAGAGCGCGTCGCCGTGACCTACGCGCAGGCTCGAGCGCGCCTCGGCTCCGCGACCGATGGTGCTCTCCGCGCGCGTGTAGCGGTCCACGCCGGGTCGTGGTGCGATTGACCAGCCTCTCGCCAGCGGTGACGACGAGGACGCTCTGGGTGGGGAAGGTCGTCGATGATGACACGCGATGATGCCGTCGAGTTCGCCGTGGGCTGGATCGAAGCGTGGAACAGGCGCGACATCGAACGCGTGCTCGCAACCTTTGACGATGACATCGAGTTCGCCAGCCCCACGGCGCTCGTCACCGTCGGGGTGGCGACTGTCCACGGAAAGCAGGAGTTGCGGTCCTATTGGCAGGCGGCTCTCGCGCGCGTCACCTCCTTGCGCTTCACCTTGGACCGCGCTCTCTGGGATCCCGAAACTCGGGAGCTCGCCATCCTCTACGTGTCCGACGTCAATGGCGCGCAGAAGTGGGTCTCGGAGAACTTCCGGTTCGGTCCGAACGGAAAGGTGAGCGCGGTACAGGTGTTCCACGGCGTGCCTCGGCAGCCCGCTCCGGCGCCACAGGTGGCGGCCGACCTCCCTCCCTCCGGTCGTTCGGACGACCGCCGCTGAAGGCCCCGGCCCCACCTCAGCCGGGCTTGGGCTCCGTCGGCTCCACGTCGTCGCTGGTGGACGTCGACGCCGGCACCTCGGTGGCCGAGCGGGGAAGCGGCGGCAGGTGGCTGGCGCGGGGCGCGCGCATCGCCTCGGCGGTGGCGCGGAGCGCCGGCTTGCCCTCGTGCGCGTGGTCGAAGCGTCGCATCGTCGGGTAGGCGAAGTCGATGTCCGCCACCTCGTCGAACACGTCGAGGATCGCCTCCCAGATCTGGCTGGTGGAGACGCGACGAGCGCGCGGAGCGCACAGGTAGCGCATCGTCAGCTTCACCCCCTCGCTCGCCATCGACACCCACACCACAGGCGTCAGCCGGGTGAACTGGATGTGAAGCATCTCGCTGGCGCGGTGGAACTGCGCGTCGTCCACCTTCTCCGCCTTGGCCTCGAGGATCTCCTCCAGCGCGCGCTTGGCGACGCGCCAGTCGCTCTCGAAGGTCACGGTGACCGCGATCTCGTTCCAGATGTAGGGGAAGCCCTGGTCGTAGCCGGCGATCGAGTGCTTGAACATCCACCCGTTGGGGATGTGCACCAGACGACCGGTGCTCTGATCGGCGTCGACCCAGTTGCCGATCTCGAGGAGCGTGAAGGAGAACAGGTGCACGTCGATGACGTCGCCCGCGTGGTCGCCGACCTGGATTCGGTCTCCCACGCGGAACGGCCGCCGCATGACGAAGTAGAGCCAGCCGGCCAGGTTCTCGAGCGGGTCCGTCAGCGCAACCGCGACCCCCGCCGAGACCAGGCCGAGCCAGGTGCCGAAGCCGCTGGCTGCCTGGTCTCGGCGGGGGTCGCGGTCGCGCTGACGGACCCGCTCGAGAACCTGGCCGAGCCAGGTGCCGAAGCCGCTGGCTGCCTGGAACCACACGCGGAAGAGGACCGCGCAGCCCACGATCAGGAACAGGAGCTGCGAGCCCTTGTTGAAGCGATAACGCGTGGACGAATCCTCGAAGCGACGCCCGAGAAACCGCATCGTCACGCGCCGCGCGACGACGTATGCGGCGAGCACCGCGAGCGTCCCCAGCAGCCGGCGCACCAGCTCGGCGGAAACGCCCAGCGTCTCCGCCACCCACAGCACTGTCGACTCGATCACCGAGGCTCCCCCTCGCTCGCGTTCAGCTCTCCAGCGACAGCAGCCGGACGGTGCGCGAAGGCATGCGGATCTCGAGGACGCCGCCCGCCACCGGGTATCCGCGCTCCTCGATGGGGTCCCACGCCCGCCGCACCTCGCGCCCGACGGCGATGCGCGCGAGCACGTCGCCCTCGTCGGCCCGGATGGCGAAGAGGACCCGCGGAACACCGTCGTCGTCCTCGTGCACCGTGACGTGCACGCCCTCGTGATCGGCGGCCCAGGTCGGCAGCCCCATCGCGTCGATCGCCACGGCGACCGCCGCATCGATGGCGCGCGGATCGGCGTCGAGGAGCGTGGGCACCCGTCCGTCCCCCACGCGGAGCCGACCCAGATCGTGGGGCCGCTGCAGCGGCCTCCGCGCGCCGCCGAGCTCGGGCGCCCTGGGCCCCAGCGTCACCGCGGCCCCTCGCCCCGCCGCGCCGGCCAGCTCCTCGAACAGCGTCGGCGAGAGGCCACCGCTGGTCGCGCACACCACCCACCTCGCGCCGATCAGCGCGTCGCCCTCGTCCTCGCCGCCCACGTGCGCGAAGGGGACGCCGCGCGCCTCGAGCGCGTGCTCGACGGCGCGGACGAAGGTGTCGATCTCGATGGCGGGCGGGCCGCCGAAGCCGAGATCGTCCTCCAGGCACGCGTCGCGCGCGCCGGCGCCGGCGATGCTGAAGAAGGCGCTGCTCACCGGGCCGAAGGCGTGCGTCACCCGCGCGATACGGCGCTCGTTGCGCGGCGTGACGATGCGCACCGGCGTGCGACGGTGCAGCCGGTGGAGCTGCACCGTGTCGAGCGCGGCGTTGAGCTTCCGGTAGAACTGCGCAAAGGGCCGCTCGCGCCCGCGCGGATCGATGGGGGCGCCGATCCAGCGGTCGCGCTCGACGACCATGTAGATGTTGAAGCCGCGAAGCCCGTACGCGAGCGCCGTCAGCACCGTGAAGGCGCTGTCGCGCTCGTCGAGGGGCGGGAAGAACGGCGGGAAGCCCGCGCCCATCTCGGCGGCGAAGGCGGGCTGCTCGCGCCCCTCGGTGCGCACGGCGAGCTCGGTGGTGCGGCGCATGATGGAGGCCCGGCTGCGCGGCGAGGCGCGATCGTAGTAGTCGAGGCCGATCAGGTCGACGGCGCCGCGGTGGAAGTGCGCCGCGTTGAGGGGCGTCGACTCCTGGCCGGGGGGAAAGTTGTGGCTCCGCGGCACGCCGGTGAGGCCGGCGGCAGTCAGCGCGTCGCCGAAGCGCTCCATCGCGCTCGCCAGCAGCACCTCGTGGAACTCGGCCCAGTCGACGTGGCGCGTCAGCGTGGCGTGCGTCTCGGCGTCGAAGCGCGCGGGCGGCACGATGTCGCCGAAGCGCGGCGCGTCCTCCGCGCCCTCCTCGAAGCCGTACGCGGCAGCGAGCCCCGACAGCGTCTTGTACTTGTCACGCAGGAACTGGCGGTAGAGCGCGATGGCGTCGGGGTGCCAGTCCTGGTCGTAGGCGCCGTCGCGGAAGTAGTACGCGCCCTCGTTGTCGACCTGGAGCATGACGATGGGCCCCGCCGGCCACATCAGCGGCGCGAGCACCTCGCCCAGGCGCTGGAACCAGCGCGCGACCTCGTCGTGGAAGGCCTGGCTGGCGTAGCTGGGCACCGGAAAGGCGAACGGGATCATGGGGAGCATGACCGGGTGTCCGTTCGGCCCGCGGGCCTGGCACGCCGGGTCCCACACCACGCGCTCCGGGATGCCGAAGTACGTCAGCTCGCCGTTGATGTGCGGCCCCGGCCGCACGATGGCATGGAGGCCGACCTCCTCCGCGAGGCGGAGGAAGCGCACCACGTCCTTGCGCGGGTCGGTGCCGAGATCGAGGACGCCGGGGGCGACCTCGTGCACCGACCAGGGCACGTAGGTGTCGACGATGCGGAAGCCGAGGCGACGCACCGCCTCCAGGCAGGTGCGCCAGTCCTCGGGATCGAGGTGCCAGTAGTGAACGCTGGCTGCCCACAGCGGGACGACCTCGTCACCGACGGAGAGCCCCCCCGGGACGAGCCGCACGGAAGAGCGCGGTTGCTGCGACTCCATCGGCCGCCTGCACTACCACTGGGCTCAGCGCGAAGCTAACGTGGCGGGGTGCAACGCCGCGCTGCGAGCCTCGTCCTGACCGCGGCCCTTCTCGGGCTGTTCACGACGACCGCGTCGTCCTGCAGCAGCAGCAGCGGAGACGCGCAGACGCCCGCCGACGTCGTGGTCGGCGCGCCCGCGGCGGACGGGGCGCCCGCGCCCCCGGCCGAGCCCGAGGTGCCCGCCACGAGGGACGCGCTGGATCGCGCGGTGAATCTGGTGCAGGGCCGTGCCGGCGCTCTCCTCCACGTGGCTGCTTGGCGCGGCCACCCGCTCGCCGGCAAATTCCTCGAGGAATTACCTCTCCGCACGACGCTGGAGCGCTCGGGGATCGACCCGATGAACGACGTGGATCGCGTCCTCGTGGTCGGAGCCGATCCGCGGCGCTTCAACGGCGTTGCCGTGTACGAGCACCACGTCGATCCGGCGCGGCTCGATCGGCTCCTCCTGGAGGCGATGCGCGACAGCAACCCCCCCGGCGAGGCGCTGCGCGAGGGCTCGATGAGCGGCGCGCGGGTCCACGTGCCGGTGAGCGTCCGCGGCCGGCAGACGACGCTGGGCGGCGACATCTGGATCGCAACGCCCACGCTGCTCGTCGTCGTCCCCCCGCGCACGGCGGGCGTTGCCACCTTCGCGCGATCGGCGGGGCTCCCCCTCCCGGTGAAGGACGAGGGCGGCAGCGCGTGGACGGAGTCGCCGGGCGAGGTCTTCAAGAACCGCCACGTCTCCATCCCCACCACCCTGTCACGCGCCGACGCGTGGGCGTTCCCGCGGCCGGGAGGCGGCGTCCGCGCCGAGGTCCGCGCGCGCTCCACCAGCCACGATCAGGCGCTCAGCGACGCCAACGCCCTGACCGGCGAGCTCGACCGGGCGACGCGGGTGAAGATCGGCCCCCTCACCGTGCGCGTCTTCCAGACGCCGCAGTTCCGCGCCGACGGCAGCGACGTCGTCGGCGAGATCGACGTCTCCCGCGGGCAGCTCGAGCAGGCGCTCGCGATGGCGGAGCGCGAGGCAGACAGGTACTGACGGCGACGTCACCGACGTCGCGGGGGCTCTTTCCAATGCGGCTCGTCCAGGTCGGCATCGCCAACGTCAACTCCACGGTCGGCGCCGTGCGCTCCAACGTCGATCGCTGCATCGAGCTCGCGCAGCGCCTCGCCAGGGAGGAGGTGTCGCTCGCCGTCTTCCCTGAGCAGGTCATCGGCGGCTACCCGGCGGAGGACCTGGTCCAGTGGAACGGCTTCGTGGACGCGCAGTGGCAGGCGCTGCAGCGCTTCGCCTCGTCCACCGCCGAGCTGGGTACGGTCTTCACCCTCGGCCTCACCGTCGGCGTCGGCGGGGATCTCTACAACGCCGCGGCGGTGGTGCACCGCGGGCGCGTGGTCGGCCTGGTGCCCAAGGAGAAGCTGCCGACCTACAACGTCTTCTACGAGGCTCGCACCCACTCGCGGGGAACGCCCTTCTGGACCACGCGAATCCACGGCACGACGATCGGCGACCAGATCTTCCGCTTCGAGTTCGGCACCGTCGGCTTCGAGGTGTGCGAGGACATCTGGTCCCCCGACGGCCCGATGCGACGGCGCTGCTACGCGGGCGCCGAGGTCATGTGCAACCTCTCTGCCTCGCCGTACCGCGCCGGCGTGCTCGCCACGCGGCGGGAGATGATCGCGACCCGCGCCGCCGACAACCAGACCACCGTCGTCTACGCCAACCTGGTCGGCGGCAACGACAACCTGGTCTTCGACGGCGGCGGCTTCGTCAACCAGAACGGTCGCCCGATCGTGGAGGCGCCGCGCTTCACCGAGGGCGTCACCACCGCGGTGGTCGACCTCGATCGCACCGCGCGCTGCCGTCGCGAGGCGACCACCTGGCGCACCGACCTGGAGGAGCTGCGCCGCTCCGACACCCGCAAGGTCGCCGTGGTCGAGGTCGAGGGCGCGGGCGTCGACCGCACGCGCCTCGCCTATCCCGTCCCGCCGGCGGGCTCGACCTTCTTCCTGCCGCCGACGACGGTGCGCACGACGTCACCGCGCGACGAGCTCCTCGATGAGCTCTTCGAGGTGCTCGCCCTGGGCGTCGCCGACTACTACCGGAAGATCGGCGCCTTCCGGTCGATCGGCATCGCCCTCTCCGGCGGGCGTGACTCGCTGCTGTCGCTCCTCATCGCCTTTCGCGCCGTGACCATGCTGAAGGCCGACGAGCTGGCCGCCGCCGCCGAGCGTGGCCCCACCACCGACGCCCAGCGCGCCGTCCTTTCGGCGATGCTGCACACGTTCTACATGCCGTCGCGCTACTCCAGCACCGCGACGTCGGAGGCGGCGCAGCAGATCGCTCGCGACGTCGGCGCACGCTTCGAGGTGGCGCCGATCGAGGAGGCGTTCCTCCGCGAGTCGGAGGCGGCCACCGGGATGCTGGGCGAGGGCGAGCTGACCGAGCTGACGAAGCAGAACATCCAGGCGCGCATCCGCGGCCAGCGCATGTGGAACTGGTCGAACACCAGCGGCGCGCTCTTCCTGCAGACCGGGAACATGAGCGAGAAGGCGCTCGGCTACACGACCGTCGGCGGCGACCTCGAGGGCGCGCTCAGCGTCATCGCCAACCTGCCCAAGACAGTCGTCATGGCCATGCTCGATCGCCTGCTGGTGCGCTGGGGCTTCGAGGGCATCCGCATGACCCTGGCGACCACCGCCGGCCCCGAGCTGGCCGCCAACCAGTCGGGGGAGGAGGAGCTGATGCCCTTCGCCGTGCTCGACGCGTGCCTCTACCTGCACGGGGCGGAGAAGCTCGGAGAGAGCGAGCTGCCGCACGCGCTGGCCAGCCTCTTCCCCGAGATCGGGGCGCCGCAGATCCGCGCCTGGTCCTCGAAGTTCGTGCGGCTCTTCTCGCGCTCGATCTTCAAGTGGGTGCAGGCGCCGCTGGTGCTCCATGTCGGCTCGCTCGACCTCGATCGGGAGCGCGCGTTGCAGCTCCCGGTGGTCCAGAAGACCGAATGGTAGTCGGCGCGGGCTAGAAGCCGATGCCGAAGGTGCCGACCATCTGAGCGATGACGTCGATGCCGGGGCCGGTGACCACGATCGCCTCCGCCTCCAGCCCGAGGCGTAGCCGCGACTGCGGCCCGTCGAGGCCGGCGTCGAAGCCGAGCGCACCGCCGGCGCCCCAGCGGTGGTGGTACTCGTGGTTGGCCTCACCGTAGTTGTGGCCGTGCTGGCCGAACGGATCGGGGAAGAAGTGCATGTGCGTGAAGCGGGCGGCGGCGTAGGGGCGCACTGTTGCGTCGGAGGCAAACGAGAAGCGCGTTCCGGCGTTGATCGCGCCCATGCTCACCTCGACGCGCTCGCCGTGGTGATCGGTGATGGCGAGCAGCTGACCCAGGGCGCCGCCCTCGATCGCGAACCAGTCGGTCGCGACCGGGAAGACCAGCATCACCCTGGTGGCCAGCCCCGCTTCCCCCGCCTGCGGCACCACGCCGGCGCCGGCGCCGAGGTATAGGGCGCGGCCGTCGAAGCGGTACGCGCTCTCCCCCGCCGAGCTCCTCGAGGCGGGGTCGTCGGCGGGCGATGTCGAGGGGTCCAGCGCGGCCTGCTGCGCGCTGGACGGCAGGGCCACGAGGAGAGCGCCGATCGCGACCGACGTGCCGAGAGCGATGCGGGAGCCAGCGTGCGACCGGGTCGTGGAGTCCATCGACCCGGGCGTCATCAAGATCCGCGCCGCACCCCGCGAACGACGTACTGATCGGGCAGCGTCTCCTGCAGGATGGTCGCGCCGAGACCGCCCGCCTTCAGCTCGTTCGCCACCTGCTCGGCGGAGACGCGGTGCTTCGCCGGCGGGCCACGCTCCGACTCCAGCGTGAAGTCGACGACCACCACCGAGCCCCCGGGGCGCAGGGCGCGCGCCAGCAGCGGGATGTAGGCGCCGCGCGACTCGATGTGGTGCCAGGTGTCGACGACCAGGATGCGATCCACGCTGCCTGCTGCGAGGCCGGGATCGGCGAGCTCGACCTTGCGCGCCTCGACGTTCTTCAGCCCCTCCTTCGTCGCGCGCTCGGTCATGAAGCGGACCATGTCGGCCTCGACGTCGAGGCCCAGCACCTTGCCGGTCGGGCCGACGGCCCGCGACAGGCGCGCCATGAAATAACCTGTGCCGGCGCCGAGATCCGCGACGGTCGAGCCTGGCGTGAGGGCGAGCAGCGTCACCACCTCGTCCGGCTTCTGCCAGGCGTCGCGCGCCGGCTCGTCGAAGACCTTCGACCACGCCTCCGCGTTCTCGAAGCGATGCGGCATCTCCCCCGCGGCGTGCTGGTGGCCGTGCGCGTGGCCATGCTCGTGGCCCGTCCCGTCGGCATGACCGGGACCGTGGCCGTGCCCGTGGCCATGTCCTCCGCCGTGCTCGCTCCCGTGCGGATCGCGACCCTCGTGTCGCTCGCCGCGTGAAGCGTGGTTCACGCCGGACGCCGGCGGCGGCGAAGGCGAGGCGCAGGCTGCGAGGACGATGGTCACCGGCATGTGGGAGACGAGGAGGTTGAACCGCATGGCCCACGCTTAGCATCGGGGCAGCTCCGATGAACGTGAAGCCACTCCTGTGCAACGCCCTGGCCCGGGAGCGGATCAGCGGCTGCCGGCCGCCCGGCCCTCGGCGACCAGGCGGAGGGCCATGACCCCGGCCATCAGCATGCCAGCCAGGGTGATCGGCTGCGCCGCCTCGAGCATGCCCACCAGGGCGACGCCGTCCGCAGGGGACGACGCGACGTGGAGGTAGACGGCCCACAGGTTGGTGCCGACCGCGAAGGCCGCCAGCGCCGCCAGCACGCCGGGCGCGGCGCGCAGGAAGCGGAGCCGCCCCTCCGTCGGAGCGCCGAGGGCCCGCCCTCCGATGAAGAGCGACGCCGCACCCATCGCGGCCACGACCAGCATCCCGAAACCACCAGCGGCGAACCAAGTACCCATCTCGACACCTCCGCCGCGACCTCAGAGCAGCCGCCGTGCCGCGCCGGAGAGGCCGCGAATCTGGCCGATCATCGCGTGATTTACTGTGTTTTCGGGATCGACACGTCCTCCCCGGAGGACGATCGGGCCGTTGCTGTCCGGCGCACCGGACAGGCCCACACGGCGCTCGGTCAGCCGCGGTACGGCACCATCGGTACGAATCGCACCGGGCCCAGGTCCTCGCTCAGGATCTCGCCGCGGATCTTCCGCAGGCGGAGGAGACGCTGCACCCGATCCTGCTCGCCCACGGGGACGACGAGGATGCCACCCTCGGAGAGCTGCCCGAGGAGCGCGGGCGGCAGCTCGGGCGGCGCGGCCGTGACGACGATGCGATCGAACGGAGCGCGCTCCGGCCAGCCCCGGTAGCCGTCGCCGATGCGGACCTCGGCGTTGGTGTGGCCCAGCTGGGCGAGGCGCAGGTGCGCCGCCTCTCCCAGGTCGGCGATCAGCTCGACCGAGAAGACGCGCCAGGAGAGCCTCGCCAGGATCGCGGCCTGATAGCCGCAGCCGGTGCCGATCTCGAGGACCGACTCGCGCCCGGTGAGCTCGAGGGCCTGGCTCATCATCCCCACGATGGTCGGCTGCGAGATGGTCTGCCCGAAGCCGATGGGCTGCGGCTCGTCGCGGTACGCCTGATCGATGGTCGCGCTGGGGACGAACACGTGCCGCGGCGTGGCGGCGAGCGCGTCGAGGACCGCCTCATCGGTCACCGCGTCGATGCGCAGCCCCGCGACCAGCCGCGCGCGCGCCCGGCGGGTGGCGGCGGTGTCGAGCGGAGGGAAGGGCGCGCTGGGGACGGCAGAGGACACGCCCGGAACATGATCATCCGATGCGCGCGGGTCGACCCCTGGCGATCTGCGGGGCGGTCTTGAGACGTGCCGTGGGGAAGCGGCCGACGACGTTGCGGAGGCGCTGCGTCGTGGCCTCGTCCAGGCCGGTCGCGCGCACCGCGGCGTGGCCCGCCTCGAGGCGCACCACGATCGTCCCGCTGGCGCGCGCCCGGTCCAGGATGTCCTCGATCTCACGCAGGAGCTCCGCCGGCGAACGGCCTCGCGCCGTCACCAGCTGGCCGTCGCGCGCCTCCAGCACGAAGAGCTCGAGGGCACGCCGGACCGCGAGCACCAGGGCCCCCACCGCGGCGAGGACGAGCAAGACGCCCACCACGAGATACACCCCCACAGCCTAGCCCCACGGTGTGGCCGTGCGCCGCGGCCCCTGCCCAGCGTTCCTGCGACAGGCGTGATCCTCGCTCAGCGCATGGCAATTGCACGCCCCACCTCCGTGCAAGGGCTCCGCGCGATCCGCTGGTCGCCGTACGCCGTCGGCGCGGCCGTCGGCATCCTGTCGTGGATCGCGTTCGCAACGCTCGGTCATGGTCTCGGCGTCAGCGGTCCCTTCGAGGAGCTGGGGGGTATGATGGAGCGCTCGCTGGTCCCCGGCTGGGCCGACAGCAACGGCTGGCAGCGCGCGAACCGCCCGGTCGTCGACGGCGAGTGGACGATCGTCGTCGGGATCTTCCTGGGCAGCTTCTGGAGCGCGAGCCTTTCCGGACAGCCGCGGCACGCAGGGGTGCCGCCGATCTGGCGCCGGCGGTTCGGTCGGTCCGCATCACGCCGCCTGGGCTGGGCCTTCGCCGGCGGCGCCCTGATGATGTTCGGCGCCCGGCTCGCCCGCGGCTGCACCACCGGCCACGGCATCACCGGCGCGCTGTCGTTCGCCGTCTCCAGCTGGGCCTTCCTGGTCGTCGCGTTCGGCGCCGCCTTCGCCACCGCCTACACGCTGTTCGGCAGCATCAAGGGTCGCCATGCTCGCCTCCCCCGTTGAGCTCGCCATCGGCCTCCTGATCGGCATCGGCTTCGGCTTCCTGCTGCAGAAGGGCCGCGCCTCGAAGCACGACGTCATCGTGGGGCAGCTCCTGTTCCGCGACTGGACGGTGGTGAAGATCGTGGCGACGGCGATCGCGGTCGGGGCGATCGGCGTCTGGGCCATGGTCGGCCTGGGGTGGACGACGGTGCAGCCGAGCCCGGCGCAGATCGGCGGGGTGCTGGTGGGCGCGCTCCTCTTCGGCGTCGGGATGGCGGTGCTCGGCTACTGCCCGGCGACGACCGTCGCCGCCGTCGGCGAGGGCAAGCAGGACGCGCGCGTCGGCCTGGCCGGGATGTTCGCCGGCGCGTTCCTGTATGTCGTCGGGTATGACGCCATCGCCCCCGCGCAGAAATTCATCGGCGATCTCGGCCCCGCCACCTGGCCGTCGCTGACGCACAGCTCACCGTGGGCGTGGGTCGCCTTCGCGGTGGCGGTGGCGCTCGCGCTCTACGCGGCGACGCGTCACCGGCTGCACCGCGCCGAGCGCGGCGGCGCCTGACGTCACTCGACGCCGGCCAGCTCCTCCGCCGTGCCCTTGGGGCGGACGACGAAGTAGGTGGCGATGGCGCCCAGCACCATCGCGCCGGCGATGAGCAGCTCCTTCTGCTTGGAGCCGGTGACGAGCGCGAGGCACACCAGGATGCCCAGCACCGGCACCACGGTCGGGATCTCGAGGAACCCCTTGGCCTCGCCGGCGCGCCGCTGGAGGACGATGAGCGACGCGTTGACGATGACGAACACCACCAGGATGAGGACGCTGGTGGCGCGCGCGAGGGAGGAGATGTCCCCGATGGCCGCCAGCACCAGCACGATGACGGTGAGGATGGCGATGGCGAGGTGCGGCGTGCGCCGCGTGGGGTGCACCTTCGCCAGCGGCTTCGGGAGGAGGCCCTGCCGCGCCATGCCGTACACCAGACGCGAGCCCATGATCAGGTTGAGGAGCGCGGTGTTGGTGACGGCGAAGATCGCGATCCCGGTGTAGACGGAGACCGGCAGCCAGGGCGCCGCGCGCCGCGACACCTCGACCAGCGGCCCGCTCGACTTCGCCAGCTCGGCGTGGGGCACCACCGAGATGGCCGTGATGCTGATCGCGACGTAGACGAGCGTGGTCACCACCAGCGCGGCGAGCAGGCCGATGGGGAAGTTCCGCTTCACGTCCTTCACCTCCTCGCTGACGTTGAGCATGTCCTCGAAGCCGACGAATGCGTAGAAGGTCAGCACCGCGCCGGAGAGGACGAAGCCGATGGACAGCTCGCCGGTCGGGTTGGAGGCGGTGCGCGCGTCCATGTAGTCGACCGAGCCCCAGTAGCTGGCGCCCACGACGACGATGAAGACGAGGCCGCCCACCTCGATCGTCGTGCACAGCACGTTGAGCCAGGTCGACTCCCGCATGCCGCGGAACGTGACCAGCGCCAGCAGGATCACGAACACGATCGAGATCACGATCTCGGGCACGCCTGGCACCAGCTTGACGAAGTAGCCGGCCGAGACGCGGCTGGCGGCGGCCAGCGACGTGAGCCCCGAAGCGAGCACCGTCAGCCCCACCACGTAGGCCAGCGGCCGGCTGCCGAAGGCGCGGGCGATGATGTACGCCGCGCCTGCTGCGCGTGGATAGCGAGAGCCGAGCGACGCGTAGGAGAGGCCGGTGAAGAGCGCGGCGAACATGCTGACCACGAAGGACAGCCACACCATGTTGCCCATGTGGTCGGCGCCCTTGCCGACCAGGCCGTAGATGCCCGCGCCCAGCATGTCGCCCACGCCGTAGATGATGAGGGCGCCCAGACCCATCGTCCGCTCCAGGCCCGGCCCGGCGTCGGCGGCGGGGGCAGCGGGGGGCGGAGCGGGGGGGGCGGTCGGCATCCGCGTCACCCTATCCGGGTGGAGCGGGCGGCGGCCACCTCGCTGCGGTCCTCGCCGTCGCAGCGCTACCCGTCCGAGCGCGCCCGCCCGCGCGAGCGGAGCGGCCGGCGCGAGCGGAGCTGCCGGCGCGCGAAGGCCGCCATCGCAGCGAGGAGGCCGGCGCCTGCGGCGCCGCCGGAGCTCGACCCCGCCGCGCCACCGACACTGCACGCCATGCCGGTCGCGCCGGCCTCGGTCGCCTCGTCCTCGGTGGTGTCGACCTCGTCCTCGTCTCCCGCGCCGCCGCCCGTCCCCTCGGGCGCGCCGCCGCCCTCGCCCTGGTGGCAGTCGATGCACGTGCTGGCGCCGAGGAAGGGCAGGATGAAGCTCTCGTGGTGGGCGTCGACGCGCTCGTCGATCATGCCGCTCGTGCAGTCGCTGCGCGTGTGGATGCCGACCAGCACCTCCGCGCCGCGGATCTTCGCGATCGCAGCGCCGCCGGAGTCGCCGGTGCAGGTGTCGTGCGGCTCCGGACGGAGGAGGAAGAGGCGGTCCGTCCGCTGGTCGATCAGCGACTGACCCACCCGCTTCACGCCGGTCTCCGCGACCTCGGAGTCCGGTCGCCCGAAACCGACCAGCGTCAGCCGCTTGCCCTGGTCCGGCGCGCCGCCCATCGCGAGCGGCTCGACCGGCGCCTCCACGGCGAGGCGGATCAAGGCAACGTCGTCATCCTGCTCCGGGTCGTCGGGGACGAAGGCCGGATGGAGCCGAATCTCGGTCACGTCGATGGTGGTGCCGGCGCCGGCCACATCGGTCCCGAAGAACACGCGTACGCCGGCGATGGCGCGGGGGTCGACGTGGGCCTGGTGCAGGCAGTGCGCGGCGGTGATCACGACCGTGGGCGCGATCAGCGTGCCCGAGCAGAAGGCCTGACCCTGAAAGGTCAGCGCCACGACGGCGCGATGGCCGTCGTCGACGGCGCCACCCACGATGGCCGACGCGGCTTCGTCGACCGGGTCGGCCTCGATTCCCAGGGCGTCGGCGGCGTCAGCGTCGACGTCGGACACCTCCACACACCCGCCGAGGGCCAGAGCGAGTGGGAGCAGGAGGGCGGCGGAGATCGAGGCGACGCGCATGGTGCGACCTCTCGACGTCACCCGGCGGGCCGGGCTCAAGCCAGGCGGCTCACTTCCCGTGAATCGCGGGCGACGCGGCGCCGCGGGCCTGGCGCTTCGCCATGTCGATGCTTGTTGCTTCGACTCGCATGCTGCCGTCCTCTGCTGCTGCGCGTCGCTCGCAACTTGCTGGGCGCGCGTCGCAGCAGCGTCTTCACAGCGCCGCTGCGGCCGATGCTGGCTGCGACGTCGCACGCGCAGGCGTGTGACATCCGTGCCGCGATCGAGGGGAAGCGCATTTCGCTGCAGGCGTGGGGAATCATTCCGAAGATCGCCGAGGTGGACGCCGGGCTGCTCGCGAACCCGTCGTGGCGCGGCCGGGTGCGCGAGGTCCATCCCGAGCTGTGCTTTGCCATGCTCGCGCCGCGCCCGATGATGCACGCCAAGAAGGTCTCCGAGGGCCGCGCGGAGAGACTCCGCAACCTCCAGGAAGCGATGGGCGTCACCGTCGAGGCCATGGTGACGACGAAGCCTCGCCCGCTCCGCCGCGCTGAGGACGACATCGTCGATGCCCTGGTTGCCCTCTGGACGGCACGGAGGATCCGTGAGGGCGTGGAGGTGTGCACACCGCGGGAGCCGCCGGTCGACGCGACGGGCCTTCGGATGGAGATGCTCGCCTGAGCCCTGCTCGATGACGCACTACCCCACCCGTGAGGCCGTGCCTCGAATGACCGTTTCGGAGATGTGAATGTCGCTATCGATCGAGCCGACCTCGAGGTCCACGATGCTCGGTTCACCGCCCGGCCACACCGTCGTGACGGTGAGCCCGCGCTTCGGACCCAGCTCCCGAACGAGCTCGGCGACATCGTTGCGATGACACGCTGGCTCGCCTTCGAAGAACGGCATCTCGCACGAGCAGAAGGCGATGACGCGGCGTTCTTGGCGGTCGCCGGCCATGGCGAGGTCCACCAGCTCATCGCCGGCGGCGCGGTCCGTCACCCGCAGCGGTCGAGCATGATCTAGACCGGTGCCGCGCAGCGCGGCGTCGCGCTCGGGCGTGCCCCGAGCCGCCGCCAGCCCGATCAGCGGGTTCCCGAGCCCGGGCATCCAGACGTAGCCGCCGTCGCCCGCGACGCTCGCGAAGCGATTCCCGCGGAAGCCGTCGGCGCGCACGTCTCTGCTCCGGCGGACGTCGACGAAGATCGGCGCCGCCTGGCCACGCGAGCGCTCGATGGCCGTCGCCATCTCGACCATGGCGCTCGTCCTGCTGCCCCAGCCCCTGTAGCCCCAGGTGAAGATCGTGATGCCCGTGGACGCTTCCCCCATCCGATGACCCCCCGTGACGAGCGCCCAAAGTCGCTCGGGCTGCGGCTGACGGCGAGGCCATGCGCGAGCGGTCGGTGACGATCGCGCCCCCCAACAGGAGGTCGCAGGTCACGCCGAGGGTCCGATCGGCGGTCGTGGCCGACACCCCGAAGGTCGCTCCATGCGACGTCCAAGCCGGGAGGAGGGCTCTTCTCACCTCCAACGTCGCGTCTCGCGACGTTCGGCGCGCCGGTGCGGCGCTGGCGTGTGCGGGAGCGAGAGCGGACGAGGAACGTCACCCCGGGTCTTTCCCATGCACGCGCCTTCGTCCGACGATGCGCCGATACTTCGACAGCCAGGCCCAGCACCCAAGACATCGTGAGGAAGCTCTGGAACCTCGGACTTCTTCGGCTTCTCGCTCTGCCGCCAGTCGATGGTGCCCACCTTCATCACCACGTCCGCTCGCCCAGCGCCTGATCGAGGAGCCGGTAGCCGATGCGAGACGGAGACCATGACCACCGCCCTCGACCTCCACCGCACGCTCGCCGCCGACCTCGGGCCCGACGAGCTCGCGATCCTCCGCCGCGACGTGCGCGCGCACTTCGACGAGCTGCTCCGCCTCCAGGCGACGCGGCACGAGTTGCTCGCCGTCGACCTGGCGGAGCTGCTCTGCTCGCGCGTCACGGTCCTCCTCGACATGGCCCCGTCGCTCCCGAGCGAAGCCCGCGCCGACATCGTCGGCGCCGCCCGCTACTTCGTCTCAGCCCACGACGCCGTGCACGACTCGCGCGACTGCATCGGCCTCGACGACGACGTCGCGGTGTTCAACCACGTCGCGCGGTCGGTCGGGCGCGCCGACCTGGAGATCACCGAGTGAAGCCCACCGCGTTCATCGAGCCTCCGCCCCCAGGCTCGCGCGTCCGCATCCGGGGGGAGGACTGGGCGGTCGAGCGGTGCCACCCGCTGCCCATGGGCGGGCACGCCCTGCACGTGCAGGGGGTCAGCGAGCTGGTCCGCCACCACCAGGCGATCTTTCTCACGCCGCTGGAGCGCGAGATCGTCCCGCTCCGCGCGGAGGACACGAAGCTCGTCGTCGACGCGTCGCCGCAGTACCGGCAGACGGCGCTGTTTCTGGAGACGCTGCTGCGCCGCACGCCGCCCACGCACGACAAGGTCGCCATCGGGCACAAGGGCGCGCTCGATGTGATGCCGTACCAGCTGGTGCCAGCGCAGAAGAGCCTGGCCGCGATCCATCCGCGCATCCTGGTGGCGGACGGGACCGGTCTCGGCAAGACCGTCGAGCTGGGCCTCATCCTCACCGAGCTCATCAAGCGCGGGCGCGGGCGGCGCCTCCTCGTCGTGGCGATCCGCAGCATGCTGGCCCAGCTCCAGCGCGAGCTGTGGGCCCGCTTCACGCTGCCGCTGGTGCGCCTCGATTCCGAGGGGCTCGCCCGGGTGCAGGCGAAGATCCCGGCGAACCGGAACCCGTTCTCGCACTTCGACCGCGTCATCGTGTCGATGGACACGCTGAAGAACAGCGGCCTCTACCGGGCGTGGCTGCAGCAGATCCGCTGGGACGTGATCGTGGTCGACGAGTGCCACAACGTCGCCAACAAGGGCAGCCAGCGCGGCGAGCTGGCGCGCCTCCTCGCGGCGCAGTGCGACGCGCTGGTGCTCACCAGCGCCACGCCCCACAACGGGCGGCCGGAGAGCTTCGCCAACCTCATGCGCATGCTCGACGCCACGAGCATCGCGGACCCCCGATCCTTCACGAAGGAGGACGTGGAGCACCTCTTCGTCCGCCGCTTCAAGAAGGACGTGGAGAAGGAGGCCGGCGGTCAGCTGCAGGACCGATCGGTGGCCACGCTGTCGGTGGCTGCCAGCGCGGAGGACGAGGCGGCGCTCGCCGCGCTCCACGCGCTCTCCCTCTCCGCCCTCGGGCGGAGGAAGGCCCGCAAGGACCCGCTCGTGAGGTGGACGCTGGTGAAGGCGTTCCTCTCGAGCCCCGAGGCCTGCCTGGAGAGCCTCGACAACCGGCTGAAGGTCACCCGCGCCGCGCTCGAGGGCGGCGACGGAGCGCACCCGTCGGCCGGCGCGCTGCGCGGCGACGTCGAGACGCTGCTGGCGGTGCGCGATCTGGTGGAGGCGGCGCGAAAGAAGAGCGGCAAGCTCGCGCGCCTCGTGGAGCGGCTCCGCGCCATCGGTGTGGGTCCGAAGAAGGGCGCATCGCGCGTGGTTCTCTTCTCGGAGCGCATCCGCACGCTCACGCTCCTGGAGGAGACGCTGCCTGCCGCGCTCGGTCTGGGCGAGGACAACATCGGCGTCTTCACCGCCGACGGCAGCAGCGACATCACGCAGCGCGAGCTGGTGGAGCGCTTCGGACACGAGGACAGCCCGCTGCGCGTCCTCCTCTGCTCCGACGCCGCGTCGGAGGGCGTGAACCTGCACCACCAGTGCAGCCACCTCATCCACGTCGACGTGCCGTGGTCGCTCATCCGCCTGACCCAGCGGAACGGCCGCATCGACCGCTTCGGCCAGAAGAAGATCCCTCACCTCGACTACCTGGTGCTCCACACCGCCGCTCGCACCGCCGACCAGCACGTGACGGACCGGTTGATCGACAAGGAGAAGGAGGTCGAGCGTCAGCTCGGCGATCCGGGCGCGCTCCTCGGTCTCTACGACGTGGAGAGCGAGGAGGAGCTCATCACCCGCGGCCTCGCCCAGGGCCGAGCGGTCACGGAGCTCATCCCCGACGCGCCTCGCGCCGCAGCCGTGGCGGCGCGGGAGCTGGCGAGCAGCGCACCTGACGAGGAGGCAGCTGAGGCCACTCCGCCCGCGGCGGAGCCCCCGATGCGGGGCCGGAGATCGATCTCCTCGCGCTCCTCGCCGCGGTCGAGGCGGAGCAGGCGAGATCGCCCGGGCTCGACACCCTGGTCGCCGAGTCGCCGACCCTCTTTCCCTCGGACTACGACTTCCTGGTCGCCACGCTGCGCCACCTCGAGAACCACCCCGTCGTCGGCAGCGAGCCCCTGAAGTGGGAGGCCAGCGAGCGCGACGCGGCGGTCACCCTCCACGCGCCCGAGACGTTTCGCAGACATCGCGCGCCGTTCCTCCCGCGCGAGGGCGTGCCACCGGCCGGAGAGCCGTACCGCCTGGTGATGGGCCGCGATCTCGTGGCGACCAAGCTGCGCGCCGCCCTCGACGCCGAGGGGCGCTGGCCGGACTGGCACCTCCTCTGGGAGCAGCACCCGCTGATCGACTGGCTGCTCGACGCGCTCGGCTCCGCCTATGCGCGGGGCGAGGCGCCGCTCCTCCGCATCACGTCGCTGGGGAAGGGCCAGGCACTCTTCCTCCTCCAGGGGATGCTGTTCAATCACGAATCGGAGGCGGTGGAGGCCCGGTGGATGGGCCTCTCCGTCGACATGGGGTCCAGCGCAGCCACCATCGCGACCGACACCCTCTCGCTCGACGACGTGGTCCGGCGTGTCGGGCTCCGCGAGGGGATGGTCAACCCCGGGTCGCCGTCGACACGCCTCGCCGCATTGCAGAAGCCGATCCCCGCCGTCGTGGCGGAGGCGAGAGCCCGGCTGGAGCGCGACCGGAAGGAGCACATGAGGACCGAGGTCCTCAAGCGCGCCCGTGCGGAGACGCGGCGGCTGCAGAAGTGGGCCACGCGCAGCCTCGCCGTCATCGACGCCCAGGCGAGCGCGTGGTCGAGGCGCTCGGCCCGCATCCCCCGGCACGTCGAGGAGCGGATGGCGCGCGATCGGCAGGCCGTCGAGCGCGCGCGGAAGAACCACGAGCAGCTCCTCGAGTCCCTCAAGGCCGCGGGCGCGCCGCACGTCCGCCTCGCGGCGGTCTTCTCCGGCGAATGACCTCTCTGTCAGCCCGTGCGCGGCGGTGGAAAGAGACGGCCCACGTCCAGCTCGATGGCCTCGAAGGGCACGATCCGCGCGACCGAGGTGTCATCGAAGGTGCCCACGTCGAGCCAGGAGCCCTCGACGAGCCGGCGCGCCTCGAGCGTCCTCTCCGCCGGATCGACGATCCAGTAGAACGGGACCCCATGCTCGGCGTAGAGGCGGCTCTTTCGGACGCGGTCCATCGCGGCGTTCGACGGCGAGAGGATCTCGCAGAGCCAGTCGGGGCGCGTGTCGATGGGCCGCGTGTCCCAGGGATCGGGGAGCCGGTCCCGCCGCCAGGCCGCGAGATCGGGCCGGACGATCTGGTGAGCCGCGAAGCGCACGTCCACCTCGAGCAGGAACCACCAGCCGCCCGGCCCGCCGAAGCCGTCGTCGTCGTCGAAGGGACCGCCGACGAACCTCCGGAGGGCCCCCTGGACCTTCGAGTGCCGCGGCAAGGGCGACTGCTGCGTGATGACGACGCCGTCGAGGATCTCGGCCTTCACGTCCTCCGGCAGCGCGAGGAGATCCTCGTAGGTCGCGAGCTTCCGCGCCGGATCCATGCCGCCGATCCTAGCACCGCGCCCTGGCGCCCGTGCCTCCCCACGCCGCCCCGCGAGCCCCGCGAGAGGGTCACCCAGCATGGCCTCTGATCTGACCGGCATCGAGAACGTCGGCGAGTTCTTCAGCGCGCACTACCACGCCGAGCTCCTCCCGAAGGAGATCGACGCGCAGGACGCCGCGACGAAGGAGATCCTCGATCGGCGCGCCGCTGCCCTGCGCGCGCTCGGATCGCACCTCCTGGGGAGCCTGGTCGACGTGACGTCGCTGGGATCGTCGGCGGCCCGGGCCGAGGTCGGGCGCGATCTCGGCGTGCGCGCGATGGAGGCCCTCGGTACGAGCGCCAGGTCGGCGCGTACGCGGTGATCGATCGCCACGCCGTGCCGCTGCTCGCCGAGCTGCGACACACCACGGGCGTCGCCGCGTCCGGGGCGGCGGCGACCACGCCCTACGTCATGGTGCTCGGCGCCGGCCTCCCCCACGGGGAGGACGCGCTGCTGGAGGAGCCCGTGGCCACCCTCGGCGCCCTCCCCGAGGAAGCCCGCGGGGCCGAGCTCACGCTCCCGCCCGACCGCACGCTGGAGGAGGCGATCGCCGACCTCTTCGCGGCTCCGTCGCCGCCGCGCTGGGCGCTGCTCCTCTCCGGGCGGGAGATCATCCTCGCCGAGCGCGGACGCTGGGGCCGCGGGCAGTTCCTCCGCTTCGATCTGGAGACGCTGCTCCGCCGCCGCGATCCGGGCGCGCAGCGCCACGAGCTCCGCGCTCTGCTGCGCGGAAGGCATCGCCAGCAGCGGTGCGGCATTGCCTTCCCGCCCATCGAGTCCGCGCTCCGGCACCGCGTTGAAGTAGGCAAAC
>JBKJLX010000874.1:0-7443 GCA_046596645.1 Polyangiaceae bacterium
AGCGACGAGGACGACCACGAGCGCGGCGGCGGCGCAGACGCCGCCCACGATGCGGCGGAGCTTCGCCTTGCGCTCGATGAGCTCGGGGGTCAGCGCCACCGGCCGCGCGACCTCGACCTCATCCTCGTGGGAATCGTGGTGGATGTGCGCCGCTGGGAGCGCCTCGTAGAAGCCGCGCGCGAGCGGTTCGTTCAGGCTGAGCGCGCCGGAGTCGCTGCGCGGGTCCGGCTCCTTGGCGATCTTCGGCGTGATGGTCGGCTCGGCCAACCGGGCGGCCTTGGACTTCTTCTTCTTCTGGGCGTCGACGGAGGGCGGGGCGCTCTCGGCGCTGCGGGCGGCGACCTCGGCGGCGACGGCCTGGACAGTCATCGGCACGGTGACGGCGGTCGAGCCCCGCGTCTCCCCCCGGGCAGCCGCGCTCCGCGGCGCGTCGGCCAGCGCGACGGGTGGCGGAGTCCCCGTGATGGGGGCCTTGCCGGCCGGGGAGGCACTGGCCCGGACAGAGAGGACCTCGCCCGAGTCGCGCTGCTCGCCGTCCAGATCGTGAGCGTCGGAGGCGCTGTCCGGCGCGCTCGTCATCGAATCACGCACCCCGGGGACCGACGAGCGATCTCCGGCCGACCTGAGGCGCCGGCCTTTCGCGAGTCGGGACGAGCGGATGCGCTTCGACATGGACGGAACTCTCCGGGAGGCGTCAGCGAGCTGACGGGACTGCGACTGGTCGGCCATGGTGCCGCCGACCTTTTCAGGATCCAGGCCAAGAGCCGCAAGCGGTCGGGAAAGAAAGAATGCGGGAGGGAGTGGCCATCGTCGAGCAGATTTCCAGCGCCGTCAGGCGCTGGAACGGAGAAACAATCCCATCGACGGCGCGCCGCGAGCGGGAACTGCCCGTTCTCCACGCGACAGCCGGAGTGTGTCGGACTGTGTCACTGGCTGACTGTGCCGCCTTCCCGCTCGCGCCGGCGACCAGCCGGCCGGGGAGCCGCGAGGGGGCCACCATGGGCGGCCTGGGCGGCTACGGGACCTTGACCGGGCGGCCGGCGACCGGCGGCTCGACGACGACGACCAGCGTCCTGAGCTTGGTGTCGGGGTTGGCCTGGGCCCACAGGGCGCCACCGAGGTTGAAGGTCAGGTCCCAGTCGACGCCAGGCTCCCCGGAGAAGAGGGCGACCTCGGAGGCGCACTTGGCGACGTCCTTCTTCGCGGCGTCGGCGGTCAGCGTGTAGTCGGGGCCGGCGAAGCCCTTCTTCTGCATCTTGGCGAGGCCGCCGCCGACGGACCAGACGCGGGTGTGGAGGTCCTCGGAGACGCTGGCGACGACCGAGCACGCCGCAGGCGCAGCGGAGAGCTTGTTGGAGGGGGCGATCACCAGCTCCTGCGGGAGATCGTTGCGCCCGTCGGTCTTGATGCGGACCGACGTCACGCCGACCGCGCCCAGCTCGCGCAGCACCGCGAGCACGTCGCCGGTCCTCGCCTTCTTGAGCGTGACCAGCGTCACCTCCTTGCCGTCGAGGGGCTTGCCGTTCTCCAGGGGGAGGCCGGCGACGATCTTCTTGAGCCGCTCGGGGCCCTCCGGCGTCTTCAGCTCGGCGCGCTGGCCGTCGAGGTAGGGGCCGAGGTTGTCGACGGTGAGGGTCGGCATCTGCCGCGGGCCCTTCGCCCTGGCGCTGGCCGTCGCCGCCGGCGCCGCGCTGACCGTCGCGCTTGCGGAGGCGCCGGCCGGGGTCGACGCGGCGTCCCCGCACGCCGCAAGGAGCGCGAGCGACGCGACGAGGAGGGGCGCGCGGTGGCGCGGGGAGACGGCGGCGTGTCGTGGGCAGGCTGCGGATCGCATCGGGCGCGAAGGATAGATCGGCTGCGCTACGCTGGGCGCGCCGTGAGCGACCTCGGGCGCCGACTTCGCGAGGTGATCGCGCGCGAGAGCGGCGGGCGCGGCGCCCTCCTGATCGACGACGACGGCGCTCACCACGCGGCCGACCTCGCCGCAGCGGCGCGCTCGCTCGCGCTTCGCCTCGAGCGCGCGACGGCGGACGGTGATCGCATCGTGATCGACGCCCCGCGCGGCGCCTCCTGGCTGACCTCCTTCCTCGCCTGCGTCCTCGCGGGGCGCGTCGCGGTGCCCCTGGCGGAGGGGGCTCCACCGGCCGAGGTCGCAGCGGTCGTCGAGCGCGCCGGCGCGAGCTGCTCGCTGGTCGCAGCCGGGGGGGGCGCCACGCTGCCGCCCGGTCTCGCGGTGATCGACGCCGGCGCGCGCGACCACGACGCCGGCGACCCAGCGGCCGACGACCTCGCGCGCGATGGTGCCGGCGCCGACGCTGCGCTGGGGAGCTCGCCCGCGCTCTTCCTGTTCACCAGCGGGACGACCGGCAGATCCAAGGCGGCGGTGATCACGCACGACAACCTGTCGGCGCAGGCGGAGGCGCTGGCCAGCGCCTGGGGACTCGGACCCGGCGACGTGCTGCTGCACGCGCTGCCGTTGCACCACACCCACGGCGTCGTGGTGGCGCTGCTCGCGACGCTGCTGGCCGGTGGTCGCGTGCGGCTGCTGCGCCGCTTCGAGCCGCGCCGGGTGTGGGAGGAGCTCGCCGCGGCGACGGTGTGGATGGCGGTGCCGACGATGACGGCGAAGCTGTTCGAGGCCTTCGATGCTGCGAGCGAAGAGGAACGTGCGCGCTGGACGACCAGCGCGCGCGCGCTGAGGCTCGCGACCAGCGGTTCGGCGGCGCTCCCGGTGGGGCTCGCCGCGCGCTGGCGTGCCGTCTCCGGGTGCATCCCGCTCGAGCGCTACGGCATGACCGAGATCGGCATGGCGCTCTCCAACCCGCTCGACCCCACGGGGCGCCGTGCGGGCTCGGTCGGCGTGCCGCTGCCCGGTGTCGAGGTGCGGCTGGTGGACGAGGCCGGCCAGGGCGCGGGAGCCGGGCCCGGAGAGCTCTGGGTGCGCGGCCGCTCGGTGTTCGCTGGCTATTTCGGAGATCCGGAGGAAACGGCGCGCTCGTTCTCCGACGATCCGGCGGGCCGCTGGTTTCACACCGGGGACGTCGCGATGCTCGAGGGCGGCGCCTACCGGCTGCTCGGCCGCGCCAGTGTCGACATCCTCAAGACGGGCGGCGAGAAGGTGAGCGCGCTGGAGATCGAGGAGGTCCTGCGCGAGCACGAGGCGGTCGGGGAGGTGGCGGTGGTGGGCGTCCCCGACGAGACATGGGGAGACCGCGTCGTCGCCGCGGTGGTGCCGGCTTTGGGGTGCAGCGGCGCGTGCACGCCGGAGGCGATCCGCCAATGGGCGAAGACCCGCCTCTCACCCTTCAAGGTGCCGAAGCAGGTCCTCGTGCTCGATGCATTGCCGCGGAATGCCATGGGCAAGGTGCAGAAGGGGGCCATCCTCGCGATGCTCGCGGCGTTTCGTGCCTCCCCGGAGCGGCCCTAGATCGGCGGGCTCAGTAGGCGGTCTGCGCGCCCGCGAACCAGCGCTCGGGAAGGCCGAGCTGCCCGGCATCGAGCGCTTCCTCGATCGAGTCGCGGAGGTGGCGAATGGACCCCACCAATCGCGCGCCAGCGACCAGCGAAAGCGTCAGCGCCACGCAGATGGTGCCTGCAGTGACCTCAGCGCGCGGCGTGCCGAGGAGGTGGATGATGTGGGTGCCGACCACGGCGCCCACCGCGAGCGCGAGGAAGGTGCGCGCGCTGCGTGCGTGGCTCAACGGCACCGCCGCGCGCAGACTCTTCGAGGTCTTGGTGAGCACCTTCACGCTCGCCAGCAGACCGACGCCGAGCGCGAAGTGCGCGACCATCGTCATCCACCCCGGGCTCACGGTGCGGCCGGCGACCATCGCCGTCACGTCGACGTCGACCAGCCGGACCAGCGCGTGCGCGGTCCCCGCCGCGATCGAGACCATGAAGGAGCCCGCCGCGAGCGCGCCCCACATGCGGGTGCCGGTCTCGCGGCCGACCTTGCCCACGAACGCCAGGATGCCCACCACCAGGACCAGGTCGGCGACGCTCGTCAGCACCCATGCAGCGGGCGCGACGTAGCGCTCATAGGCAGCGCCGCCGATCGTCGTGATCGCGAACGCCGCTGCGGTGCAGAGGAAGAGCACCAGCAGGCGGGCCCTCACGGCGCCATCGAAGCGGCCCAGGTTCCGGGAGGCCGACGCCCACCTGTCAAACGTGGTGCCGCGCCCGACGCCTCGGCGCGACGGAGGGTTGCTCTCCCAGGAGTGTTCGACGGTCGCTTCCATGAAGGTGACCAGAGCACGCACCGGGCCAACCCACGAAAGCGAGTTGATTGTCGGCCTGTTGCCGCACCCCGGCGTGACGCGTCGACTCACCGTGGCGGGTGTGCGCGGACGCGACTCAATGAACGGCGTCGAGCATCCAGCCGAAGCCGCCCACCAGGACCTCCTCGGGGGAGGCTCCGCCCTGGCTGGCGGCGCCGGTGAGGAAGCCGCTGCCGCCGGGGGGGAGCACGAAGCCGTGGTCGCCGAACACGTAGAGCAGCGTGCGTGCGGGCAGCGTCTCGGCATATCGGCAGACCACCTGCGCGGTCTCCTCCGCGATCGCCTCCAGGCGCTCGTCGTAGCCGTCGCCGGGCGAGCGCAGGCGGGCCTCGACCAGGTCGAGCTTCATCACGTCGCGGGAGCCGATGCGCTCGCGGCGCAGCGAGGAGACGTTGCGCCCGCGCGAGACGTCGGGGTCGCTCGCCGGCGGATCCTGGTCGCGCAGGCCATTGGGGCCGCGGGCCAGGAAGAATGTCTGGGTCGGCGTGGTGGTCGGCAGCGCCGACCACAGGACCTGCTGCTCGACCAGGGAGGCGCGAGCGCCGAGGCTGGCCTGCATACGCGCCGTCACCCGCTTGCCCAGGTCCCAGCCCATGGCGTCGACCAGCACCAGCTTCACCGTCTTGGCGCCGCTCGCGCGGCCCATCTTGGCCGCCATCTCCGGTGCGTCGAGCACCATGGACGGGCGCTTGCCGGTCACTCGCATCGACGCAAAGGCGTTGATGTAGCTCTGGGCGAAGCTCTGCCGCCACTCCTCGACCACGGAGCGGACGGTGCCGTCGAGCTCGCCGCGCGTCATGGCCCCGAGGAGCGGCACGTAGTGCGTCGCGAAGAGGTCGTGGACCACCGCCAGCGGCTTGGGGCCCTTGGCGCCGTCGAGCTCGACGGCGTGCTGGCGGTACGCCGCGGCGTTGGCCACGCGCTGCGCTGCGCGCTCGCGCGTGCGACCACCCTGGGCCTCCTCGGGGCGCTCCACGCCGCGCTCGAACGCGGCGTCGAGAACGCGCTCGACCGGGCGCTCGCACGAGGGAGCGAGGCGCGAGGGCGCCGCCACGTCGACTCGTAGCGCCTCGTCGAAGACGTCGCGCAGGTCGCGCAGGGGTCGCGCAGCGCGCATCGGCGCGGCGTCGTCGAGCCCGAGACCACCGTCGTCGTCGTCGTCGACGGGCGAGGTGGCGCGGCGCGCCGAGTCGGGGACGCGCGCGTCGCGCGGGGGCTCCAGCGGGCCGAGATCCATCGGCGTCGCGCGCGCGACGATGACGTCGTCGGCGTGGGCCCAGATGTCGTCCTCCTGGGCGACCCTCTCGGCGACCACCCGGGCGGGCGGCTCCGGCGCGGGGCGCTCCGCCGGCGCCGCGTCCTCCACCACCGGACAGGGGAGCGCGCTCGTCTCCAGGGCGATCAGCAGCGCGTCGCGCTCCACGGCGCGACAGCCCTCGAGCCACTCCACCGGCGGCGGCAGCGCTGTCGGCGCCAGCGCGGGGACGATGCGCATCGCGACCGCGGCGGCGGCGTGATGAGCCCCCTCGTGCTCGGCCTCGTCGACGACCACGCCCAGCGCCCGCGGCACCAGGATCGGCACCGAGCGATCCTCCTCGCGCACCGCCACCACCACCGTGGGCGCGGCGTCGTCGAGGGCGAGGCGGATCCACCCGGCGATGGCAGCGCCGTCGTCGACGGCCAGCGCGCCGTCGAGAGCACGCCCACCGAGCGGGGGCAGCGCCACCAGGATGCCGCGCGCCGAGGACGCACGGAGCCGGGCGTGCTGATCGCGGACCACCCGCGCCGGTCCCGCCCCCACCTCGGTGGAGGGCGGCAGCGCACCGCGCCGCGCGAGCACCACCTCGATCCCCTCCTCCACAGCGTCGCGCAAGGAGCGACGATCGTCCTCCTCCACGTCGACCACGACGAAGCGGCACTTGGCCGCCTCGAGGAGCAGGGCTCGCCGGCCGTCCTCGCCCACGAAGCGGACGCCGCTGGGGAGCCAGGGCACGGGCTCGCGCGGCGGCGCTGCTGTCGCCGCACCTGACGGCGCGATGGCGGCGGAGGCGGAGCGGTCCATCGCGAACGCGGCGAGCCCTTCGGTACGCATGCCCGGCTCCTTGTCACGATGCGGCCGCCTGGGCCCAGTTTGTGTCCCCGGTGCCGCCCTGAGGCTTGCGGACGAAGCCGGAGCGGCGACGGCGCTCGACGCCGCCGGGGCCACAAAATGCCGACGGGCGGGGTCGCCCCCGCCCGTTCCCCCGACTCCGCCGCGTCGATCAGTCGTCGCGGTCGGCGGCCTGCTCGTTGCGCTTCTCCTGCGCCTCACGGCGCGGCGCCTTCTTGCGGCGGCGGGCCTCGCCGCTCTTGCCGCTGTGCTTGGCGTCGTCGTCGCGCGTCTCGCTCTTGGCGGCGCCCTTCTTCGGCGGGTGCGAGGAGCGGCTGGGCCGCGCGCCGGAGAGGCTGCGCACGCCCTTGTCCCGGTCGCCGCGCGAGGCGACGCGCTCGTCGCGCTCGCCCCTGGCGGCCTCCTTCTCCTTCTCCGCGCCCTTGTCCTTGCCGGGGCTCTTCGTGGTCTTGGCGAGCTTGCCCTTGCCCTCGTCCTTCGACCCCTTGCCCCTGTCGGCCTTTTCCTTCTTCTTGCCGTCCTTGGAGGCGATCTTCTTCTTGTCGGACTTGTCGCCCGCCCTGTCGGCCTTGGCCTTGTCGCCCTTGCCCTTCTGGGCCTTGTCGCCCTTGCCCTTCTCGGCCCTGGAGCCCTTGGCGCCGGCCTTGGTGACCTTGTCGCCGCTCCCGGGGGCCGCCTTCTTCATCTTGGGCGTGGCCCGCTTCTTCTTCTCGGGCTTCTCGACCTTCTCTGCGACCTCCGCCTTGTCGGGCGGGGACTCCGCGGCGTCGTCGTGCTCGCGCGCCGGGGCGGCGTCGGCAGGGCGCGCGCCCAGCGCGAGGAAGGAGATCGCCGCAGCGAGGAAGGGGAGGCGGAGGATCTTGGGGATCACGGTGCTGCACATCGATCCATGGCGACGCAGCTCCGGCCAAGATTCACGCTCGCATTTGTCCCGCGGCGGAGAGCCTTTCGCTGGCGAACCACGTGCCGCGGCCGCCGAGCGGGAACGTGAAATGCCCGAAGCTCCATCGGTCGGAGTCGCCGCCGGCGGCCCGCACCATCTCGCGCAGCTCGGCC
>JBKJLX010000885.1:0-4206 GCA_046596645.1 Polyangiaceae bacterium
GTGCGGTCGCCCACGTCCGGCTGCTGGGTGATCGCTGGTCGGAGGTGTCGGTGCTGGGCGGCAGGGACCTGACCGCGGTGGCGATCGCCTCTTCGCCCTGAGCGCCCCGCGATCCGCGGGCGCGAGTTCTCTTGCCGCGCCGGCCTCGCATGGCCCAAGATCCGGGGTCATGAAGCGCGCGAACCTCTTCCTCAGCTCCTTGCTCCTGGTCGTCTCTGGCGGCGTCACCTTCGCCGCGTGCGGCGACGACTCCGCCGCCACGGCCGGGACAAGCGGGACGGGCGGGAGCGACGGCGACTCGGACGACGACTCGGACGACGACGACGACGACGACACCGGGACCGGCAGCGGCGCCGGCGGTCCGTCGAGCGACGTCTGTCTCCTCCACAACTGCACCACCGACCTGGAGTGCGGTGGCTGCTCCGAGGGGCGCGTCTACTGCAAGGCGGACGAGGGTCGCTGCGTCGCCTGCGGCGCCGCCGGCGAGTGTCCGGAGGGCGAGTCCTGCTCCAGCTTCGGGCAGTGCGTGCCCGAGGGGCTGGAGTGCCCGACCGACGGCGCCGGGACGCCGACGATCGCCTGCGAGGACAGCGGGGACTGCGCTGCGTGCGACCCCGCGCACCAGGTCTGCGACAGCGCGACCAACAAGTGCGTCGCTTGCACCGAGAACGACACCTCGGAGTGCCAGTCGACCGACGTCTGCAAGGACGGCGCGTGCACCCAGGCCTGCTCCGCCGAGTGCGTCACCGACAACGACTGCGCGCAGTGCCCCAGCGCCAAGGCCTGCAATAGCCACATTTGCGCCGAGTGCAGCGACACCTACGCCTGCCCCGCCGGTGAGTTCTGCACCGAGAACGGCACCTGCTCGCCGATCTGCGGCAGCGTCGAGGCGCCGGGCGTCTGCCAGTTCGACGAGGACTGCTCCGGCTGCGGCAAGCTCGACGGCACCGACAGCGAGTTCGTCTGCAACACGCCCATCAACGGCGGCGCCGGCCAGTGCATCCCGGTCGCGGCCGGCTGCAGCGACGTGGGCGGCGTCGTCCTTCCCCCGCCGTACAACGAGGTCACCAACCTCTGCAGCGAGGACGGCGACTGCGCCAACGTCGGCGTCGAATACAACGTCGGCAAGGCGCTGCGCGAGCTCGTCGGCTACGGCGACCCCGGCGACATCATCGAGATCGCCGACGCGAACCTCGAGTACCCGATGCCGGTGTGCGCGACGATCCTCAGCGTGCCCTCGGGCGGCGACGACCCGATCGAGTGCGGCGTCTGCGTGCCCTGCCGCGAGGACTCGGACTGCAGCGACATCAGCATCGACAGCCTGACCGGCCAGCTGTTCCCCGGCCTGGGCGGCCTCGCGGTGGCCGTCGCGCTCGACCTCCTCTTCGGAGACAACGAGCACACCGTCTACATGTACTGCGAGACGATCGCGGCCGGCTACGGCGCCTGCCTCCCCTGCCCCGGCCTGCTGAATGACTGCGGCGTCGACGGCGGCGGCGGCGGTGGTGGCGGCAGCGGCAGCGGCACCTGCGACCACGGTCCGGAGGAGACGGGCACGCCGCTCGACGGCGAGTGCGACGAGTGCGCCGCCATCGTCTGCGGCTTCGACGCCTACTGCTGCGAGACCGAGTGGGACGAGACCTGCGTCGGGGAGGGCGGCGAGTCCTGCGGTGCGGCCGCATGCCACGACGAATGCGAGGCCGGCGCTGCCCTCGAGACCTCGTGCAGCAGCTGCGCGTCCGAGGTCTGCGCGGCGGACCCGTTCTGCTGCGATCCGACCGAGGGCTCGTGGGACGGCCAGTGCGTCCTCCAGGCCGGCGAGATCTGCGGGCTCTGCAGCGAGGAGCCGCAGTGACAGCGCGCCGCGCGGCTCACCGATCTCCCCCGTGATCCTCGCGGAGCTACCCCCTGGCGCCGGAGCGCGCCCGGGGGTCGTCTACCTCGTCGGCGCCGGCCCCGGCGATCCGGGGCTGGTCACGCTGCGCGCCCTGGAGCTCCTGGCGACGGCCGACGTCGTCCTCCATGACGAGCTGGTCCCCACCTCTCTGCTGGGCCTGGCGCGGGCTGACGCCGAGCTGCGCTGGGTCGGCAAGCGCGGTCACAAGCGCGACGAGAAGCAGAACAAACAGCACGAGATCGACGCGCAGCTGATCGAGCTCGCGCGCGCCGGCCGCAGCGTCCTCCGCCTGAAGGGCGGCGACCCCTACCTCTTCGGGCGTGGCTCGGAGGAGGCGGAGGCCCTCGCCCGCGCGGCGATCCCCTTCGAGGTGGTGCCCGGCGTCACTTCACCGCTCGCCGCAGCGGCGTACGCGGGCATCTCGCTGACACACCGTGAGCTCGCGTCCAGCGTGACCTTCCTCAGCGCCACCCTCCGCGACGGGAGCCGCTTCGACGCGCGCCGCCTGGCCGGCCTGGACGGGACGATCTGCGTCCTCATGGGGCTGTCGCAGCTGGGAGAGCTCGCGCGCGAGCTGGTGGAGCTCGCCGGCCTGCCGGCGACGACGCCGGCGGCCGTCGTCGCCTCGGGGACGCGCCCCACCCAGCGCGTGGTGGAGGGCACGCTGGCCGACATCGCGGAGCGGGTCGCGGCGGCGGGGCTGGGCACGCCAGCCCTCGCCATCATCGGTCGGGTCGCCGCGCTGCGCGCCGAGCTCGGCTGGTTCGATCGCCTGCCCCTCTTCGGCAAGCGCGTGCTGGTGGCGCGCGCCGAGCACCAGGCGGGCGCGACGGCGGCCCTCCTCGCGCGGCGGGGCGCCGAGGCGGTGCTGGCGCCTGCGATCCGCCTGGCACAACCTCCGGATCCGGCGCGAGTGAAGCGCGCGGTGCGCGCGCTCGGTGACTACGACGTGGTCGCGTTCACGAGTGTCAACGCCGTCACGCGCTTCTTCGACGTCGTCGTCGCGGAGCACCTGGACGCGCGAGCCCTGGGGCGCGCTCGGGTCGCGGCGATCGGCGACGGGACGGCTCGAGCCCTCGCGACGCGCGGCGTGCGCGCGGACGTCGTGCCGACGTCCTCCGTGGGCGAGGCGCTGGCCGACGCGATCCTCGAGGACCTGGCCGGGCGCGGCGGGGCGGCGGGGAGGCGCGTGCTCCTCCCGCGGGCCCTCGTGGCGCGCGAGGCTCTCCCCGACCGCCTGCGCGCGGCCGGCGCCACCGTCGACGTGATCCCCGTCTACGCGACGGTGCCCCCCCCGGAGGAGTCCCGCGCGCGGCTCCGCGCGCAGCTCTTGGGTGGGGAGGTCGACGTGATCCTCCTCACTTCCGGCAGCACCGTCGACGACCTCTGCGAGCTCCTCGGCGAGGCAGCGCCCGCCATACTGGCCACGGTCCTGCTCGCCAGCATCGGTCCCGTCACGACCCGGGCCGCCGAGCGCCATGGCCTCCGGGTCACCGTCACGGGGCGGGAGGGCTCGGTCCCGACGCTGATCGACGAGATCGAAAGGCACCTCACCCCCTCCGGGTGAGCCGGCATCAATCGACTGCGAAGCAGTACAGGCGCGCCGTGGACCCCGTGTTGTCGAGCGAAGCCTGGTCGCATCCCTGGGTCCCGTGCGACGCGTTCCAGTTTTCGCCGGGGTCCACCGGCGAGCTGCCGCCGCTCACGGTGAACGAAGCGTCGCTGTGGCCCACCGACGCGGTGTCGTCGGCGCTCGAGGACGTGAGGTCGGCGCAGTTACCGAGGCCTTCGTGGTAGGTGCCGTCCTGGCGCGACCCCGTCAGGATGTCGTGCTCGTTGAACCCTGGGTTCAGCTTGCCGCTGGGCACGAGGCCCCCCTGCTCGTCCCGCGCGACCTCGTGCGTGATGCCGTTCAGGTGGAGCGCCGCGACGTCGCCCGCGACGAGGACACCATCGACGTTGTGCCAGGGCCCGGCGCCGAGGCGGTCGCGCGCGTCCTCTTGCGACGTGCTGACGTAGGCGCGCCAGGTGAGGTTGCCAGCGCCCACCGCGTCCGCCAGCTCCTGGCAATACTGGTCCGCTCCAGCGACACCGCCGAAGTCGCCGCTCAGGTTGCCCTCGCTGGTGACGAAGAAGGTCATCGGACCGCCGGCCGCGCCGCCGCCGCCAGCTCCGGCCTGACTGCCGGCACCACCTTGGCCCCCCGCCACGGTGCCTTGCCCCCCGCCGCCTCCGCCTCCCCCCGACGAGGATCCTCCGCCCGACGAGGATCCTCCGCCCGACGAGGATCCTCCGCCCGACGAGGATCC
>JBKJLX010000012.1:0-4417 GCA_046596645.1 Polyangiaceae bacterium
CTCGACTGGTACGAGGGCCGCTTCCACAACCCCGAGGGTGGACCGACCGCGTTCCGGCCCGCTGCGCTCGCTGACGATCAGCTGCGCGAGATGACCGCGATGATTCACGTCGAGAACGAGCTCATCGACGAGGCGATCGGCCGCGTCCTCCGCCACCTGGAGGAGCGAGGCATCGCCGACGACACCGATGTCGTCTTCACGTCGGACCACGGCGACCTGCAGGGCGACTTCGGCCTCTTCTTCAAGGGGCCGTACCACGTGGACGCGCTCCTTCGCGTACCGCTCCTGTGGAGACCGGCGCGCCGCGCCGGGGTCGCGCCCGCCACGATCGACGCGCCGGTCGGGCTGGTCGATCTCGCGCCGACGTTCTGCGCCATCGCGGGGATCTCTCCGCCCTCGTTCATGGAGGGCACGTCACTCCCCACGACGAGAGGCGCGACCAGGCCGCCGGTGCTCTCCACCTTCGACAGCAACTTTGCCCAGGTCGGCATGCACCTCGCCACGATCTTCGACGGCCGCTACCTCTGTACCGCGTACGAGCGCTCCGATGATCGCGGCGGGGACTTTCCCGTCTACTGGTCGGTGTGGGGCCGCGGCTGCTCCATCCCGAAGTACGACGGTACCGAGGGCGAGCTCTACGATTGCGTCGACGACCCCGGTCAGCGCGAGAACCTGTGGACCCAGCGCCGCGGTCTCCGCGAGCAGCTGGTGGAGGAGCTCCGGGCGCGATTGCCGCGCGCGCGACCCGCGCTGCCGTTCCGGGCGCCGACCTGAGGCTGGCGCCGCGCCGCCCGTCAGGGCGCGACGAACACCGCCGCGGTGAGCGCGCTCGCGCCGTACGGAGTCTCCGCCATCCGCAGGTGGATGTGATTGTCGTGATTGGGCCAGTGCTGCAGGCTGCCGTCGGAGAAGCGGGGCAGCAGGTCCTCGCTGATGGCACCGTCGGCGGCGGCCTCGTCCGCGCCCTCTTCCACGAAGGGGATGAGCTCGCCGTCGAGGAAGCTCATGGTGACCCGTCCCGACTGCAGGAACGCCGCGTACAGCTCGGCGTTCGCGCGGCCATCGAAGTTGGTGACGCTGCCCGCCTCGCATTCGCGCCCGTCGCCGGTGTTCACCGCGTCGCAGTAGCTGCGCCATACGCTCAGGCCGTCGCTTCCGTAGAGGGAGAAGTCGACGTCCTTCCCGTTCTGGTGCGACGCGTGGCGAGGCGCGCCCACGTCGGTCCCGGGGGTCTCGGCGTTCCACTGTGACAGGTCCTCGGGGATGAACGGCTCGCGCCCGGCGAGCGCCATCTCCCGCGCGGCATGGCGCAGCAGCATGACCATGTCGCGGCGACCGAACTGGTAGCGAAAGACCGTGGAGGGCGTCCAGTCGTAGCCATCGAAAAAGGGGTCGTTGCGGACGGGGAGCTGCAGCAGTCGCTCGCAGTCGGCCGTGCACTGCGCGCCGTCCTCGTAGGGCGTGCGCACGATCTCCAGCGTGCCCTCGAACCCCTCGTCCGCCGTCACGCGCAGCCAGAAGGTGCGAGGCCCGCTGGCGTCGACCGCCGCGAGCGTGCGCAGGCCGGCGCCGCCGTCGGTGAAGGCCAGCACCTCGGGCGCTGATCCGTCCCAGCGCGAGAGCTCGAGGACGACACCCTCGAGCCCGGGCTGGAAGGTGAGGAAGAAGCCGAGGTGCTCGTCGGAGCCGATCTCGACGCGCAGCACCGCGTCCTCGCCCGCCGCCGTGGAGAGGGCGTTGTCGCCATCGTCCGCCGCCTGCTCGCCAGGCATGGTGCCCGCCGGAGCGACACCACTGGCGCTGGCGCCGCCGTTCCCGGTGCTGCCGGTGCTGCCGCCGACGCCGGCGTCAGCCCCCCCCGCGCCGACCTGGCCGGCCGCACTGGATGCGCTGCTCTGGCTGGTGGCGTCACCCCCGCTGGCCTCGGCGCCCCCCTGCCCCGTGCCGCCAGAGCCGCTCGCCGACGGGGCGGCCGTGGCGCCGCCGGAGCCGCCGTCGGCCGAGGTGTCGTCGCCGCAGCCGAGGCTGGACAGGACGCCGAGGACGAGGAGGGCGATGCCCGCGCGCGTCGGAGAGGACATGGCGTTCGGCCTACACCGCATACGTCGGCGATGCCACGGCCCTCGGAGCCGCGCCACGAAGTCGGCGGTGGGCTCAGCGCTCCCAGCGCATGCTGACCCTGGACGACGACTTCGAGGGCCACTTTCGGTGATCGCCTGGATGCCGAGCTGGGGCAGGGGCTGGAAATCCCTCCAATTGTGCGTGACGACGTAGCGGGCGCCAGAAGCTAACTCGACATCTGCAACCATGTCGTCGTTCGGGGTCGGGCGAGAACGGCCGCCACAGAAAGTGGAGCTGCTGATGCGGAGCGACGCTGCGGACATGGTCGAGGACGGCGCGCACATCGGCAGCTGCGAGCGCCAGTTGCGGCCGCGACGCCGCGTCCTCGTTCGAGGAAGAGCGGCACGGAGAGCGCCAGGTCGAACAAGCCGGTGCCGACCAACTCCAGCACGGCGAACGCCGCTCCGCGACGAGACCGGCGTACCGACCCGAGCACGTTCGTGTCGAGGGCGACCAACATGACTGCACGGTATCCACGCGATACCGAGCGGCAGGGTCGGTGCCGGATCTGGCAAACGATCACGCATTCCCCTGCGGCGCGAAGCGCAGTCAGGTGCAATGCGCTGTGAGCCAGGGCTCGCCAGGATGGAAGTGCGGGCCGCAGCCTGGGTCGCATCATCTGCGCTGGGCAAAGCTGAGACGTCGCGATCCTCGGTCGAGTTGGTAACCCCGGCCATCAAGTAGGGTGTGCGACCCGCGCGCGCGGCTGAGCTAGTCTCGACGCCATGGAACCGTGGATGGTGGTGATCCTGGCGCTGCCCCCGGGCCTGGTCGCGCTCCTTCTGCTGATCCGCTGGGCCCGCCGCGGGTTGGCGGCGGCGCGCGCCCAGCTGGGCGAGATTTCCGCGGGGCGCACGGTGCGGCGGCAAAGCCCCGCCAACACCTTCGGCATCCGCTCCAAGGGCGCCACCCAGATGCGCGGTGCCGGCTATGTGGCGCTGTTCGACGACGAGCTGGTCTTCGTGCAGGCGATCGCCGGGAACCATGTGCGCGCCAAGATCGCCGACATCGTCGGCGTGACCACGCCGCGCTCGTTCCTGGGCAAGAGCCAGGCCGTTCGGCTGCTGGCGGTCGAGTGGCGCACCGGCGACGGTACCGAGCAGGTCGCGCTGCGGGTGCCCGAGCTGAAGGCCTGGCTCGAGGAGCTCGGTCGCGCCGGGGTTACGGTGGAGCGGTCGTGAAGCCACTGCAGCGAGGCGGAAACCCCGCCAGCCGAGGTCGCTGCAGCTGAGGGTGGCGGCAGCGGCGTCGGCGCGCTTCGTGGAGAAGGCGCATGAACGCGGGGGCTGATGACAGCCGGCAGTGGCAGCACCGGCGGGCGCCAGCCGCAGGTGGCGTGGGCCTTCATCGAAGCCACGCTCCAGAGGGCGGTGCAGCGCAGCCCCGGCGGATTGCCGCCGGGAGCGACGGCTGTCGGACGGGCGCGTGCGCCAGGTGGCAACAGCAAGTCGCGCTGGGGCTTGCGAGCGTTGCCGATAAGCAAATGTCTGGCTGACCCACATTGGCGATCGAGGCCCGCCCGTCAGCTGCCGCAGGAGCGCCGCGTGCGCGCGGCAGAGGAGTGGCGTCCGGTCCTCGTTGGGGCGTTCGGCCTCGGGCGCGGCGTCGCGGACGGTCTCCACGACCCCGTGAGACTGGGATCCGGGCGATGAAGCGCGCTTCGCGGGTGGCACGTTTCGTGGTTCGGGTGGCGACGTGTTGCACCCGATAGGAGGCCCCGGTCGCTGGTGGCTGCTGGTGATGTTCGCCCTGGGGTGCGGCAGCTCCGACACCGGCTCCGGCAGCAGCAGCGGCTGCGGAAGCTCGGGGACCACCGGTCGGTGCGAGATCGTCTCCGAGGGGACCGCGTGCGGCGATCGGATCCCCGTCGAGTGCTTCGACGGCGCCGAGCCGGAAGCGGAGGCCCAGTGCGAGAAGGCCATCGAGCAGGACGACGAGGTCCTCTACTGCTGCACCAGCGCCGCGGAGGGTGAGGGGGCGGGGGCGGCGGCGGGGACGGCCGCTGACACCGGTGCCGACACCGGCAGCAGCACCGCCGCGACCAGCGACACCGTCACCACGGGCGCTGGCGGCGGCGGCGGCGGCGGCAGCCCCGGCGCCTGACAAACCTTCCGTAACGGAACGTCCGCTTCGACGTTGCCTCCCCCTGGACCGTCTCGTAGGTTGCTGACCGACCGGTCAGTCAGGGCGGGGCGACGGGCGTGCAGCGCACTCTCTTCCCCCATTTGCAGCACCGCCAGGTGCTGGAAAGAGGGCACAAGTCCTCCCCGCAGACCGGCCAGCCGCACCGGAGGAG
>JBKJLX010000089.1:0-5108 GCA_046596645.1 Polyangiaceae bacterium
CTCCACCCGGGTGGCGGGGACGGGGGTGGCCAGGAAGCGGCAGGTCGCGATCCGGGCGCCACGAGCTCCGAGGGCGGAGACGGGCCGGCCACCTCGTGCGACTGCAACGCGACCCCGGGCGCACCCTCGTCCGGCACGGCGGTCGCGCTCGGCGGCCTGCTCTCGCTCGTTCTCCGCGCGCGGCGTCGCCGGGCCCGCGCGGCAGCGGCGGGGGGCGCGGGCTGCCGACCGGGCCGCGCGACGGATCAGCCGCCGTCGCGACCGCGCGCGCGGAGGATCTGGAAGTAGCGCCGCGCGATGCCGGCGGCCTCGGCGGCGCGGCGAACGTTGCCGCCGTGTCGCTCGAGCATTTTCTCGAGGTAGCGGCGCTCGAAGTCCTCCACCACCCGGGCGCGTGCCTGGGTGAGCGGGAGGTCCAGCGCCAGCACGGCGGCTCCGACCCCCTGGGGCTCGGGCGACGAGGTCGGCGCCCGACGCGACTCCCCGGCGAGGTGGCCGAGGGCGATGCGGCGCGCGATCGCGTTGTGCAGCTCGCGCACGTTGCCGGGCCACGGGGCGTCCTCGAGCCGTCGGAGCACGTCGTAAGGGACCCCGCCCGCGTCTCCGCCCAGCGAGCGCCAGAAGTGCCCGGCCAGGAGGGCCACGTCCCCCTCGCGTTCGCGCAGCGGAGGCAGCTCGATGCGCGCCACCACCAGGCGGAAGAAAAGATCGTCGCGGAACCGGCCGGCCTGCACCTCGTGATCGAGGTCGCGTCGGGTGGCGGCGAGCACGCGGACGTCGACCGCGACGTTCCGGTCGCCGCCGACCCGCCGCACCTCGCCGCGCTGGAGCACGCGGAGCAACTTGGCCTGGAGCGGCAGATCGAGGTCGCCGACCTCGTCGATGAGCAGGGTGCCTTCGTGCGCCTGCTCGAACACACCGCGGTGGACCGCCACCGCCCCGGTGAAGGCGCCGCGCTCGTGCCCAAACAGCTCGCTCTCGACCAGGGTGGGGGCGACCGCGGTGCAGTCGAACACGACGAACGGGCCGTCGCGCCGCGGTCCCTCCTCATGGATGGACTCGGCGAGCACCTCCTTGCCGGTGCCGGTCTCGCCCTCGATGACCAGGGTCACGTTCGAGGCAGCGAGCCGCTCGCACAGCGGGTAGATGCGGCGCATCGCGGGGCTGGCGCCGATGGTGCCGCCGAACGAGGTGCGCGGGCTGTGGGCCACCGCGGCCGCGGTGTCGAGGGCATCGACGCGGAGCGCCGTCGCGCCGACGCGGACGATCTCGCCGCCGCGCAGGAAGGCGTCGATCACCGCCACCCCGTCGACGAACGTCCCGTTGGTCGACCCGAGATCGGTGATGCGGACGCGCCGCCCCTGGAGGTCGAGGGCGACGTGCCGGCGCGACACCTGCCGGTCGGCGAGGCGCACCTCGCATGCCGGGCTCTGCCCGACGAGGAGGCGCGAGCTGCCGTCGAGCCTGAAGCTGCGTCCCGCGTCCGGCCCCTCGATCACCGCGAGCTCGAAGTGCGCCGACGGCAGGGTCACCTGGGCGGCGGTGACCGTGCTGGCATCGTCCTTCGGGCCGCGCATCAGCGAGGAGGCAGGGTACCACGCGTGCGCGAGGGCACCGGCGTCACCCGCAGTCGTGGCCGACCGCGCCGCCGACCGCCACGCACGCACGGCCGGTCGCCGCGCAGTCGACGGTGCGACACGCGCCGTCCTCGGCCCACACCAGCACATCGCCGAGGCACTCGCCGGCGTAGCCGCGATCGGCGCAGTCGTGCTTGGTGGATCCCGCCGGGCCCTCGACGCAGCCGTAGCCCTCCGAGAGCGAGATGAGCCCGCAGGACTTCCCCTCCCCGGCGCAGTCGCGGACCCAGCACGTGCCGTCCTCCGACCAGATCGCGACCTGGTCGATGCACGCGCCGGTGTACCCCAGCGCGTCGCATTCGGCGGCACCGTCGCCGCCTGCCGGAGGAGGATCATCGCCCGCATCGGGCTCTTCGCTGCCGCCGCAGCCAGGCACCGCGTGGAGCGCGGCTTCGGCCTCGTCGAGCCACGCGGCGTAAGTGCCGTCGGGCGTCACGCTGGACCACAGCTGGAAGCTCTCTCCGTCGCCGCTGATGATCGCCATCGCGCTCGCGTTACAGGCGGGGTCGAACGCGCAGGCATCGTCGAACATCGGCCAGTAGCAGTCGTTGATCTGCCAGATGCCGCGGTCGGTACTGCCACTCGGGCAGTCGCCGCTCGCGCCGTTCTGGTGGGTCGCTGCAGTCCACCCCTCCGACTCGGCCATGGCGACCGCGCCGGCCATCGTCAGGCGGTCGCACGCGAGGCCCGCCTCGTGGGCCAGGGCCATCACGCGCGCGAGCGACAGCTGCTCGCCGAGGCCCTGCTGCGACTTGCCCACGACCTCGTCGGGTCCGCTCCCGCCCCCTCCCGGCGACCCGGGGTCGTCGGGAATGTCGCCGCGATCGTCGACCAGGACTTCGTCCCCGTCGTCTTCCACCGGGACGCTCTCGGCGCACCCAGCAGGCGCGAGGAGGAACAGGGCGATGTGCGAGAGGGTCCGGCTCGTCATGGCCACGACCTGAGCACGCGACGTGCCGCGTGCCTTGCAGCCGCGATCGCTCGCAGACGCACGCATCGCGCGGCGCCGGGGGCGATGGCGGCGATCGCGGGAGCGATCCCGGCGATCGCCCCCGGCGAACCCCCTCAGAACGCGCTGCAGATGTGGATCGCCGCCGGGCCGGCGCACAGGCCGGCCGTGGTGGGCGGCGCGCCGTCGTCGCCCCAGGACACCGCGAGGAGGACGGCACCGGTCACCGCGAGCGCGCCGGCGACCCCCCACGCGACGTTGGCACCGGTGCGGAGCCCGATGGCCTGGTCGCGCGCGCCGGCGTCGGTGCGCCCCGAGGCGTCGAAGTCGTCGCGCGCCTCGAGCCCCATCGCGCCGAGCGCGATGCCTGTGCCAGCTCCTGCGCCGGCGAGCGCGATGGCCCCCAGCCCGAGGATGGGGACGACGCGCAGCCCGCCGGGCGCGGTTGGGATCGGCGATGGCAGAACACTGGCATCGGCGACACGCGGCTCGACGGGGCGTTCCAGGGCCGGAGGGGCCGGCGCGGCGCGATCGAGATCGACGGTCAGCGCCGAGCGCCCCACCTCGATCGGCCGTGTGACGCGGGCGCCGTCGGGGAACACCGCGATGACCTGGTACCGGCCCGGCGGCAGGTGGACGAGCAGAGGCGCGGACCCATTCCGGTAGCCCACCTCGACGCGCGCGACCGGCGTGGTCCGGACCACGACCCGCGCGAGGCGCGCCTCGAGACGGGCGAGCGCGCGCGTCGCGTCGCGGGAGCGGACGGAATCGAGCCCGGGCGTCTCCAGCGCGCGGACGTAGGCGTCGGCAGCGCGCGCCGCATCGTCGGCCTTCTCCCACGCGAGGGCGGCGTTGAACGATGCGCTGGCGTCGGCGACGGTTGCGTGGGCCTCGTCGAACGCCCGGCCCGCGTCGGCGTAGGCCTCGCTCGCAAACGCTCGCTTTCCGCGCTGGAAGAGATCCGACGCCCGCGCAAGATCCGCGTGCGCGGGCTCGGCGCCCACCGGGCCGATGCCTGCGAGCCACGCCGCGACGCCGAGAAGAACCGCCCAGACGAGCCGTGACGCAAGCACCCGTCGCACCGTTCAGCGTTCTCGCCGGTACGGATCGGACTCGACCAGACCTGGCGACGCCACGCGCGGGCGACGCCCGGGCGCAACAGGCGGCGCGGCCGGAGCGGGTCTGGCGCGCGACGAGGCCGCGGGCGATGACGCCGGCACGGCCTCGACCACCGGCGGAGGCGGCCATCCGGCGGGCGGCGGGCGGGGGGAGGGCGAGCTGGCGGGTGGCGGGGCGGCAAGTCGCGCGTCCGCGGACGGCGCGGAGCGGGACAGGTCCGGCGCGCGCGGGGCGGCGAGGACGGGAAAGTCGGCGACGCCGTTCGCGAACGCGAGGGCGGCGCCCAGCGCGACCGCCACGACGGCCACGACGCCGCGCATCCACCGGATCGACGGCCGAGGACCGACCGGTATCAGCGTGGTCGGCGCGTAGGAGCCCGGATCGAACACCGCATCGCTCGTCGGCGCGGGAGACTCGATGGGCACGAGATGCCCGACCGGCATGACCTCCACCGGCGGCGCGACCTCCGCGGGCGGCGCCGCCTCGGCAGCGCGACGGCGCGCGTCGAGGTCGGCGCCGAACAGCCGGCACACCAGCTCCGCAACCTCGGCACGGGGGGCGATCTCCTGCCCCGCGGCGGCGCACGCCGACTCCAGCGCGCGGGCGAACGCCTCGGCGCTCGAGCACCGGGCGCGCGGGTCGCGGTCGAGGACACTCGCCACCACCCGCTCCACCTCGGGCCCGACGTCGGCCACCGTGGAGAGGCGCGGCGGGTCCTCGCTGACCAGCGCGAGCAGGGTCGATGGGTCGTTGCCGAGCGGGTGCATCTTTCGCCGGGCGAGGACCTCCCACGCGACGACGCCGGCGGCCCAGATGTCTGCCCGACGGTCGAGCTCGAGCCCGCGCGCCTGCTCCGGCGCCATGTAGGCGAACTTGCCCTTGATGACACCGGTCGTCGTGCGGCTCGACCGCGAGAGGGCGCGGGCGATGCCGAAGTCGGCGAGCTTGGCGACACCGTCGACGCCGACCAGCACGTTGGCCGGCGAGACGTCGCGGTGCACCACGCCGAAGGGCACCCCCCCCGCGTCGCGCAGCTCGTGAGCCGCGTGGAGGGCCTCCAGCAGGTCGAGCACCACGCGAAGGCCGATCCCCACCGGAAGAGCGGCATCCGCGTCGCCCAGCGTGCAGACCAGCTGGGCGAGCGACGCCCCCTCGACGTAGTCCATCGCGAGATAGGTGATGTCGCCGTCGATCCCCACGTCCAGCACCGCGACGACGTTCGGGTGGTGGAGACGCGCGGCCAGCTTCGCCTCCTCCACCAGATCGCGCGCGAGCTCGGGCTCGAGCGCGGCGTCGACGATCTTCAGCGCGACCAGGCGCTGGAAGCCCCCGGTTCCGGTGGCACGCCCGAGGTACACCTCGCCCATGCCGCCCCGCGCGATGGGGAGCACGAGATCGTAGCG
>JBKJLX010000131.1:0-31481 GCA_046596645.1 Polyangiaceae bacterium
AGGGGGCCGCGCAGCGGGCGCAGCGGAGGCCCCCTCGGCAACTCAGCGCTCTTCGTGGTGGTTGTGGCTGAGACGCTCGGGGTGCGCGCGCTCGTACTCGCGCTCGATCTCGGGGACGACCTTGGCCAGGCGGGTGCGGACGATGCCCTCGACGAGCGCCCAGAGCGCGTCCTGATCCTCGCTCTCGGCGAGCACGCCGAGCGGGATCTGGAAGCCACCCTTGTCGGCGCGACCGCCGCCGTAAGGCTTGCCCGCGCGGTCCTTGCCGAACACGGAGTGGAGGAACGTCGCCGGCTCCAGGCTGGCGCTGTCGGTGCGGAGCGAGCCGTCGACCCGGTCCTCGACGATGCCGTAGACGAGGACAGTGTCGATGTCCTCCCGCTGGAGGAGGAAGTCGGCGGTGACGGCGATGTTGTCGCGGTCCCCGCCGGATACGTAGCCGACGCCGGCCACGGCGAAGTCGCGCACCACCAGGATGTTCGCCAGCGCGCGGCCGAGGATGCTCATCCCGTTGGCGGTGATGACGCGACGGCTCACCCGGCGGAGCACGTCGGAGTCGGCGAACTGGCGGACGTAGGCGGCGGACGCGTAGTCGGTCGCCGTCGCCAGCGCGTAGTCGTTGGTGTCGGTCTGGATGCCGAACAGCATCGCCGTCGCCACCCGCGAATGCAGCTCGGTCAGCGGCGCCAGCCCCTGCGCCATGTACTCGGCGTAGATCGAGCACGACGCGCCCAGGTACGGGCGGATGTCGACGAACGGCGCGTCGACGTCGGCCTTCTTGTGGTGGTCGACGACGGTCAGCAGCTTGAGGTGCGCCGGCAGCTCGATGGTCGGCTCGGGCGTCGAGGTGTCGACCAGGCACAGGTACTTGAACTCGTCGAGGTCATCGACGCTCGTGACCTGAACCATGTCGACATTCAGCAGCTTCACCATGGCGCGGTTCTGCCGGTGCGAGACCGGGAGCGCGTGCGCGATCGTGCACTGGACGCCGATCTCGGCGCAGATGCGCTGGTGCGCCATCGCGCTGCCGATGGCGTCGGGATCGGGGTGGCCCGTGATCAAAACGACCACGGAGGAATCCCCGATGGACCGGAGCACCTCTTCGAGGGCTTGCCGGCGAGGCGGTCCGTTCGTCATCGTCGGGGCGGACTCTACCTCAGGCCGGACCGTCCCGTCAGCCGTGCTGCACCGATCGGGCGCGGGCGTTCAGGATGGGGCGGCGCCGGCCGTGCTACCAGGGCGGGAAATGACGTACTGGACCGTCGTCAGCCGGCCGGGGCCGGTCGAGACTCGCGTCCTCGCGCAGCTCGCGCCGGCCATCCGCGTGCGGAGGCACATCGGCGACGGGGTGACGCTGCGGGTTCTCGAGGGCGGAAGCGGTCCTGCCGACGGGGTGAAGGGCGCGCGCGAGCGCGAAACCCCGGTCGTGTTGCTGCACGGGCGCGGCCACGCTGCGACCACCTGGTCACCCTTTCTCGGGCCGCTGGCCGCCGCCCGCCGCACCGTCGCCGTGGATCTCCCTGGCTTCGGCCACTCGGCGGCCCGGCCGTGGAGCGGCGGCGACGCCGAGACCGCGCTGCGCTTCTTCGTCGACCCGGTGGAGGCGACACTCTGCGATCTCGACCTGCGGGGGGCGGTCCTGGTCGGTCACTCGCTGGGCGGCTTGGTGGCGCTGTCGCTGGCGCTGCGCGGGCGAGTGGCGCCGCGCGCGCTGGTGCTGATCGACGCCATGGGGCTGGCGCGGTCGGTGTCGCCGCGCGCGCGGCTCTACTACCGGGCCGACCCCGAGCGGCTCGCGCGCTGGCAAGCGCCCTTCCGCCGCGCGGCCGAGGCGGTGCGCGGCGCGGCGACGTCGCCAGCCGAGGCGCTGCGGCGCGAGCTTCTCGAGGTGCCCGGAGGCCGGCGGGACGCGGCGCGCGCCTTCGAGGCGATGTGCCCGCTGGTCGGCGAGCTCTTCCACCTCGGCGACGATCTGGCGCGGGTGTCCGTGCCCACGCTGCTGGTCTGGGGCGAGCGCGACGAGGCCTTCCCCCTCGAAGTCGCCGAGCGCGGCGCGCGCCTCCTGCCGCGCGCCGAGCTGCGCGTGGTCGACGCCGGCCATTCCCCGCACGTCGAGCGACCGAACGAGGTGCTCGCGCTCCTCGAGGACTTCCTGCGCCGGCAGGCGCTGGAGCCGCCGTGAACCCCCGTGCGGCTCGCGCTCCTTTGCTGTTGCCTCCCAACCCGGCGAAAGTCGCAGGCGACCTCCGCCGTGTGAGGCAATCGACCGCGTCCTCGCGTATCGTTCCGCGCATGTATCGTGGGTGGCTCGGCCGGCCGCGCGCCGCGACGCTGGCGCTCCTCCTTTCGCTGGGCGTGCTCGCGCCGGCATCGGGGTGCGCCCGCCCGCGGGCCCAGGTCCAGGCCGGCGTCGAGATGTACGAGCGCGGCGCCTACGAGGGCGCGCTCGTCCGCTTGCGCGACGCCGGCGCCGAGGAGTCCCGCCTGCACGCGCGGCAGCGCGTGCGCTACCTCGCCTACCGCGCGCTCGCCCACTGGCACGTCGGGGAGAAGGACGAGGCGCGCCGCTACCTCGCCCAGGCGCGCGCCGCGCTCGCCGAGCGCGACGCCGACCCCCGATGGCTGTCCGCCGGCCGCCGCGACGAGCTCGACCGCGCGTCGCTGGAGCTGGCGCAGGGCGAGCCCGCCCCTGCCCCCCGGTCTGAGCCACCGCTGTCGACGCCGCTCGACCCGTCGACGCCGGCGGCGGCCGCCACCGACACCCCGGCTCCTCCCGCAGCGCCTTCCCCGGCGGCCACCGATCCCGCGAAGCCCTCGCCCTCGCCGGGGCCCACCTTCGGCCCCGTCCCCGGAGCGCCGCCCGGCGCGCCCATCCCGCCCGCCGCGTCGCCGCCCCCGGCCGACGCGCTCTGACCAAAGGTCCTCCTTGGCCCGTCCGCAGGTCCCGTCCATCCCCGAGCGTCTCGACGCGCACAGCGACGTCACCGGTAAAGGCGTCGTCGTCGCCTTCGTCGACAGCGGCTTCTACCCTCACTCCGACCTCATGCGCCCGCGTCGGCGCATCAAGGCGTACGCCGACGCCACGCGCGACGTCCCGGCGGGAACCGACTTCTTCACCGCGCAGATCTCCTCCTGGCACGGGACGATGACGGCGTGCTCGGCCTGCGGGAACGGCTACGGCTCGGGCGGCGTCTACCGCGGCATCGCCAGCGACGCCGAGGTCGTCCTGATCCGGACGCGCGACGACACCGGGCGCATCCGCGGCAAGAACGTCGCGCACGCCATCCGCCTGCCCCTGCGCTACCCCCAGCTCGGGATCCGCATCCTCAATGTGTCGCTGGGCGTCGACGACGACGACCCCGACTCCGCCGACGTCGGCCGCGCGGTGGACGACGTGGTCGCCGCCGGCATCACGGTGTTCGCCGCGGCCGGCAACGTCGCGGGCGCGCACCCCGAGGCGCCGGGCTCGTCGCCGGCGGCGATCACCGTGGGCGGTCAGGACGATCGCGCGACCGCGTCCTCGCGCGTCGGGCACCTGTGGGGCGCGACGTCGCACGGGTCCAAGCAGTCGGGCGTGCAGAAGCCCGACCTGCTGGCGCCGGCGATCTGGCTGCCGGCGCCCATGCTGCCCAGCACCATCACCGCGCGCGAGGCGCTGCCGCTGTTCTCGCTGCTCTCGTTGCTGGAGGAGGCGGCCGCCGAGCACGGGTTCTCCGAGGCGCACTCGCTCTCGACGCCGGCCGAGCGGGAGAGCGTCGCGACGCTGATGCGCGCCATCGAGGCCCGCATCGCGCGACAGAAGTACATCTCGCCCGAGTACCAGCACGTCGACGGCACCTCCTTCGCGTCGCCGATCGCGGCGAGCGTCGCGGCGCAGCTGCTGGAGATCGATCCCACGCTGACGCCCGCCGACGTGCGCGAGGCGCTGGTCTCGACGGCGGAGCCTCTGGTCGGCGTCGCGCAGGAGCGGCAGGGCGCAGGCCTCCTCCGCCCGCGGCGCGCGGTGGACTGGGCCCGCGCGCGCGTCGCGAAGAAGACCTGACGCTTCAGAACGTGACGAGCAGGTCGGCGCGGCCGACCGGCGACACGCGCACCGCGGCGCGCGCTGGCGGCGGTGCCGCGCGCGATCGCCCCGCGGAGGGGGAGGCGGCGGTCTCCTCGTCCTCGGGCCACACCACCCAGAGGACGCCGGCTGTCACCAGGCCCAGGGCGCCGACGACGAGCCCGACGTTGGCGATGGTCTGGTTCGACGAGCCGCTGTCCGCCGTGTCGCGCAGCGACTCGGGACAGCTCGGCGAGCACTCCTCCAGCTCGCTGGCCGAGCTCGAGCTCATGGCGCCGAAGACCCCGAACACGATGAAGCCGGCGGCGCCGACGCCGGCGGCGACCCACGACGCCAGCGGCGGCGGCGGGATGCTCGAGCTGTCGGCCACGCCCTCTCCCTTCTTCGACGGGGGCGTGTTCGCCGCCGGGACCTCGATGAGGATCGACGACTGACCGCCGGCGGTGGCGGTGACGCTCTGGGACGCGGTGCGACCGTCGGGGGTCGTCACCACGATCGTGATCTCGCCCGGCTCGCGCAGCACCTTGGCGGTGAGCCCCCGCGCGTTGGACTGCACCGGCGCGGTGTCGGCGCCGACCGCGATCGTCGAGCCCTCGGGCGCGCCGGTGACGACGATGTCGAGCTCCACCAGCTGCGCGCGCAGCGACGCCTCGAGGCGGCCCGCTTCCTCCAGCGTGGCCTGGAAGCGAGTCTCGCCGGCGCGGACCTTCTCGCCCGCGCTGGCGATGACGCGCCGGTAGGTGGTCGCGGCCTCGGCGCGCCGGTTGCTCAGGCGCAGCGCGTGGCCGATGAGGAGCTCGGTGTTGGGGCTCGGCTTCGCCTCGAAGGAGGCCTTCAGCTCCACCATCGCCTCGTCGAGCTTGCCCTCCTCGAGGAGGCGTCGACCCTCCTTGAAGCGGCGCACCGCGTCCTCCTCCGCCGAGGGGGTCGCGGGGGCCGGCTCGGCGCCCGCGGCCGGAGGTGGCGTCTGCGCGGAGGCATGACCCCCTGCGAGGACGACCGCACCGGCCAGCAGCCACGGCCAGGCGACAGATCCGACGAGGCGCGGGGCGGCGGTCGCGCCGAGCGAGGAGCGGGGACGTCCGATCATGGAGCGTCGGGAATGTACCCGGGCCGCGGCCCCGGCGGCACCCCCGGCGGTCGCGTCGTGACCGGACGCCCCGACCACGCGGGCGGGGCCGTCGCCGGCGACGCGGTCGCGGACGCGGCGGCCGACGCGCTGGCCGGCGCCGAGGGAAGGAGCGGCGGTTCCGCTGCGGCGCTGGACGCGGCGGGCGCAGGGTCGGCCAGCGCAGGGTCCAGCGCAGGGTCGTAGGGCACGCGGTCGGCGGTCGATGGCACCGGCGGCTCGGCGGCGGTGGGCGTCACGCTGGGCGCCCCGGTGTCGGCGGTCTTCGCCGGGTCGCTGCCGCCGAGGGCGACGATGGCGACGATCAAGAGGACCGCCGCGACCGCGGCGCCGGCGATCAGCGGGATCCGCGATCGGGTCGGCGTGACCACCGCTTCGGGGACGTCGAACGACCCCGCCCCGGCGTCGGGAGCGGCGGCCGAGCCCGGCGGCGGCGAGGGCGACGGCGCCAGCCCGACGCGCACGCCGGACGTCGACGGGAGCTCGCCGCTGCGGATCGAAGGCTCCGACTGCATGCGGGCCAGCGGCGGCGGTGGCCGCGTGGTGAGCTTCAGCTCGCCGCTCTTCGCCTCGATCTCCTCCACCAGCTGGTTGACGCTCATGGCGTCGCCGTAGGAGCCGGTCCGCTTGACCCTCGCGGCAGTCTCCATGTCGCGCATGTACTGCTCTCGCTGTCCGATGCTGTCGCGCGCGAGGGACATGACCCAGGCGCCGACGTTGCGCGCGGTGGCGACGGGCGCGGCGTCCTCCAGCGCCCGGCCGAAGGCCTCGGCGCTCTCCCACCGCGCGTCGTGCGAGCGGGAGAGGCCCTTCTCCAGCACCGACCACAGCTCGGGGCTCACGTCCTTCCGCGTCTGCGAGAAGTCGGGGATGGGCCCGCCGAGCACGTCCGCCAGGAGCGACTTCTCGTCGACCCCGGTGAAGAGGCGACGCCCGGCGAGCATCTCCCAGGCGATGACGGCGGTCGAGAAGATGTCGGCGCGCGCGTCGCAGACCGGTGGCGACGCCAGGCGCTCGGGAGCGGTGTAGCCGAGCTTGCCCCGACCGTCGGCGTTGCCGGAGTCGTGGACGCGCGAGGCCGCCTTGGCGACGCCGAAATCGACGACGCGCGCCAGCCCTTCCGGCCCGACCAGGATGTTCTGCGGCGACACGTCGCGGTGGACGATCGCGAGCAGCTCGCCGCTCTCTCCCCGCGCGGTGTGCGCCGCGTGGAGACCGGCCAGCACGCCGCAGAGGATGCTGGAGGCTACCCCCACCGGGATTTGATCGCGCCTCTTGCGCGCCGTGCGCAGCAGCGCCGCCAGGGACTCGCCATGGACGTAGTCCATGACGATGAAGATCTCCTTCTGCTTGGCGACCACGTCGAGCGTGGCGGCGACGTTGGGGTGCTGGATGCGCGCCGCCAGCGCCGCCTCGTCGATGAACATCGACACCAGCTCCGGGTCCGCGGCGTAGATGTCGTGCATCCTCTTGATGGCGACGACGCGGGCGAAGCCGGCGGGGCCCGCCATCCTCCCCAGGTAGACCGTCGCCATCCCGCCCGCCGCGATCTCGCGATGGAGCACGTACCGACCCACGGTGGTGGGGCCGGTCACGGCTCGCTTCGCGACGTCGGTGGCGCTCATGAGATCAGAAGAGGCAGCCGAAGTAGTCGTCGGGCAGGCCCAGCGCAGCAGAGCAGGTCGCCTCCGACAGCGGGCAGGGGTCGGAGGCGTCCGGATCGCAGAGCGTCGTGTCGCTCCCTCCGCAGGCCTCGGCGCAGGCCACGGTCGAGTAAACGAGGTCGCCGCCGTTCATCTGGTAGGCGCCGCAGCACTCCTCCCCGCCGGGGCAATCGCTGGCGTCGCGACAGCGGATGAGCGTCTCCCGCGACATCTGGTTGGCCTGGGTGCGGCAGTCGCTCGACGACGGCGGGGAGGTGAAGCACTCGGCGCGAGGGTCACCCTGGGCCTCGTACTGGTCCCAGCAGCAGCCGCCCTGCCCCGGCTCGAAGAGGCACATCGAACCGCCGCAGGGCACACCGAAGGGCTGCTCGCCGCCGGAGGAGCCCGTCGAGCCGCCCTCCCCTCCGCTCGAGGAGGCGGTGGTGCTGGCGGTGGATGCCGTCGAGCTGGTGGAGGTCCCCGCGCCGAGTACGCCGGTGGAGGACGCACCGCTGCCGCCGCTGCCGCCTTCCTCGAAGGGCGCGTCGAAATCGAACGTGCACGCGCTGGACGGCGCAGCCACGACGAACAAGACCCCCCAACCCCAAACCGCTCTTCGGCCCACGACAGAACCTCGGAACAGGACGTTCGTCCCGGACCCCCTCGGAGAGCCAGCGAGAATATCCGTGAACCCTCCTCGGGTCACACCTTCCGTCGGGGCCGGCGGGGCGCGCGGGCCAGATCCAGGAGGATCGCCGTGAGCGTCCGCGCCTCGCGGAGGGCCTCCCTTGGGCGCGGAAGAGCGGATCCGGTGTGGCCATAGAGGCCGGTGAGGTGGAGCCGACCCTGCCCGGGTGGCAGGGCAGAGAGCAGCTTTTCGGCCTCCACCCAGGGGATCACATCGTCGCCCTTGCCGTGGACGATGGCGACCGGAACCTCGATCACCCCGAGGTGGGGCCGGGGGTCGGCGAACCCGAACGCGTCGCCCGCCCGCGCCAGGCCCGCCTCCAGGAGGTCGATGGCCCCGGGCGCGACGCCGCAGGCCGTCAGGCAGAGATCGCGCTCGCGCGCCGGGAGCGACGCCGCCACCGCGTGGACGAGCGGGTCCCGCGCGCCCGGCTTCTTGAGCTCCACCTGCCCCCAGGTGCGCCGCGCGACCTCGCGCAAGGCCTCGGCCAGGCGGGCGCGGTCGACGTCCTCGCCCAGGTGCTCGCCGAGGAACGGCAGGACGTTGAGGATCACCACCGGCGCGTTCAGCGGGTCATGCGGGAGCTGGAGCGCCTGCCCCTCTCGCTCGAGCTTGCCGGTGAGCGCGAAGCGGATCGTCGCCCCGAAGTCGCAGTACCCCCCGAAGCTGAGCCAGCCCCCGATCCGCCGCCGGTGCGACGCGCGAGCGGCGAGCGCCGCGGTCGGCAGCGCGCCGAACGAGATGGACAGGATCGCCGGCGGCGGCAGGGAGGCGTCCTCGGCCAGCCGCTCCAGCGCGTCGAACGCCGCGGCGAGGTCGTCGGTCGTCCCCTCCTCCACCAGGAGCGAGGTGAACGACGGCAGGAACGGACAGAGGACCAGGTGACCGGCCGCCGAAAGGACGCGGCAGAACCGATCGAGGCGCGGGTCGTCGGGCCCGGCGAAGTGGAGCCCGTGGGCGACCAGGACGGCGGCGGTCGCGCGCGGCGCCTCGTAGAGGTACGCGCGCATCGACCGGGTGCCGTCGGGGGCGCCGAGACGCACCGCGATCTCGCGCCGCGCGATGCCCGGCGGGATCGCGTCCCCGGCCCAGGGTCCCAGCCAGCGCGCGAGCCGGGCCGCAGCCGCCAGCTCGCCGAGCCGTTCGCGGCTCACGCCGTCCCGCCGCCTCCGCGGGTGCCCGCGCTCGCGGCCGCAGAGGAGGCGGCGACCACCGACGAGGGGCCGGACGACGCCGCGTTGGGGCTGCGCGCGGTGGGGGGCGGCGGCGACATGTCGTCCGACCCCGCGTCGTCGTCGATGCCGGCGAACCACGCGAAGAACTGCCGCATGTCCGCGCGCTGCGGCTCGGGCACGTACTCGAAGTTGCGGCCGCGATCGATGATCTCCCAGAAGTCCTTGGAGACGACCGCCAGCAGCTCCTCCCGGATGACGCGCAGCCGCGCCGCCGGCTCGTGCGCCATGTCGTCGTAGATGCGCCGCGCGCGATCCTGGTCCCCGACCGAGAGGTAGTAGCTGGCGAGCTTCGCCTGCGCCTTGCGCACGCCCTTCAGCGCCTGCTGCTGGAAGCGCGCCTCGCCCGGACGATCGATCTCGAGGAAGATCTTCACCAGGCCCTCCTCCTCCGGCGAGCCCAGCTCGTGGGCCAGCTGACAGACCTGGGCGACGTCGTAGGCCACCGTCTCCATCACGAACGACAGCTTCATGTCGTGGCTGACGTGAGCGTAGTACTTCATGTGCCCGACCGCGGCCGAGGCGTGGCGGTGCGAACCGGAGCGGATGAGCGACTCCACCAGCAGGCGATACTGGTTGAGGACGTTGTAGGCGGTGCGCACGTCCTTGGCGTTGAGCGTCGAGCGTAGGTAGCTGTTGAAATAGCGGAGCGTCAGCTCGATGAGCTCGTCGTCGCCCTGCTCCACCGCCGACTCCGCCACGTAGCGGGTGTCGATCGCGATGAGGTAGCAGATGTCGCGCATCCCCGAGAGCGCCTCGTTGTAGATACCGAGGTACTGGCGGAGCACCTTCCACTCGAACCAGGTGCGACGCGTCTCCAGGTCGCGGAGGCTCTCGGGGTCCATCGCGACGAAGTCCGGGTTCTCGCCGATGGTCTCGCCGATGCGGAACCAGTCGGTGTGCGCGGTCCTCTTGTGGGGCAGGTAGCGGACCGCCAGGTCCTTCAGCGCATCGACGGCGCGACTGGCGATGATCTTGTCCTTGCCGGAGATGGAGTTCGACGTGATGTCGAACAGCTCCTCCATCGAGGCGATGGAGGCGGCCTGGGCGTGATCGATGGCGCCCCCGTCCCCTTGCGAGCCGGCGCGCGCCGTCTCCACCGCGTCGCGCTGGATGCGGGCCACGATGTTCCCCGGCTCCAGGAAGCGGAACACGTAGGCGAAGTAGGGCCCCATCATCACCAGGGCGACGACGGCGGTGAGCAGCATGAGGAGCAGCGTCGCCCGCGGGACGAAGTCGGCCTTGAGCGACAGGCTGACCCAGACGCCGCACACGCAGGCCACCACGTAGAAGCCGAGGACCCGCATGTTGGTGCGGTCCCGGAAGAACATCGCGGTGACGCCGGTGTACCGCTCGGCCGACAGCTGCACGACGATGCTGACGACGGTGATGACGATGCCGAGCACCGCCGCCACCATCGCGGCGAGGCCGGAGACGGCGTCGGTGATGTGGTCCTGGTCAAAGGCGAAGTACTGCGCGATGGGGCCGAGCGCGGTCGACTGCGAGGTGCCGCCGGTGACGAAGCGGTCGAGCAGGTAGAGCAGGAAGAACGCCGCGATGGCGACCGCGCTCATGCTCAGCATGGGCTCGACCCACGCCTTGCGCGTGCTCGAGGGATCGACTCGGCGCATCGGGACCGGGGAGCCTAGCCGAACCGCGTCAGTTCAAGGCGGGCGCGCCGAGCCGGTAGAAGCGCGACCACTCCGACCGACAGGCGCGGCAGGTGAGGCGCGCCAGCCGCAGCCGCCCCGCGGTCGGGTGCTCGATCGCCTCGTGGGCGGTCACCCGCAGACCGTCGCCGCAGATCGGGCAGGGCCGCGCGGTCGCTGCCACCTCCACCTCCGACGCCGAGGTCAGCTGGATGGGGGACTCGGCGCGGCCGCCCGGCGACGCCTCCTCCACCCGGCGGACGTCGCGCGCCAGCTTGCCGGCGTCGCGATCGCGCTCCCTCCGCGCGGCGCGTGTGTCCCGCGGCGGAGTCGCCGCTGCGCGAGGCGGCGACTTCTTCGCTCCCCTCCTCGCTGGCATCAGTCGACGCTGGGCTCGACGCCCATCTCCTTCAGCAGGTGATCGGCCTGATCGACCGCGTCCATGACCCAGAGGACGTAGCGGATGTCGACGTGGATGGAGCGGGTAACCTCGGGCATGAAGATCCAGTCGCTGGCCATCGCCTCGTAGTTGCCGTCGAAGGCCAGACCGACCAGCCGCCCCTGCGCGTCGAGGGTCGCCGAGCCCGAGTTGCCGCCGGTGATGTCGAGGTCGGCGAGGAAGTCGACCGGCACCTCACCCAGGCGCGGGTCGACGTACTTGCCGAAGCGCTTCTTCGCGATCGCGTCGAGCAGCGCCCTGGGCGCGTCGAACGGGTCCGCCCCCTTGTGCTTGGCGGCGACGCCCGAGACGCCGGTGAACGGCGCGTAGACCGGCGCCGCCGGGGTCGGCCGGTAGCCGCGCACGCTGCCGTAGCTGATGCGAAGGGTGCGGTTGGCGTCGGGCGCCAGGTTGCCGGCGTTCTTGTCGCGCAGCATCTCCACGTACGTCGGTCGGAGCACGCTCATCGCCCCGGCGAGCTTCTTGTCGCGCTCCTCGCGCGCCTTGACCTTCGGGCGCAGCGTGACGGCCAGCTTGAGGATCGGGTCCTGACTCGTCCGCACCGTGGTCTTGGTGCCGGACTTGAAGAGGGCGATCCTCTGCTTGGCCTCGGCCAGCGTGGTGGTCGCGTAGAGGCCGTCGATCGCCTCCTTGATGGCCGCGTCGTCGGCGGCCTTGGTGCCGAGCACCGCGGCCGCGACCCCGAAGCGGTCCTTCTCCGGCAGCGCCAGCTCGCGCTTGATCGCGCGGAAGAGGAGGGCCTTGTCCACCGCGGGGTGGAACTGCTTCGACATCTGCTCGAAGCCCTGCTCGATGGTCTTCCAGTTGCGCTCCTGGAAGCCGGGGTCGCGCGCCTCGTCGCGCTTGGGCCGCTCCTCCGACATCTGCACGATGGTGTTGGCGGCGCCGAGCAGCTTCACGAAGCGGTAGGTCTCCCACTGCGTCCAGTCGGCCTCGCGGTGCCTCGACTGAGCCTCGAGCAGCCTGGTGGTGCGAGCGAGGACGTCGCCCGCCCTGGCCTTGCGCGCCGCGTCGGCGTCGATGAACGCCTGCAGGTCCTTCTCCAGCTGGATCTTCTGCTGGGCGAGGCCGCCCTTGGTGAGCCCCTCCACCTGACCGCGGGTGTTGGTGAGCCAGTTGTCGAGCCCGCGGATGAGAGGCTCTGCCTTGATCGCCGCGTCCTTGTCGGTCTTCGCGACGGCGTTGAGCTCGGCGAGGAACTGCTCGCAGAATCCGATCTGCTTGGGGAAATCCCACTCGACCGCCTCCTTCACCTCCTGCGCGGTCTTGAGGCGGTCGGTCGCCGCGGGATAGCCGGCGACCATGACCGGGTCGCCCGGCTTCGTCCCCTCGGTGGCGATGGTGAGGCGGTGCGGCGGCTTGTAGGGGATGTTGGTCGCCCCGTGATCGGCGGGCTTGCCGTCGGTCCCGACATAGGCCCGGTAAAAGGCGAAGTCGCCGGAGTGGCGCGGCCACCGCCAGTTGTCGATCTCGCCTCCGAAGTTCCCCACGCCCTCCGCCGGCGCGTACACCAGGCGCACGTCGCGGATCTCGAGTTGCTCGACCAGGCGGAACGCCGCGCCCTCGAAGAAGCTGGAGACCCTGCAGCGGATGCCGGGCCGCTCCTTCTCGCAGGCGGCGACCAGCTTCTTCTGCCGATCCTCCATCGCCTGGTAGCGCGCGGCGTCGTCCTTGATCGCCTCGAGACCGTCCCGCACGTCCTTGGTCACGTCGCGCTGGGCCAGCGTCACGTAGACGCGGCCCGCCGGCCCGATCGACTTCTCCTCGCCGCGCGTGCGGGCGACGAAGCCGTCCTTCAGGAGGTTCTTCTCCGGCGTCGAGTTCACCTGCAGCGCGCTGGTGACGCAGTGGTGGTTGGTGATGATGAGCCCGTCCCAGGAGACGAAGCTCGCCGAGCACCCGCCCAGGAACACCACCGCGCCCAGCGGGAACTGCGTCGGGTCGGCGAGCTTCTCCGCGGCGATCTTGAAGCCGATCGACTCCAGCTCCCCCTTCTTGGCGATGAGCTGCTCCGGCATCCACATGCCGCCGGGATTCTCCCACCGCGTGGCGGGAGCCGCCGCGGGCAGCGCCTCAGCCGGGGCCGCGGCCGACGCGGGCGGGTCGGCGTCGAGCGGGGTCTCGGGGGGCGGCGGCTCGCCGCAACCGAGCGAGCCGGCGACGAGCGACGAGAGGAGGAGCGAGCCGAGGGCAGATGCGCGCATCCCGCTCGGATAACCGTGGCCCCGCCCCGGGGGAAGCTCAGAACGATTCGGCGGACTTGAGCATGTCGGGGACGAAGCTGGTGCGCGGCCGGATCAGCTGGCTCCGCAGCGCGTGGGCACGCACGCGGATGATCGGCGCCGTCCCGCCGAGGCCGCCGCCGGCCAGCAGGTCGTCCGTGAACTTGTACTCGTAGCCCCGACCGTCATCGACCGGCGGCGGCGCCACCTTCACGGCCGGCTGCGCCATCGCGGCGGGGGCGAAGCTCGCGGCGGCAGCACAGAGCAGGACGAGGAGCGGGAGGCGGGTCAAGGGCGTCATGAGCCCTGGGACACGCCTACCCCCGCGCTCTTGGGTCGAACGTCGACGGCGTGGCGGCTCCGCCTCTACAGCGCTTCTTCGAGCCGCTCCGCGACCGTCTCCAGGACGCGGATCCGCGAGTGGTACTTGTCGTTGGCTTCCACGATCGTCCACGGTGCGTACTCGGTCGAGGTCCGCTCGATCATCTCGCTGGCGGCCTGCTGGTAGCCGTCCCACTTCTCGCGGTTGCGCCAGTCCTCGGGGCCGATCTTGTGGCGCTTGAAGCCGGTCTTCTGCCGGGACTCGAAGCGCTCCAGCTGCTCATCCTTCGAGATCTGCAGCCAGAACTTCACGATGACGGCGCCGCTGTCGGCGAGCTGCTCCTCGAACTCGTTGATCTCGCCGTAGGCGCGCATCCAGTCGTCGGTGTCGCAGAAGCCCTCGATGCGCTCGACCAGCACCCGCCCGTACCAGGAGCGGTCGTAGATGCTCATCTGCCCGCGCGGGGGGAGGTTGCGCCAGAACCGCCAGAGGTAAGGTCGCGCCTTCTCCTCGTCCGTCGGTGCCGCGATGGGCACGACCCGGTAGTGGCGGGCGTCGAGCGCGTGCGTCACCCGGCGGATCGCCCCGCCCTTGCCCGCGGCGTCGATGCCCTCGAAGACCAGGACCACGTTGCGCTTCTTCATCTCCGGCTCGCGGAAGAGCAGGTTGATCTTCCCCTGCAGCCGTGGGAGCCGCTCCTTGTAGTCCTCCTTCGGGTAGGCCTTGGACAGGTCGAGCGTGTCGAGGATCCGCTGGCCGTCGATGGGGGGCGGCAGCTCCGGCGCGTGGAGGTGCTTCGAGGGCGCCGCCTCCTCCAGCCGCTTGCGGATGGCGTGGGTCATCGCGGTCGCGATGGTGAGGTCGCGATAGCGGGCATCGGTCGCCTCGACCACGATCCACGGCGCCTCGGTGCTGCTCGACTCGCGCAGCGCGCGCTCCGACACCTGGCGGAACCGGTCGTACCGCCGGTGGTGCTTCCAGTCGTCGGGGCTGACGCGCCAGGCCGTCCTCGCGTCCTTCGAGAGGTCCTTCAGGCGCTGCCGCTGGGTCTTCTTGGAGAGGTGGAGCCAGAACTTGAGGACGAGGACGTTCTCGTTCGACAGCATCCTCTCGAAGAGCACCGCCCGGCGCATCGACAGATCGAGCTCTGCCCCGCGGCTGCGGCGGTAGACGCGATCCATGATCGGCTGCGTGTACCAGGAGCCGACGAAGACGGAGGTCTTCCCCTTCGCGGGGAGCGCACGCCAGAAGCGATAGAACGGCGGTCGCTCGCGATCGTCGCCCAGCGGCTCGCCCAGCGCGTGCGTCGCGACGTGGCGGGGGTCGAGCCACTCGTTGAGCATGTTGATGACGTCGCCCTTGCCGGAGGCGTCGACGCCGCCCAGCACGACCACCACGCTGAGCTTGCCGGACTCCAGCAGGTCCAGCTGGGCGTCGAGGAGCCCCTCGCGTGTCTCGGTCTCCTTGGCCTCGTAGTCCTCTTTCGAGACGGTGTGGCCGACCTCGGCTGCTTCGAACATCCTCGCCCTCTCCCTTCGAAAGCACGCCCGCCCGGGGGCCGTGCGCTCAGCGACGACCCTTGAACCCCATCATCCCCTGCACGACCGACTCGCTGGCCTCGGCGATGGCTCCCGCCTCCGCTGCGCGGTCGGCGCAGTCCTCGCAGAGCTTCACCTTCTTGCCGTCGACCTTGACGGCCTTCAGCTCGTCGACCTCGTTCTTGCACTCTTTGCAGGTGGGCATGGCTCACTTCCGGAGGGCGCGCGCCGGGCGACAGGGCCGGAGGACGCGCGGGGTGCGGAGCGTAGAGCGAGCGAAGGGATGGGCGCCATCGTCCTCGACCTCGTACGATGGGCGTGTGGCTCGGCTCGCCGGTCTGATCAGCAGCGCCGCGCTGCTCGCCGCGTGCTCGCCCGAGCCGACCTTCGGCGGCGGCGGTGGCGCGAGCGCGAGCAGCGAGAGCACGGCGTCCTCTCCGGCGTCGAGCGGTAGCACCACGTCCGGCGGCGACGGCGGTCAGGCCCCCTCGGGGTCGACCTCGTCGGTGATCGGTGGTGGCGGCGAGGGCGGCGAGAGCCAGCAGAGCTCGGCGGGCGGCGCGGCGGAGGGCGGCGGCGAGCCGGGCCTGTGCGTCGTGGCGAGCGACTGCCCGGAGCCCGATGACCCGTGTGTCGAGCGCCAGTGCGACGACCGCGGCGTCTGCTTCTTCTCCCCCCTGGACGCGGGTACCGACGGCGGCACCTGCGGCGTCTGCCAGGGAGGGATGTGGCTGGGCAGCTGCGGGATGCGCCTGTGGACGCGACCGTTCCCCAACAGCGAGACGCTGTGGACCTCGACCCCGATCTCGGACTCGTGGAACGATCCGAACGCTCCCCCACCGGACGGCATCGACGAGGCGGAGCACACCCGCGCGTCGGGGCGGCTCCTCGTGTTCCACGAGAACGGCATGGTCTACGAGCGCGTGGTTGGCACGTGGCAGCCCCCCGTCACCGTGAGCACGCGCTTCGGCGCGTGGGCCGCGGGCTCGCGCGTAGGCGCTGCCTTCATCTGGAAGCCGGAGGAGGCGAACGCCCTGGAGTCGATGTACCTGACGACCCGGGACGACCCGCCGCAGGTGTACGTGTACGATCTGATCGACGGCGGCACGACGATCACGCTCGTCGCGGGTCCCCAGCCCCTGGAGGCCGAGGCGGACCCCGAGGCGCCGCCGCAGGAGGAGACGCCGTTCGACTGGGGGTTCATCACGCAGGCTGGCTACCTGGGCGCGTCCAACGACTGGGTGATCTTCTGGGAGGGGCTGGGGGGGAACGTCCACCAGCTGTGGGGCGGCAACTTCGACTACGTGTCCGCCGACCCCGATGCGACGAGCCCGCTCGGCATCGACGGGGTGAACGCGCCCGACCCGGGCTCGGTACGCGCGGCCTGGTATCAATCCGACACCGTGCACATGCTGGCGCCATGACAGCCTAGCAGCTGCAGGAATTCTCGCGCCGCGCTCACGTCTCGGCGTCGAAGGCGCGCGACTCGCAGACGACTCGGTCGACCGGGACGTCGCCCTCGTCCACCGGGACCTCCGCGGCCAGCTGGAAGTCGAAGGCGACCGCGATCGCGATGGCCGGCGGGCACACCGTGGGCAGCGTGCGGTCGTACCAGCCGCCGCCGTAGCCGAGGCGGTGGCCGCGCCCTTCCACCAGCAGGCAGGGGACGACCACGACGTCGAGCGCGGTCGCGCGCGGCGCGTCGGCCGCGGGCTCGCGCAGCCCCATCGGGCCGTTCATCAGCGCGTCGGGCGCGGCCAGGTGGAAGGTGAGGAAGCGCGGCGACCCCTCGCCCTCGGGTCGCGGGTCGACCCGCGGGTAGGCGACGCGCACGCCTCGCTCCCGCAGGGTCGCGTCGAGCGCGCGCAGGTCGACCTCGTGCCGCTCGATCATCGGCCAGAAGAGGCCGACCTCGCGCGCGGCGAGGACCGCCGGGTCAGCGGCCAGCCGCGCGACGATGCGCGCGCTCCGCTCGGCGAGGCCCGCGGCGGGGATGGAGGCGCGCAGCCCGCGTGCGCGCTTGCGGAGCGCGACCTTGGCACGGCGCGAGAGCTCGGCGACCGCTGCGGGGTCGAAGTCGTCGGGGATCGCCACGCGCGGGGAGTAGCACGCGGCGCGGCGGCGTCGGCGGCGATCGGCGGGGCGATCAGAAGGTGACGCCGAGCTCGGCGCGCGCGGGGCCGACGCGCAGCTCGGCGGTCGTCGGCGGCACGCCCGCGTCCTCGGACTCCACCCGCCACGCACCGGCGACGATCATCGGCGCGCCGGCGAGGGCGAGGAGACCGCCGCCGCCCATCATCGCCAGACCGAGGAAGCGGCCGAAGCCCATGCCACAGGTCGCCTCGTTGGCCGCGCCGGTGCAGGGGTCGTTGCCGTAGAACGTCGCGCCGGCCATCACCGAGGCGACGCCGACCGTGGCGAGCGACGTTCCGGCCACGAACAGCGGCACGCTGTTCATCTCGGTCTCGCCCTCGGCCGGTGCGACCGCAGCGGGCGCCGCAGCGTCGATCGGTCGCTCCTGGGCCTGGGCCTCGCCGACGGTGAGTGAGGTGAGGATGGATAGCGCGAGGACCGGGACGGCGAAGAAGGTAGCGAAGGAAGGGCGCATGCCCGAGGCGTGAGCAGCGCCCGTGCCAGTGGGCGTTGAATGCGCCGACCGCGGGAACGTCGGAGAACCAGGGCGGCCTCCACGGGCCGGGCCCTGGTGCCGCTGTCGCGGTCGTCCCGGCGCGCCGGGCTTGCACGAGGCGGCGGAGGCCGGGAGCATCGCGGCGATGACGGCCGCGCGCGTGATCAGCGCACGGTCGCTGCGGGCGGCTCCTTCACCCCGGGGAGGACGATGAGACTGAACAGTGGCAGGGCGAGCGATCCGACGAAGATGCAGGCGAGCGTCCAGAGGGCACGCTCGGTGCTCGACAGGTCGGGCCGCTTGGTGACGTGGAGCGCGACCGCGATGCCGAGGCCGATCTGCAGGAAGGACACCACCGTGGCGCCGACGATGATGCCGACCGCGATGGTGGCCAGCTGCTCCTGCGTCATGAAGCGCGGCGGGTTCTTCAGCGTGGTGGCGACCCACACCGCGATCGCCACGACGCCGATGCCTGGCAGGAAGCTGGCGATGGTGAAGGCGGTGCGGGCGGTGGGGCTGCGCATGACGCGCTCAGAGTAGCTTGCATGCGGCGGTGATCTTGCCCGCACATGCCTTCTCCAGCAGCGCGTTGCTCTTGGCGGCGTCCTGGAGGTCAGGTGCGCGGTGAGCGACCGGGAACGGTGTCCGCGCTGCTCAGCGCTTCGCGCGCTCGACTGCCAGCAGCGCGTCGAAGCGCGCTCGCAAGGAAGGCTCTCGCTGGAATTTCGCGGCGAAGCCCGCGCCCAGGGCCCGCTGCGCGTCTTCTCCGGCGATGCCGTACTTGGCGCGGAGGATGCCCGCGCGGCTGGGGTCCTTCGACAGCTCGCCGAGGAACGCTGCGTACTCCTCCAGCCGGATCCACGGCTCGGGTGTCGCGGCGGCTGCGCGGAGCTGGTCCTCGTCGAGGGCCATGGTCTCCGCGGGCTCGCCCTGTCGACGGACCTCGCCCGGATCCGGCTCACCCTTCTTCTCGAATGGCGTCGCGGGACCCGTGAAGGCGGTGCGGGGCAGGAACGCCGTCTCGTCACCCCCGCCGTCGGCGCTGGCCCGGGTCGGCTCCTCCTCGACCGCGGCCGCCGGCTTCGCGCGGGAGGCCGCGGGCGCGGCGCGCGGATGCGGCTCGCCCTCGGGGGCAGGCGCGAAGGGCGTCGCCGGCCCGCTCCGTCGGATCGGGGGCTGCGTGGAGTCGGGACCCGCGGCATCGAGATGGGCCAGGCGGATCTCCACCGGTGTGATGTGCGGCGCCACGACGGGCGCAGGCGCGGCGACCACCGGTGACTTCACGGGCGTCGCCGCGGCGGGCTCGCGCAGGTAGCTGGGAACCAGCCGCGGGGCGACGGCGGCCGGGCGCTCGGGCGCGGCGGCAGGCTCCTCGGGCGCGGGCTCGCCCTCGCCTGCCTCGGTCGGCGCGGGCGGGGTCGGTGGCGGCGCAGGCAGCGGAAGCTCACCCAGCGCCGAGATCGCTGGCGCCTCCGTCCCGAGCCGCCGTCGCTCTTCCGAGAATGGGGTCGCATACGCGGCGGCGACCGTGGCCTGCTGCCGCGTCGCCTCGTCGGCCAGCGTTCGCAGCAGCGCATCGCGGCACGCGCCGTGCTCCTCCGGCGTGGCGCCACTGCGCCGGATCACCTCGTCCCGCGCGGGCTCACCGTAATGGCGGACTCGCGCCTCGATCACGGCCAACCGTGCCAGCTCATCCGACGTCGCGTCCATGGGTGCCTCAGCAGTTGAGGTTGATGCTACCGCCGTTGACGTTCACCACGCCGGCCACGACGTTCACCGCGGCCCCCGCCGTGATGTTGATGGTGGTGCCCTCGACGGCGATGAGCGCTCCCTGGACGTGGATCATGGGCGCTGCGCAGAGCAGCATGGAGCCGGCGGTCACCTGGGTGATGGCTCCGGACTTGGCGACCAGCAAGCTGTCCGCCGAGATCTCGATGATCGGTGAGGACAGGGTGTCCTTCACGCCCACCCGCGTATCGCGCTTTCCGTCGACGGTGACCTCCTGATTCCCCTTGATGTGGGTCTTCTGGTCACCGTCCACCGTCACGTCGTCGTTCGTGCCGACCTTTCGCGACGACGCCTTCTCCACGTTGGTCACGAAGTCCTTCGCAGCGTGGATGACGATCTGCTCCGAGCCCTGCTGATCCTCGAAGCCGATCAGGTTGAAGTTGCCGTCGTACGGCGACGACATGCTCTGGATGGCGCTCCAGGTGGGGCGGTTGGTCGCGTTCTCCGGAGCGAGGTTGCGGCCGTTGTAGACGCGGCCGACGACGATCGGCCGGTCGGGGTCACCGTCGAGGTACGCCACGATGACCTCGTCGCCGACTCGCGGGTGCCACAGGGCGCCGTGCCCGCGGCCGCCGGCGAAGATCTGGCTGACCCGCACCCAGCACGAGCTCGGCTCCATGTCGCAGCGCGACTGGTCCTGGTCCCAGTGGAAGCGGAGGCGCACGCAGCCGATGTCGGCCGGACCGCCGACGTGGATCTCGTCGGTGGGCGAGGTGGGGTCGGCGGTCACCCACGCGGTCTGCGTCCCGTGGATGCGCGGGCGCGGCGTCGAGCGTGCGGGTCGGAAGTGCGACTCCCCGTCGTCGTCGCAGCGAAGCAGCTCGAGCTGCGCGCGGTAGGTGGGTGCGGTCTCCTTGCCGTCGACGAACCCGTCGTGGTGGTTCGCCGCCACCTCGGCCGCAGTGACCAGGTATCGGCCGGGGGCGCGGCTGGCGTGCTCGACGCGGATGACGCTGCCGGCGCCGATGGCGCGGCACGAGGTGGTCGCGACGGCATAGCGGCGCTCGCTGTCGAGACGCTGCTCGCGCTTCTCGGCCAGCTTCTCCCCTGCCTGGCGGGACGCCCGATAGCCACCCGGCTGCTCGATGGTGGTGAACTCGCCCATGCCCGAGGGTGAGGGGGCGAGCAGCTCGAGATCGGGTCGCTCCCAGTCCACGTCATCGAGCACCACCGCGCGCGGGCGCAGTCGACCGCCGGCGCGCCAGCCGAAGATCTCGCGACCCGCGAGCGCCGGGGCGCACGGCAGATCGTCGGAGACCCACGCGCGGCCGCGGTCGAAATCGGAGAGCACCAGGCACAGCTCGCCCGGGCGGTGCTCGTAGTGGTAGCCGATGCCCTCGTGCTCCAGCAGGCGGGCGACGAAATCGAGATCGCCCTCCTGATACTGGACGACGTACGGGCGTGCCGCGCGGTCCATCACCCGCGACACGTCGACCAGGCGCCAGGCGAACGTGGTGCGGAACGGGACGTACGCGCTGACGTCGCCGTCGTCCTCCGCGGCGTCGGCAAAGGCGACCTCGGAGGGGGTGAGGCCGGCGCCCAGGGATTGGCGCTTCAGCGTGGCGTCGACGATCTCGCGCACCGACTTCTCCAGGAAGACGAGGCTCTTCTTCATCAGGTTTGGCCGCTCCAGCGGCGACCCGAGGATGACGCGATATCGGTCGTGACCCGGGCCCTGACCCTCGCGCACGGCGTCGGCGATCTCCTCGGCCTCGAGGATGATGCCGTGCAGCAGGCGGTACGCGGGCGTGGTCTGGGTGCGGATGCGGAGCGTGGCGCGGGCGCCGATCATCCGCTCGACGTCGACGTCGGCGCCCTCGGGCCGGCGCACCAGGTCGACCACGTATTCGTATCGCCCCGACACCTGTTCCCCAGCTGCTGCCGCGACCACGCGGAGCTGCTGCCACGGTCCGGCCGGGTGCGCGGCCATTTCCCAGGAGAAGTCGAGATTCGTGTCCGTCATGACCACCCTCGTCTTTCAACAGCCATGCGCGTCGCGCAGGGCCAACCGCGTCCTCGGTCCCGGCTCGCCGTCGATGGCGAGACCACGATCGCGCTGGAAGTTCGCGACGGCGCGTCGCTCCGAGCCCTTCGTGCGATCCGTCGCCAGGAGGTACCCCAGGTTGCGAAGCCGCATGCGCCAGCCCGCCTCGCTCTCCCAGGGGTCGAGCGCCCCGAGCGCGAGCTCGAGGTCGACGCTCTGGTCTCCACGCGCCAGGCGGAGCGAGGCGCTCGAAGCCGCCGCCTCGATCGCAGCGACGATGCCCTGCTCCTCCGACGTCTGCGCGAGCGCCCCCGCGGACTGCTCGGCCCCACCGACGACGAGGGTCCACCGGTCCCAGTCGCCCTCCATGACCTGCAGCTGCAGCCGCAGCATGACCTGGGCGCGGGCGAGGACGAACGTGTGCTGCCGCCCGGTGTCGGCCGGCTCGAGGCGCCGCAGCCGGTCGGGGACCGTCACACGATCTCCGGGCTCCAGCACGTTCGGGTTCCGGCGCGCCGCGAGGAGGCCCGCGTTGGCCGGGTGACCGAGGAACGCGTCCAGCCGTCGGAAGCCCTCGTCGCGGGCGATCGACGAGAAGCACTCTCCCTCCCGCGCCGTCCTCACATGCTCCGACACCTCGAGCCGCAGGTCTCCGTCCGGATTCGGACCGGTGGGTCCCCAGTCCCTCCCGTCGTACTCCGTCAGGGGGACGTCGCAGATCCCAGGTGGAATGGCGTCGAGGCGCGCGTCGCCCTGGTCCCCCGTCGACAGGGGGCGGGGCACGCCAGTGGGATCGACGACGACCACGCGTTCTCGCGGCAGTGCGCGCCCGCCGGTGTCGACGACGCGCACACCGATCCAGGTCGTGAGCTCGGGGACGACCGGGCGGTCGGGTCTCGGTGGCTGCGGCTCGATCGGTGCGGCCGGTCGGCCGGCGGGAAGGTCACGGACCAGGAAGCTCACGTCGCCGCGACGAAGCGCGACCGACAGGTCCTCGCGCAGGGTCGCGCCGCGCCAGCGGCCGCGCGCGCCGATGTCGAATCGCATGAAGCTCGACCTGGTCGGCCGCCGCGCCAGCCGATCGACGACTCGCAGCGCCTGGTGAAGCTCGAGCTCGCTCCAGCACTCCAACGCGGGGCCGAAAGGTCGTGAACACAATCTGACCTCGCCGAACAGCTCGTCGAAGACCTCGGCGAGGACGATCGACGTGGTCGGGGCACGCGGATGCAGTGGCGTCATCAGAACCCCTGCTCGTAGCCATTTCGTCTGTGGAGCAGCAGTGCGACGCCCCCGTCACCGACGGTACCCGCGACCTCCATGAACCATTTCTGCGGGTAGAGCGACCATGTCGGAGTCATCAGGCGCGCTTGACCTCCGTCGATACGCCGGGACCGCAGGTCGATGTCGAGACGAATGCGGCCATCATCGCGACCTCGGATGCGCACCAGGCGAGGCAGGGCCCAGCGGGCCCATGCCAGGCGCTCGTCGATGCTTCGCCCCAACCACTCGTCGGGTCGGAACCGGGCAGCCATGTGGAGGTGGTCCTCGCACACGCTGATGACGACGCGTCCGCCGTCGAGCTCGACCGACCAGGTGCGGCCGACCGTGGAGTACCTGTCGTGCTCCGGATCGCGCCGCCAGGACATCGTCAGGTCCGTCGCGCCGAACGTCCGCGCCTCCGGAGCGAAGAGCAAGTCATAGCGGTAGGCGACCTGTCGCGCTTCCCACGGAATGTCCTCGGGCTTGGCGACCGGTAGCTGGCCCGCCTCCAGCTCTGCGATCTTCTCGATCGCGCGGCCCAGCACGCTCGGAGGCCGTGGCGGGTCGGAAGACCACCGCGGCCACTCCGGCGGGGCCTCGCCGAGCGGGATCGGCCGGGAGAACCTCGGATGGTCATTCGACTGGAGCTCGTCCGCCAGGGATTGCATCTTCCTGTCTCGCACACGCGGATGACGACACGTCCGCCGTCTAGCTCGACCGACCAGGTGCGTCCGACCGTGGACCACTCGTCGTGCTCCGCATCGCGCCTCCAGGACATCTTCAGGTCCGTCGCGTCGAACGAACGGGCCTCCGGGGCGAGGCGGTGGTCGTAGCGGTAGGCCACCTGTCGCGCCCCCCACGGAATGTCCTCGGGCCTGGCGACCGGTATCTGGCCCGCCTCCAGCTTGGCGATCATCGCCAGCGCTGCGCCCACGACGTCGCGCGGCGCGGGGTCGGTGTCGGGCCACCGTGGCCACTCGGGAGGCGCCTCCGACAGGGGGATCGGACGGAAGTCCGTAGGGTTGTTGAGCCGCAGCATCTCCTTGTCCACGGACGTCACCTCCTTCGGGATCGTTCCAGCTGACTCTGCGGGCTCAGCGGTGGGCGCCGTTACCTCCGGCTCCGAGCGACACGCAGCGAGGGCCACGATCGCCATCCGTGCCAGACGACGTCGACGCTCGTGGCGTGGCGACACACGAAGCGAGCTCATCGGTCTCCCCACCGATGCAGGATCCGCAGGATGACGAACTTCTTCTCCGGGACGATCCATGTCGCGTCGACCAGTGCCTTGAACAATCCCTCGACGACGGCACGGGGGGAGTCGAACTCCGGCCGGCCTTCCCGTGGTTCGACACCGCCCGGATAGTACCGCGTTGCCCCGCCCTCTCGGACGCACAGACAGGCCTCGTAGCGATTGAGTCCAGCTCCCGCAGCCTCGTATTGCTTCCCGACTTGCAGGTCCTCGTCCTGGTCGACGAGCGCGCGGAAGGCGCCCTTGCGGATGTCCGGCAGGCCGCCGCCATCGCCCTCCGCCTCGTCGTATGTGACGACGCCACCTCGCATGTCCGCCCAGACGTTCATCCACGCGACGTCCCCCGGCCATCCGACCTGACGCAGCATCGCGAGGGCGAGGCGCGCAATCGCCTGCATTCGCCGCGCTGGGGGAGGTAGTCGAGGATGTTCCATGCGCCGCCTGCATTATTCTTGTACCTGGGGTGATCGAGGTCCTCCGGAACCGCCGAGGAAGGAGTGGTCGTGTACGGGTGAACGATCGCGGCGAGCGCCCTGGGAACACCCAGCATTCCCTTCGGCCTCAGCTCCCGGATGCGCTTGGTCGACTCCTCCATTCGCTTCCAGGTGATGCCGCGATCCCATTCGGCACCATGAGCCGGCACAGCGAAGGTGACGGCGCCCCTGAGCTTCTCCACGGGGACGATGAACCGCAGGTTGCGGTCGACGAGGTGGGTGATCGTCAGCTCGAACGAGCCGATGAGTGGCGCACACCAGTCCGGCCACGGCGCGAGGCTGACCAGCTCCGGACGGTTGGTCCCGCCCTTCAAGGACACCGATTGAATGAACTTGTAGTCCTTGAAGCTGCAGCTTGATGGCCGTGATGCGAGGCCTGCCCCAAACCAGCGTGTTGTGGTGAGAGAGACCCCCCTCGGTCCTGGCGATGGCGTGGGGTGTGCTCATGGTCAGTTGAGGTGAATGGCCTCACCCTGCACCACCACGTCGTCGCTCGCCTCGACGCGGACCTGTCCCTCGCGGGCGTGAAGCTCTATCGACCCCGCGCGCAGGCGCACCGCCCCGGGCGTCTCCACCTCCAGGTCCACGGAGAGCAGGCGCACCACCGGCCCGCTCCCGCCGGGCGCGATCTCGACCAGTGGCTCGCCGCGCTCGGTCTCGAAGCGGATCGTCTCGTCTGCCTTCAGGGCGCGCGTCGCGCCGGGAGTCCGCGCGGCCTCCGGCCTCGGTGAGAAGCCATCGAGCACGCCCACCACGATGGGCTCCGCGTGATTGTGCGGGCGCACCAGGAGGACGCGATCGCCCTCGCGCACCGGCAGGCTCATGAGGGTCGGCACCCAGCGCTCGGTCGTCGTGCCGTCGGTCGCGACGATCCGGCAGAGGACGCGACCGAGCAGGGTCGGGTGGCGCGCGTCGATGCACTCGCCGACCACCATCCCCGTCGTCGGGATCGGCAACGTCGGCGAAGCGGCGGCGACGTCGTCGACGATCGTGCTCTCGGTCTCGGTGGTCGTCCCGCTCTGCGCGCTTGGGCTGGTCCTGGGCGTCATTCGAAGGTCTCCGGCGAGGGTCAGACGGTCCTGGGATCGGGGCGCGACGGGACGGGCGCCGTCGGGTAGGCCACCGGCTCGTGCCCCTCGACCCGCACCTCGATGGGGATGCGGCGGTGAACGCCCGGGATGAAGGGCCGGGGCAGCGGCACGTCGGCGACCCACACCACCAGGAGGTCACGGAGCTCGGGCCGGACGACGAGGCGGGTCGGGCGCAGGTCGACCGCGCTGACGACGCCATCGATCACGACGTCACAGCCCGGGCGGGCCGGCGGTCGCGCAGTGAAGACCTCGCCGCGCGGGAGGCAGCCCGCGAGGACGATCTCGTCCTCTGCCGCCAGACTGCCGAGCCATCCCCAGGGCGGCGCGTCCTGGAGGAAGCGTGGATCGAGGCGCATCGAGTCCGCCGGCGGCAGCGGTTCGGCGAGGAAGCCGCGGGCGATCTCGGGGAGCGGGGTGGGGTGGTCGAGGGGCGGCCCCATGCCGGCGATCATCGCGACGCGGGGGAACGTGGCGGGGTGGACCTCATCCAGACACCAGGGGAGGGGCGCGGCGACCCATCCTTCCTCCTCGATGCGCGCGAAGCGCTCCGGGGTGAGCGGGTCGGTGGGGTCCTCGATCTGCGGCAGCTCCCACGCGAGGAGGTCCTCCCCGTGGCGGTAGCCGAGGCCAAACGGGTTCCGCGGGTAGAGGTGCGCACCGTCGATCTCGCGATCGAGCTGTCGGATGCCTGGCGGGGCGCCTGGGAGGCCGCCACCGAAGGCCGTCTCCCACGCGATGGGCACGGGTGCGTCGATGGGCTCCGGCGCCGTGATTGCGATCCGACGGGAGGCGACGCTGGCGGTCCGAGCTCCGAACACCAGGGCCTCCCAGCGCCAGTCGCCGACGGACAGCGCCACCCGCTGGGTCGACACTCCCGCCAGGGCGTACGCGCTGCCCTCGAGCAGCACGTCGACGAGAGGACCGCCCGACAGCGGCGGGTCGAGCGGGTGTGGCCGCGCGCGGACCGGGGGCGAGACCGCCTGTCCGGAGGAGGCCGTCGCGACCTCGATTCGCAGACGCCGCGGCGATACCGCCGGGTAGAGATGCATCCGGACGTCAGACACCGTCGCCCCCGAAGAGATCGGGGGGCACGGCGCCGGTGCCGGTCCACTTTCCCTGCTCGTCCCGTTTCGCGCCGGCCGCTGCCTTCTCGGTGCCCATGTTCTTCTCGGCGCCGATCTCCACGACGCTGGTCTTCGGCGTCCACTTGACCTCGACCCCGGTTCCCTCGACGCCCCCGCCAACCTCCACCTTGAAGGAGATTGGCTCCGTCCACCCCGAATCGGCGCTCCGCTTTGCGCTCTTCGCGATGCCCGAGGCGGTGCCGAGGCCCATCTTGATCGGATCGACGCCGAAGATGCCTGCGGCGACGTCCACGCCGCCGAACTCGAGCGCATCCAGGGTGAGTACGGACACGACGAAGCAGAATGCTTCGATCGCGACGGCTTCGAAGATGTCCTCCCAGCCCCGCTGGACGTCGCTGGCGGAGAACCCGACGAGGACGGTGTTGCTCCTGTTGGTGGTGGGAACGACGCTGGGGAGTGGCACCGGCTCGCCGCAGGTCAGCATGGGCAGCGCGCCGGGAGCACGTGTCGCGCCCCCGATCGGCGTCCCCTCGGCCTTGACCGTCGATGCTCCGAACATGACCTTGCGCGAGGACTTCAGCATGATGATCGGCAGGTATCCGCTCGCCTGACCGACGTACGGCGGCGCCTCATCGGGGATGCCCATGCCGACATCGTGTCCGTGGAGGACGATGCCGCGCTTCCTGTGGAAGACCGTGCCGGTGATCTTGTGCTTGCCGGCTCCGGCGCGCTGGCCCTGCTCCGTCGGAACCTCGCGCGACGGCCACGTACCGACGGGGGCAGCGGGAAGCGCGATGTGAACGCAGACGCCCTCGGTCTCGTCGCTCGCGATGTTCACGTGCACCGGGGTGTTCGCCATCAGGTCTCTCCCCCTTCCACGCGCAGGCGCATCGACCCTCGCTCGCCCTTCTCCCTCTGGAGCGAGAACGCGAAGCGATAGGTCGCGGTGATCAACCGCTGATCGGCGTCGATCACCCACCGCACGAGGCGCAGCGCCTTCGTGGTCCGTCGCGCGCCGACCGCAGCGTCGACGTACACCTCGAGCTTCGGCACGCGCAGGGTCACCGGAGCACCGGGCGCCAGGCCCTCGAGCAGCACCCGGTCGTCCCCTGGCGGCGTGTCGAACACGCAGTCGGGGGCGGCGCAGAGCGGGGCCCGTGCGATCGCCCACGAGCACGGCACGGCGCCCCAGCCCGCCGGGTCCGGCGAGTCGCCCCAGCGCGCGATCCGCCGATCCGCGCTCTCCACGTTGGGCAGCCGCCGCGGCCCGCTCCATCTCGGGAACGGCGCCGGGCAGAGCAGGCTCTCGCCGAGCCCCGCCGCCATCGGTCCAGGGTCGAAGCCGCGGCCGAGAGGGTTGCGGACGTCCACCACCGGCACGGTGCTGCCCTCGTCGATCTCGACCTCGATGGTGCCGCCGAACGCGCGGTCCCAGCCGATGGGCATGGTGGTGAACGGCGCCGGCGGCGCGATCACGGCCGCGTCGCCGCTGCCGTCGCCGCTGACCTCCCACGTGCGATCGCCGATCACGACCAGCTCCCGCCTCTCTCCGCCGACCTCGAACGCCACCACGCGCTCCTCGATCGGCGACCCCTCGGGGGCGTGCGCCGTACCGAGGACGACGATCTCGAAGGCGTCGCCGCGATCGGGCAGGTCGTCGCGCGGGAGGATCCCGCGCGAGGTCTCCTCGTCGCCGATGAAGATCGGCAGCGGCCGCTGGCCGTCGAGCGCGACGTCTCCTCGCTCGTCCCACCGGAAGGTCGCCTTCGCGATCACCATGCCGATGCGGACGTCGCGCCCCGGCTGTGGAGCCACGTCGACGCGCGCATCGAGAGCCGTCGTGTTCGCCAGAAGCATCCTCGCCCGGTCCCCCATGGAGCTCGCGCGAGTGGCGCGGCGTGCAGAGGTGATCACGGAACGCCGGATCGGCTCGAGTCTTTTCGCACTGGCGATTCGCCACCATCCGGAGACATCGGTGCGTCCGTTCAGGTCCGGCGAGAAAGGTCGGGCACGTCGGCGCGGTGTCGGGGATCATCGTCGCCCGCGGCCCGCTTGCCGCGCCGGGCACCACGACGGAGGGACATGGCGAGCGGCGGCGAGGACGTGGAGCAACTGCTGCAGGGCACCGCGTACACAGCGATCCGCGTCCTGGGGCGCGGCGGCATGGGCCTGGTCCTGCTCGCCGAGAGGAACGACCTCGGGCGCCGCGTCGCGGTGAAGCTCCTGCACGGCGATCTGGCGCGCGACGCCGGCATCGTCGACCGCCTGCGCATCGAGGCGCAGACGCTGGGTCGCATCAACAGCCCCCACGTGGTGCAGGTCCTCGATCTGGGGAAGACCGCCGACGGGCGGCCGTTCCTGGTCATGGAGGAGCTGCAGGGGCGGACGCTGCGCGAGCAGATCAAGGAGAAGGGCGCGCTCGAGCCCGATCGCGCGCTCGACGTCGCCGACCAGGCGCTGCGGGGGCTCGCCGAAGCGCACGCCATCGGCATCGTCCACCGCGACGTGAAGCCGGAGAACGTGTTCCTCGCCGACGAGCGGCAGTCCTCGGGCTGGGTGGTGAAGGTCCTCGACTTCGGCGTCGCCAAGGTGCTCCGCACCGCCAGCGGCATCGCGCCCCCCGTCGTGCCCACCGACGAGGGGGTCACGGTGGGCACCCCGCGCTATCTGGCGCCCGAGCAGGTGCTGGGCTCGCAGAAGATCGACGCGCGCGCCGACGTGTACGCGATGGGGCTGGTGCTCTGGGCGATGCTGGTCGGCAAGTTCCCCTTCGACGGCTGCAACGACGCCATCGAGCTCGCCAAGCGGCAGATCCAGGGCGCCAACCTGGCGCCGCCCTCCTCGCTGGTGCCTGGCCTCCCGCGCGCGGTGGACGCGCTGGTCGCGCGGGCCACCGCCAGGGAGCGCGACGATCGCTACGACGACGCGGCGGCGTTCCGCAAGGCGATCGAGGTCGCGCGCGCCGCGGTGCGGACCGGCAAGGCGCCCGCGGCGACGGCGGCCGCGCCCCCCCCACCGCGACAGCTCGTCACCATGGCGATGGAGACGCTCGACCCCGCGACGCTGGTGGAGGAGACGCACGCCGCGCCCTCCGACCCCTCGACGCTGGACGGACCGACGCGGGACGCGCCGCCGGAGCTGGCGACCGTTGCACTGCCAACGATCGAGCCGACGTCGGTCCCGAGGACGGCGCGCTCACCAGGTGTGCACACGATGCAGAGCGGCGTGGCGAACCGCCACGCTCCGCCGGTGACCCTGGCGATGGCTGCCTTCACGCCCACTCCGCCTCCCGTCGCGATCGCCGCGGATCCGACGAGGGCAACGAGCGCGCCGCACGACGAGAGCTCGTGGCGCACCTTCGCGCTCGTCGTGCTGGCCACCGTGATCGTGCTCGGCGCGATCGGTGCAGCTCTGCTCTTCCTGGGCTTCTGAGCGATCCCGCGCGACGAGCCTCCGGTATCCTCGCCTGCCAGGCCCGACGCATGAGATCCACCGAAGACGCCGTGTTCGACCCGGGGCAGGAATTCCTCGGGAAGTACCGCATCGAGCGACTGCTCGGTCGCGGCGGCATGGGCGAGGTCTACCTGGCGCGGAACCAGTTCCTCGATCAGCCCGTCGCCATCAAGGTGCTCCCGCTCCGCCGCACCAGCGACGACCTGTTCAAGGAGCGGATGAAGCGCGAGGCCCAGGCTGGCGCGCGGCTCACCCACGACAACCTGGTCAAGGTGATCGACGGCGGGATCACGGACGACGCCGTCGTCTACATCGTCATGGAGTTCCTCGACGGGGCGAAGACGCTCCGCGAGCTGGTCTGGCGATCGCGCGGCTTCGCCCTGGAGGACGCGCTGGCCTACGGCATCCAGCTGCTCGACGGGCTGGCTGCCGTCCACGCCGGCGGGATCCTCCACCGCGATCTGAAGCCGGAGAACGTGGTCGTTCTGCCGGGCGGTCGCGTGAAGATCATCGATTTTGGGCTCGCCAAGATCCGCACCAGCGCGCTCCGCACCACGGTGGTGCCGGCAGGGCAGCGCCTGGGGACGCTGCACTACATGGCGCCGGAGCAGATCTTCGGCGGCGATGTCGGCCCGGGGGCGGACGTCTATGCCGCGGGCCTCATCGTCCACGAGATGATCGCGGGCCGGCACGTCTTCCAGCAAGAAACCGACCTTTTGCCCTCCGTGCAGGAGGTGAGCATCATGCACCAGCTCGCCGCCCCGACGCGTCTGGACGCATCGGGGGCGACGAGCGGTCCGGCCGCGTCGGGCCGCGTGCCGAAGGAGCTGGCTGACATCGTGGAGCGCATGCTCGCCAAGGACCCGAACGCCAGGCCATCTGCCCTCGAGGCAGGTGCAGCGCTCGAGCGCGTGCTCGCCGCGCTGGCGACGGCGGAGGCGCGCTCCGCGTCCGGTCCACGCGCCGGCGCCCACGGGACGATGATGCTGCCGGAAGGGTTCGTCCCCACACACCCGCTGGGGCCCTTCGCGCCATCGGAGGCGGTGGCCACCCTCTGCGCGCGCGCCATGGAGCGCGCACTGGGCGGCGCGTCACCCGCGGCGGCGGTGCCTCCGGCCGCATGGGCCGCGCACGACGCATCCATGCGGGCGGCGCTCCTCGCCGACCTCACCCCCAGCCCGGTCGTCTCGACCGGGGAGCCGGCGCGGCGCTCGTCGCACACCCGGGCGGCGGTCGCTGGCGTCGCGTGCGGAGTCATGGTGGTCGCTGCTGCCCTCTTCGGTGTGGTGCACCTCAGGGGGCGCGGCGCGAGCGCAGCCGCGCCGGGCGCGCCGACGGTCCAGTCGGCCCCGGTCGTCGCGCCAACCGCGACAGGGACCCCGGAGCCGGTCGCGATGCCGATGCCGTCCGCCAGCGCAGTGGCTGCGGCGACGGGCGCGGCGCCGGCCGCGTCGGCGAGGCCACCGGAGGCGGCAGCGTCGTCGCCCGCGGCCTCCGCG
>JBKJLX010000209.1:0-11100 GCA_046596645.1 Polyangiaceae bacterium
GCGCGAGGAGGCCCGCCTCCCCGGCGCGCGCGGCCGGCTCGCTCACGGCGCGCCGTGCGCGGCGCCGGTCCCGATCGGGCTGCCGGCCAGCGCGGCCGCCTCGCCCTCGGGCTCCAGGATCGACGCCAGCCAGCTCGTCTCCAGCGTCGGCAAGGCAGGGTGCCACGCCCAGCGCGGGCCACCGTCGCACCCGGCCACCGCCTCGTCCGCCGTGCACGCCAGGCGCACATGGAAGTGATCGTCGTGGGGAGCGGCGTCGCCCGGCTGCTTCATCACCACCTCGGCGTGCCAGACCAGCTCCGGGTCCTCGCCCTTCGCGATCGCCCACTCCGCGATCATGGCCTCCAGCCAGCGCGCGCAGAAGATCCACTGCACGTTGCTCTCTGGCGCCTCCACCAGACCCTTGACCAGCTCCCAGGAGCGGCGGACGTCGATGCGCAGCCAGCGCGAGCCGCCCTCCGGCTTGCCCAGTCCGTCGGGCCCGATCTTCACGAAGCCGGGGGAGGGGACGGGCCGCCCGTCGGCCGAGGTCACGAAGTAGGGGAGGTCGACGTCGCGGCCGGTGCGGTGCGATCGGTGCCGATCGTGCTGGCCGCCGAAGCGCTCCGAGAGATCGGCCACCAGGAGCGGCGGCCCGCCGGGAGCGCGCTCGCGCACGGCGCGCGCTGCGTGCTCGATGGTGGAGACCAGCCGCGGGTTGCCCCACCTCACGGAGTCCTTCCGGAAGCGGACGAAGCCCTCGCCGCGCTCGGGCAGGGCGACCCCGTCGGTCAGGCTGCCCTGGTGGGGCAGGCCGATGGAGCCGCGCAGCCCGGGAGAGAGCGGCGAGGGCGCGCCGACGCAGCCTGCGGCGCCGAGGGCGGCACCCAGGCCGAGCGCCATCCACAGCTGCCGTGCGCCGGCGAATCCTCCTGTACCGGCGCCCCTGCCGCTCATCGTCGCGGCCTGGCCGCGTGCAGGTGGGTCGTGAGCTCGCAGAGAGCACGGAGCTCGGAGAGGCGGTGGGCGACCGCCTCGGCGAGCAGGAGGTCTCTCCGGGGCGGGACCAGGCGCCGCCGGCCCTCGTCCGCCGTCTCCGGGACGTGGAGAGCGCGCAGGCGCTCGAGCCGCGCCGCGACGGCCGCGGGCGACATGTCAGGCCTCATCGAGCTGCCTCAGCGCCTCGAGGTCGGCCTGATCCTGCGAGCGGCCGGCGAGCCGCTTCATCTTCATGAGGACGTGGAGAGGGACGACCGAAAGGGGTCCTTGCGGCAGCTCGATCTCCAGGCGATCTGACAGCAATCCGTCGAACGCTGCCTCGGCGATCAGCAGGTCCACCATCAGGTGCTCCTGCGCCTCCAGCTTGCTGACGCGCTGTACGTGCCGCTCGCGATCGGTCCCGGCGTCGAACGTCATCGGCAGCGCAACGAAGGCATACCCGAGCGGGCGAAGCACCTCCAGCACCCGCGGGACGTCGATGCGCGCCACGAGCAGATCGATGTCCTTCGTGGTGCGCGTCGCCCCATGGATCGTCACCGCGATGCCGCCGCAGATCGCGTAGCAGATGCCCGCCGCTCGCATCGCGCCAGCGACCGCGTGCAGCTCGTCGACGAGGTTCACCGCAGAAGTCTAGCGATCGACTCACCAGCCACCAAGACATCCGGCAAGCGGGCAGAGCGCGGTCGCCGCGAGCGATCGACGCGTCATGGCGCCTCGTCCCCCGCGCGCGGGACCACGGCGGCGATGCGCGCCTCGAGCGCGGCCAGCGCGTCGGCGGAGGCGTAGGCGTCGGTCAGCTCCAGCTCCTCGCCCCGGGTGCGGCGCAGCGCACCCAGATCCACGAAGCTCGCGAAGGCCGCCTCGAGGATGGGGCGTGACAGTGCCTCGCGGCGCTCGATCTCCCGGGCCAGGAACATCGACTCGCCCTCGCGCAGGGCGTGCTTCCACAGGTCCTTCTCGGGGCGCGCAGCGCGGAGCAGCGAGCGCAGCGCGCGGGCCGCCACCACGTAGCCCTCGACGAAGGCCCCCAGGGCGCGCGCGTGCACGAGGAGCCACGCCTCGCCGCTGGCGCCGAGCCGCCCCGGTCCCGGGCGCGCCGTCCCGTCCGCGGATAGCTCCACCTCGCCCCAGGTCGTCATGTCCGCCAGGCCCTCGTCGAACACCTTCTCGTACGGAACCTCGGTGCGGAAAAGAAACTCGTGCCGGAAGAGCCGCGCCAGCCACAGCACCTCGTCGGCGAGGCGTCGGCGGTTCACCGCGCGGCCGGGCGCCGCGAGCAGCGCCAGCGCGACCAGGCCGCGATCGACGAAGAGGTGCGCCATCGCGTTCTTGGAGAGATCGAGCTTGGCCCGCGCCGCTTCCGGCACCGTCCACACCACGTCGTCGGGGCCGCGTGTGGCGAGCGCCGCGCGCCGCTCCACCAGCCGTCCGCGAACGAAGACCTCGAGGGCGTCGCGCACCGCCCACGGGCGAAGCACCCCGGCGGGCGAGGCGACGCCGGGGGTGGTGCGCGCACCGGCGTGGCGGGAGAAGGCGAGCAGCCGCTCGCAGGCGGCGAGGAGGTCGGTGTGGGAGAGGCCGCGCCCGGCGTCGCCCAGCAGCGCCGTCGCCACCAGCGCGCCGGCGGTGACCGCGGTCACCCGGTTGATCTCGCGCATCGACTGGAACGCGACGCGGTTCACCACCGAGCGGCGCTTGGCCGGCGCGAGCGTGCCCATCTCCGGAAGGGCGAGCTGCCGCCGCACTCCGGACAGCGAGAGGATCGTTCCGATCTGCACGTTGGCGCGACCCCACGGCTCGCGCAGCGTCGCGAGGGCGGAGAGGAGCGAACGAGCGTCCTCCTTCCGCTTCTCGGCGCCCTCCTTCTCGCGCGAGAGCTCCCCCTCCTCCAGCATGCGCTCGTAGCCGACGCTCACCGGAACGAAGAACACCTCGCGCCCATCCAGTGCGAGCGCGGCGTCGACGACCAGGTTCAGCATCCCCACCTGCGGGGGCCGCAGCTTGCCGGTGCGCGAGCGGCCGCCCTCCAGGAACAGCTCCAGCGCCCAGCCGTCGCGCAGCAGTCGCCGGACGTAGGCGTCGACCACCGCGCCGTAGAGCCGGTCGCCGCGAAATTTGCGGCGGATGAAGAACGCGCCGCCGCGCCGCAGCACCGCGCCCAGCGGGAAGAAGGCGAGGTTGTCGCCGGCGGCGACCAGCGGAAGCTCCAGCCAGTGCTTGCGCAGCGCCCAGGAGAGCAGGAGGTAGTCGACATGGCTCTTGTGGCTGGGGAGGAAGACGACGACGCCGCGGCGTGACGCCTCGCGCACCCGCTCCATGCCCTCGGCGTCGACATCGACCCCGGAGAACACGCGCCGCGCCAGGGTGTCGAGCAGCGGCTCCATGGCGCGGGTCATCCGTGCGTCGGGCTCGGCGACCAGCTCGCGCAGCATGCCGTCCGCCTTGTCGACCAGGGCGGCGCGCGCCGCCGGATCGTTCCCCGCCAGATCGCGGATGGCGCCCCGAAGGCGCGAGGATCGCAGCACCTCTTCCCGGATGCGGCCCTCTTGCTTGTGCGCCGGGCCGACCACCGCGCGCCGCTCGCGCTCCAGCCGCCCGAGGAGCACGTAGGTGAGGCGGCGGACCAGGGCAGCGTCGTCGGCGTCCTCTTGCGCGGCGAGGAAGTCGCGCAGGGACAGCGGCGCGCCTGCGCGCAGCGTGCCGTGGCGGTAGGCGAACGCCGCCTGGAGGAGCGCGCGCGCGTCGCCAGGCATGTCGTTGCGCCCGAAGAGCACGTCGATCACGCCGGGGCTGCGCGCCTCGGGCGCGACCGACCACAGGAAGACCTGGGGGACGAGGACCAGGTCGACGTCGCCGCGCCGTTGCCGCTCGACCAGCGCGGCGAGCCCGTCGTCCCCCGCGGCGAGGCCGTGACGCGCGGGGTTGCGCGCAGCCAGCGAGGAGAAGGCGCCGGCGGCGCGCTTCAGGAACACGACCGGGCTGCGCCCGGCGTCCAGCGACCGCTCGAGGCGGGCCGCCGGGTCCGCGGCCGCCCAGCGCGTCGTGAGCGGCGCGGGCAGACCGCCCACCGGCGTGATGTCGTCTCCCAGCTCGACCGGGGGCAGGCCGAGGCGCCGCGCGAGGCCCCCCAGCGCGAGGAAGTCGACCAGCGACGCAGAGCGCAGGGCATAGACGACCGTGCCCTCGCGCGCGGCCGCCCGCACCTGCGGCTCCCACTCGGCGTCGACCTTCACCCGGTCGAAGACGCGCTCTTGCAGGCGCGCGAGGAGAGCGGTCGGGGTGAACGAGGCCGTACGCACGCGGGCCCGGTATACCGCCGGGCCGGCGCCCGTAGTACTGCGGTCGCGCTCGCCATGCCGACCGACAAGCCGAAGGCGCCGAGCGGCGAGGGGCCCTCCCCGCTGGCGCCGCGCGGCGCCCGCGGCGCCACGCCCGATCGAAGCACCGGCGCCGGCGCCATGGTCGCCCTCGGCGCCGCGGTGGCGCTGGTGGCCTTCGTCGGGTGGATCTACGCCCGCAGCGCGGAGGATCCCGACCTCGCCGACCTCGCGCCCCCCGCGCTCCCCGGCGAGATCCCTGCCGATTCGGCACCCTCGACAGCGGCCTCCGCGCGGGTCCCCACGCCGGCCCGCTGCGCGCCGGTGGTGCAGGACGAGAGCTTCGTGGTGGGCGAGGCGCCGACGAGGAGGCCCGACGCGCCGACCGACACGCCGCCCGGCATTCCCGGGCTCGACGCGCCGAGCGTCGACGACGATCTCTCGGCGTCGCCCTTCGCGGTCGTCCTCGGCCGCGGGATTGCCACCAAGGACGGCTTCGCCATCGGCGCCCTGCGCGACGGCGAGGGGGGATCGATCGCCAGCATCGTGCGGATGGGGCCGGACGGGCGCGAGGGCCGGGTGATCCGGCTCGCGCGCTCGCGCGGCGACGTCGAGGCGCCGGTGGTCGCCACGGCGCCCGACGGGGCGCTGCTGGTCGCGCTGCTCGAGCCCAACGCCGGCGGCCGCGCGCTGCGTCTGGCCCGCGTCGTCGGCGCTGCGTCTGGCCCGCGTCGTCGGCGCTGACGTGACGTGGGGCGCCGAGCTCTCGCAGGGGCGCGACGAGTCGATGGCGATCGACCTCGCCGCGTCCGGTGAGCGCGCGCTGGTGGCCTGGGACGAGACCGCAGGCGACGCGGCGCAGATCGCCGTCTCGTCGTTCCGGATCGCCGACTTGGGGACGGCGACCGCCGCTCGCACCGTCACCGCCAAGGGGACGGAGGCGGAGTCGCCACGCCTCGTCCCGCGTCCCGGCGGGTTCTGGCTGGCGTACCTCGCGCGCGGCGGCGTCGTCCGGAAGCCCGCGCGACCCAAGGAGGCGATCGACACCGTCGACGACGACGAGGTCGACGAGGAGTCCGGCGGCGAGCGCATCGAGGCCTCGTGGATCGAGGTCCTGCCGCTCGACGAGCTGGGCGCTGCGACCGGCGGGGCCGCGCGCGTGACCCCGCGCGAGGGCACGGTGCTCGGGTTCGATCTCGCGCCGGGCGCCGACGGCGGCGCGGTGGTCGCGTGGCGCGACGATGTGTCTCCCACCGGCGGCGGCGGCGGGACCGTGCGCGCCGCGTACGTGGGCCCGGGCGGGGTCGGCGAGGCGCGCCCGCTGGTCGACGAGGACGTGGACGACGGCGTGCCCGAGCTGCTCGGCTTCGGCGGCGGGACGGGGTGGATCGCGGTCTCGTCGCTGAAGGGCGCGCACGCGCTCGCGCGCGTCGACGACCGCGCGACCGCGCTGGGCCCGGTCTCGGTGGAGCCGAGCCTGGGGCAGGGCGAGCCGGTCGCGGCGGTGGGCGATCGCCTGCTGCTGGCGACGCCGGAGGGGCGCGCCGTCCGCTTCCGAGTGGTCGCTTGCCGCGAGGCCGCGGAGGCGGCCCCCGCCGACCCGTCGAAGCCCCCGCCCGACGACCAGCGCTGATAACGTCGCGGCCATGATCACCGCGCGCCTGGTGGACCACGAGACGGGCGAGACCCTCGCCGAGACCGAGCTCGAGGCGACCGATCTGCCGCCCTCGTTCGCACGCGCCGATGCCGTGCTCGAGGTCCGCGGCGCGCCGTGGAAGGTGGTGAAGGCCGAGCCCGACGGCCGCGCCGCCATCGCCGACGCTGGCTCGGTGACGCTGCGCCTCGTGCGGACCGACGCCGCCCTCACCCACGAGGAGGCGACGCGCGACGACGCGCTGCCCGAGCTGGAGGACATCCGCCGCGACGACGGCCTGGCGCTTCCTGCGATCGACTGGCGCCAGGTGGAGCTGGTCTCGGCCGCCCTGCGCAGCACCGTCGAGGAGGAGCGCGAGGCGATCCGCGCCGCGGCGGCGACCGGCAAGCCCGGCGCCTACCCGCGCTGCCACGTGCGCACGCGCATCCCCAGCCCGCTCGCGGGGCAACGCATCACGCGCTCCGAGGTCGTCAAGGCGCTGAGCGCGCCCGAGCCGCGCGCGCTCGCGATCCACGGTCACCGCGGCACCGCGCGCGGCGGCTTCGCGGTCCCGCTCGGCGACTCCATCGTCTACGGCACGGTGCAGGGCGTGGAGGGCGAGAAGGGCGGCACCGTGCGCGTGCTCGGGCTTGCCGGGAACCCCCTCGCCGTCGCCCCGCGCCTCGCCGAGCTCGCGCGCACCCACGGCCTGCTGCTCGTCGACTGGAAGGCGATGAAGGTGTGGGAGGCCAGCGAAGAGGGCTTCGTCGAGGCGTGACCGACGCGCCGGGCGAACCCGAGGACGAGCCGGCGCCGCTTTCGATCGGCGTCCCGCCGTCGATGGCGCCCCTCCAGGAGACTGGTGAGGAGCAGCCGTTCGCGCTCGTCCCCCGGCCCAAGGAGGAGCGGCCCATTCTCCTCGCGGAGGGCGTCACCAAGCTCTATCCGATCCGGCGCGGGCTCTTCGGCGCCGCGCGCTTCGTGCATGCGGTGGAGGAGGTGTCGCTCTACCTGCGCAAGGGCGAGACGCTCGCGGTGGTCGGCGAGTCGGGCTCCGGCAAGAGCACGCTCGGCCGCGTGCTGCTGCGCCTGGAGGAGGCGACCTTCGGCCGCGTGATGTTCGAGGACCACGACGTCACGCACCTGGGGACGAAGTCGCTGCGCGCGCTGCGTCGGCGCATGCAGATCGTCTTCCAGGACCCGGCGGGGACGCTCAACCCGCGCATGACGGTGCGCGAGATCGTCGGCGAGGGCGTCGAGATCCACGACCTGCTCGGCGGGCGGAGGATGGTCGATGTCGTCGCCAAGCAGCTGCACCGCGTCGGCCTGCCGCCGGTGACGATGGCGCGCTTCCCCCACGAGTTCTCGGGCGGCGAGCGGCAGCGCATCGCCATCGCGCGGGCGCTCGCGGTGCGGCCGGAGCTGGTGGTGCTCGACGAGCCGACGAGCTCGCTCGACCCCTCGGTGCGCGCCCAGGTGCTCAACCTGCTCGCGCGGCTGCAGTACGAGAGCCAGCTCTCCTACGTGCTCATCTCCCACGACCTGCGCGCGGTCGAGTACCTCTCGCACCGCACCGTGGTCATGTATCTCGGCCGCATCGTGGAGAGCGGGCCCACCTTCGCGGTGCTCAAGCGCAGCTTGCACCCGTACACGCGCGCGCTGGTCGGCTCGCGCCCCGCCCGCTCCGGCTTCACCGACGAGCAGAGCCACCGCCTGCGTCTCCTCGGCGAGCCCGCGAGCGCGCTCGACGTTCCCGCGGGGTGCCCGTTCCATCCGCGGTGCCCGCGGGCGCAGCCGGGCAAGTGCGACGTCGAGGTGCCCAGGCTGCTCGAGCTCGAGCCGGGGACGCACCACCGGGTGGCGTGCTTTTTTCCGGAAGAGCCGCCCGCCGCGCGCGGGCGAGTGCGACCGGTGCGCAGCGATCCAGCGGAGAGGTGAACGGCTCGCCACAATAGCTGGCGCCGGACGCGGCCGGGGTCAGGTGCACCAGGGCTTCGGATCGAGCATCACCATCCGTAGCTCCGAGGTGTAGCGACGGCCTTCCCCGTCGGGCAGCCAAGCCTGGTCCAGCGCCGGCAGCATCTCGCTGAACGAGACCACGCCCGCGGGATCGCTCTCGGCGGTGACTCTCACGAGCCGCGACACGATCTCCGCCGAGGGCGGCGCGTGCAGATCGACGAACGTCGGCTTCCGCTCGACCGGCACCTTGATGAAGAGGAACCGCGGCAGACCGCTCCGCGTCGCCCAGCGACGCATCTCGCGAAAGCGGTCCAGCGGCTCAGTTCCCGTCGCGAAGCGGAGCGTCGACACCGGGAACTGCCACTTCTCGCGCCAGATCACGACGCCGTCGACGGTGATCCGTGGCGAGTGGGAAGCCCCGGGCAGGATCGAGAAGTCACCGGAGCAGAACACGGACAGGAGCATGCCGAGGAACTCGATGATGTCGAAGCTGCGGCTGCCGTCGCGCGTGCGCACGACGTCCCCGGCCGGGCCCACCTCCATCACGAGGTCACCCGCTCGGAGCGCGTTGTCGCGCGGCTCGGGCGGGGGATCCGGCGAGAACTCGTAATGTATGATTCGTCGGTCCTGCTCCAGGAAGCCGTACGAGTTGCGAAGGAGCTGGAACTCCTTCGGAAGCATCGGCACGATGAATGGCGTCGCCTGATCGGCGTGAACCGCCTCGAGGAGGTCCTCCGGGCGTGGGTGCTGCTTCGTGAACAGCGACGCCATCATCGAGTTGGAGATGTGGATCTCGCCAACGACCGCCTGGAACTCCCCCCGCGCGAACGCATCGACGTCCGACGCCGCGATCAGCACGTCAGGCGAAAGGTGCCGCGCGGCGGGCCACCCCGGCCCGGGGGCCTCGAACGCCTCGGCGACGCGCGCCGCCAGGTCGGCCGACCGTCGCTCGATGCGCCGCTCGCCTGGACGGACATCGAGGATGACGCTCCAGCGGCGCTGAAGCTCGGCCATGATCTCAGAGATCGCCGGCGGTGTCTCGAGCATTGGCTTTTCCGCGACGAGGTCGCGCGTTCGCATCAGCGCGGCGTGGACGGTGGCGATGTCGACCGGCCCGTCCCCCGCCTGCGCCGCTGCGGCGGCGTGAAGCTCCCTCATCGCCGCGCGGTAGCGTCGCGCGACCTGCAGCGTGAACCAGCGGGCGCTGACCAGGAGCAGCTCGAGGGGCGCGGCCAGGCGCTCCATGAGCTGCGGACCGAGGTCGACCTCCACGTCACGCTGGCAGTCCTCGTAGACGAGGGTGCGGGCGGCGAAGACCTTGCCCTCGTTGCGCGTGGGTGCTTGCCCGGTGAGGCGCGTGAATGTCTCCTCGAGGCGCCCCATCGCGTGGTCGAGCAGGTCGGCGTCGCCGGCCGCACTCGCCACCGCGTCGCGGGCGGAGGTCAACTCCGCGAGCGCGGCGAGCCCGGGGTCCCGAATGGCGGGATCACCGATCTCCCGCAGGCGCGCCTCGAGCAAGGTCTCCGGTCGCGGGTGTTCAGGCACCTCGAGGGCCCACGCGATGATGCCCATGCCTCTCGCCACCTCGAGCTGGGCGCACAGCTCCTCGACGGTCGGCGCCGGGCCGTCGCCGCCGTCGGCCAGCCGGTGCGCGATGTCGCGCGCGCTGACCGTCCCGTCGCACATCGCAAGCACGCGCGCCTGCTCCGGAGGGAGGTCCACCGGCGGACGCGTCGGGATGTGGAGGCGCGTGCCATCGAGGTGAAAGTACGGAAGCAGGCGAGGCCGCAGCCATGGCCGGATACCGTCCAGCGCGGTCAGCTTTGCCGCGAGAGCGTCGATCGTCCAGCCCTCGAAATCGACGCGGCGCCGCGCGACCAGCGCCGGGCCGACCCGGATGCCGACGGCCGGACCTTCGTCGACCCAGCGGGCCCAGCCCACCGGGCCGAAGAACCCGATCGACTCGTTCTTGGAGCAGTACCGCTGCAGGTAGCTCGCGACCATGCGCTCGTGCTGCCGCGTCTGCGAGTCGCGTCGGCCGACCGGTGCGGCGGCGAGCTTGTCGCTCCCGGTCCGCAGCGCGTTGCGGTTCTGCCAGATCATCGCCTCGCGGAACGCGGGCTCGGCCGCGGCGCGCCGCAGAGCAGCGCTCACGTCGGTCGACTCGCGGTCGAACGTCGCGCTGAGGTCGGCCGTCGTCGCGGCGAGCTCACCGAGTGTTGCCGCCTCGGCGGGGAGCGCGGCCGCGATCTCCGTGAGCGTCTCGCGGGCGAGCGGTTCCTCGGCGGCAACCCGCTCGAGGAGGAGTCGCCGCCGTCGTCGCACCTTGTTCTCGGCGCGGTCGCCGGTGACCGGCTCGATCGGGAGCTGGCCCAGGACGTCGAGCACGCGTCGCCGTAACGTGCCCTCCTGCGCAATGGTCTGGTCGGCGAGCGCCGCAGACCGTTCGGCGCCGAGGGCGAGCAGGTGCTGCGCCGGGAAGCCGGCCCCGCGCAAGACGACCCACCGCCAAGCTGACCAGCCGCCGCGGACGGGCACGAGGTGCGAGCGATGACGGGAACTGGGGTCGGCGGGTTGATTCATGGCTGTCTCAGGGCGCGCACCCTAGCAGGTGGTGCCAGCGCGCCGGCAGCCTTCTGGGTCGTGGTCGCCCGTGGTCGCCCGTGGTCGCCCGTGGTCGCCTGTGCGATGCGCATCCATCGTGCGCTGGCGCCGCGAACGCGATCGCGCCAGACGGTCCGGCCGTCGCGTGGACAAGCCGGGCGACCGTCCGCCAGCCCTCGACGAAGTGACGGGCGTCGCGTGCGAAGAGTGCGTTTCTGTCACGCGACCCGGGCCTCCACGTGTGGTCGCTCGCGGCGGCTACCCCGTCGCCCTCGGCGGCGGAGCTGCTCGAGGTAGGGCCGCGCTTGCGCGCCAACGGCGCCGCCGATCCCTGACCGAGCGCGAAATGGGCGCCAAGGCGAAGAGCTCCTCAATCAGCACGCGCGCCGCCCCGCCACGTCTAGAACCCGGAGCGCGATCGCCTCGCACAGGCCTCAATGGCGAGGACCCGACAATCGGCACCGACCACCATGCTGACGTGAAGTTGCGGGGCCCGAAGTGCAGCGTCGATGACGGCATCGGCGCCGACGAGGTCAGCCGCTCGTGCACAGGGCTGCGTGGAGCGGCACGCGCGCTGGGCCGCTGCGAATGGCTGCTCAGCTGCGCATG
>JBKJLX010000317.1:0-14555 GCA_046596645.1 Polyangiaceae bacterium
CCGGCAGCTGCCGCCCGTTCCACGAGGATCCTCGCCGAGGTCCGGGCGAGCGCGGCCACCGCGCGCGCCGCAGAGGAGGTCCCCGCCTCGGCCGGCCCCTACAACGGCGCCGCCGTCGTCGCGCGCGCGCTCGAGGCGCTGGTCGCGATCGCGCCGGCCTACGTGAGCGGCACCGTCGCGTGGCTGGAGGATCTCGCCTCGCTCGCCGACGTCGCGGAGCGTCGCGGAGCCGGGGGCAAGCCCAGGGCCTGACGGGAGGGATTGAGCGGCTCTGGGGACGCGCTACCGTTCTCCGATGCTGCCATCGACGGCGCGCGGGAGCGCGTGGGGGAGGGCGGGGCGGGCGTTCGCGGCCGCAGTCCTCGCCGGGCCGGCGGCGGTCGCCTCGAGCGGCGGGTGCGGTGACACGACCGTCGTGGGCTGCCCGGAGGAGACGGAGGAGCTGACCGCCGACGAGCAGGACCTCTACCGGCAGCTCGAGGTGTGCGCGAGCCGCGTCACCGGCTTGCCCCTGTCCCGGCGGGAGCTGCCACGCGTGGAGCGGGACCCCGAGCTGGTAGAGTGCGACAAGAACGAGACCGGCACCTGCGTGACCACGCCCGGCGGGTCGGTCGTCACCGGCTTCTACCTGCCGGAGTGCGACACGTTCACCGTCGTCCTGCGCGAGGTCATCTACCACGAGGCGGTGCACGCCATCCTGTGCGGCGTCCCCGAGCTCGACTGCGATCCAGCCCACACCAGCCCGGTGTGGCTCGAGTGCCTGCAGCTCAAGCAGTGCCCCGACGGTCGGATCCTGGTCGCCGAGCGCGTCTGCGACGGGACGCCCGACTGCGCCGAGGGCGAGGACGAGGCGAGCTGCCCTTGATGCCGCGCCGGGCTCCTCGAGGCTCGGCGCTGGCATGCCGGGCGGGACCGCCAGGTCTGATCGGTACCTGCGCGCGTGCGTGAATTGCGCTCGGGGAGCGAGCGGTGCGTCGGGAGCGGCGCGGTCGACGACGCACGGCGAGCGCGACGGCGAGGACCAGCGCCGCGATCGCACCCGGAGCTTCGAGCCCGCGGCCGCCGACGGCGCAGCCCACGCAGCCCGAGCTCGTCGCCGGCGCCTGCGCCGGGGAGGGTGGCGCGGCCGCCTCGGTCGCGTCGCCGGACGCGCCTGGGGCGTCGCGGTCTCCCGCCTGCGCTGTGCCCGCGTCCTTCCTCGCGCCGTCGCCGCCTACGGCGCCGCTCGGCACCGCGGCCTCCGCGCCCGCCGGGGCGCCGTCGCCGGCGGGGGCAGCCGCGCCGACGGCGGGCTTCGCGTCTGCGGCCCGCGGCGACGTCGGCGTCCCCGCTGCAGCGGAGGGCGCGATCCATGCCTGGATGAGCTGCAGCTCGTGAGGCTCGAGCTGCAGCTCGCCCTTCGGCGGCATGTGAAACTCGTCGCCCTGCGGCAGGTGGACGCGCTCGAGGAGCGTGCCGCGGCGCAGATCCCCGCGGACGACGGCGGGGCCGCTCTCGCCCCCACGCAGCAGATGAGCGACGGAGTCGGTGCGCAGGCCGCCCTTCTGCTTGGCGGGACCGTGGCAGGCGCTGCACTTCGCCGAGAAAATGGCCTGGACCGCGGTCCAGGCCGAGGATGCCGCTGGGCCAGAAGGAGGTGCTGCAACCGACGGCTCGGCAGCCCGCGGGTCCGCCGCGGGCTCTGCTGCGCGCGGCTCGGCGGGGGAGGCGCCCTCGGCGAGCGGCGCGGGCGGCGTCGCCGGGGGCTGCGCGACGGCGGCGCTTCGCGCAGGTCGCGGGGCGGGCGCGTCGCGCGCGGCGGCGGTCGTGATGAGCGACCTCGCACCGTCGGGGACGATCAGCTCCTCCACCCGTAGATCGCGGTTGGCGCCGCGATCGATCCAGAACCGGAGGAGCGAGATCTCCTCGGCGGTCATCTGCGGCTCGTCGACCGGCGGCATGTGATCGTCGTCGGCGGGCGGCGCCTCCACCGCGATCACGACGCGGCTCGCGTCGGCGTCGCGGGGGACCACACCCGGGCCGGCGCGCCCGCCGGCGAGGATCGCCTCGACGGTGTCGAGGCGCAGTCCGCCCTTGGTCACGTCCTCGCCGTGGCAGCGGACGCAGCGATCCTCGAGGACGGGGAGGAGGACGTCGTCGAACACCCGGCGGTCGTCGGCCGCCGGCGCCGCGCGCGCGGGGCGCTCGCTCCTCTCGCTCCTGCGCTCCTTCGGCGGGGCGCCGAGCAGCCCCCGGAGTGCCGGCGGCGCGCGCTCGACCAGGAACTCCTCGCCATGGGTCATGTTCCCCCCGGCGTGGGCGGCGAGGCTCAACGTGCCCAGCAGCGTCGCCACGACGACGCGGTGGAGCCAGCGCGGTCCGCTGCGTTGCCGGTGCCACCACCACGTCGCGCACGCGGCGGCCGCAGCGGCAACAGTCCCCAGCGCCAGCCAGCGGTGCAGCTCGACGAGCCGGGGCGGCTGTCCCCCCTCCCACGCGAGGAGCCAGCCGAGCGCGAACGCGATCACCGCGGCGGCGAGCGCGCCGGCGAGCACGATGCCGAGGGAGGGATCCAGGCGAGCACGCAGTCGCCGCGACAGCGTCGCCGCCTCGAGCGCGCCGGCGAGGACCACCAGCCCGATCGGGAGGTGCACGGCCAGGACGTGGAAGCGCCCCAGGAAAGCCGCCATGCCCACGTCGCCCATCCCCGCTTCTCGTCGGGTGACCCCGACGCGTCGTCAAGCGCCGAACACCACCTCGCTGCACCTTCCTACTCCGGCCGCTCGCGATCCCCTCACGCCCTGGTCACGCGGCGAGCGCCGCGTGGCGGGTGGGGAGGGCGTGGCGCACCAGACGCGCGACGACGCTGCCCATCTGCCGGCGGAAGCTGCCGGTGTCGTAGGCCTGACCGTGGCGACGGCAGATGCCGCGCACGCGCGGGGCCATCTCCGGGTAGCGGGCGGCAGGGATGTCGGGAAACAGGTGGTGCTCGATCTGGTGGCTCAGGTGCCCGGTGAGGACGTGGAACGCGCGGCCGCCCTCCAGGTTGGCCGAGCCGTTGAGCTGGCGCAGGTACCACGCGCCGCGGCTCTCGCCCTGCTCCTGGTGGCCTCGATCATGGTCGTCGTCCTCTCGAGCTGCCTGAGCTGCCTCACAGGGCCAGCTCCACGTCGGTCCGCGCGCGCGACACGCAGAGGCGGATGTCCTGGTCGGGCTCGTCGGAGGCGACCCCGGTCGCGATGTCCTCGGTGACGCCGCTGCGCTTGCGGCACAGGCAGATGTTGCAGATCCCCATGCGACAGCCGCGGCCTCGCTGGAGGAGATCGCCGACCGGGCCAAGGTGTCCCGTCCGGTGCTGTACGAGCATTTCGGCGGCAAGGAGGGGCTCTACGCGGTCGTGATCGATCGCGAGATGGAATACCTCGTGCGGCGCATCGGGGAGGCCATCGCCACGGGCTCGCCGCGCGAGCGGATGGAAGGCGCGGCGCTTGCGTTCCTCACCTACGTGAAGGACCACCCCGACGGCTTCGCCATCCTCACCCACGATGCGCCGGTGACCACCGCGGGCGGCGGGCTGTCGTCGCTGCTCAACGACGTCGCGGAGCGGGTGGGGGACGTGTTCACGGCGTCCTTCAAGAGCGCGGGCTACGACCCGAAGACGGCGCCGATCTACGCCCACGCGCTGGTCGGCATGGTCACCTTCGTCGGCCAGTGGTGGACCGTGGAGCGCGAGCCGTCGGTCGAGGACGTCGCCGGCCACATCGCGGCGCTCGCGTGGATGGGGCTGCGACATCTGCCCAAGCGGCCGAAGCGCGTCCCGGCGAAGAAGCCGTAGGCCGTCAGTCGAGCGCGTAGCGACCGACGAGGTGGCGCGGCAGGGGGATCGGCGGCAGCGGCGCCGTCGCGTCCCCGACGACGCGTCCTGCGCGCACCTCGACCTCGACCGGCGGGTCGAGCTCGTAGCGAAAACCGCGGGAGGGGAAATCGAGCCGCATCGGGCGGCCGCGGAAGACGAAGCTGCGCGTGTGGTCGAGCCGCATCGGTCCGCGGACGACGTGCGTCCGGTGGGCGAGCAGGAAGCCGGCGAGGTCGATCGCGCGGTGGTTGTGCAGGCGATGGCAGCCGTGGCTGGTGCCCTCGAAGATCGAGCCGTAGCTGGCGGACCCGTGGGTGCGGATGCCGCCGGCGTCGAAGAGCTGCCCCGAGGCGTCGCGCTGGTGGTGCACCAGCATCACCAGGCCGTAAGCCGACGCGTAGTGGGGCCCGAAGGTGTCCAGCTTCGGGGACCAGCCGCCCTGCAGGTTGGGGCGCACCAGGTCTCGCTCCGGCGTCGATGCCGGCGGAATCCAGCTGGGGCCGGCGACGAGATCGCGCCACACCCGCGGGCCGGCCGGCGACTCCTTGTGGACCAGCATCACCCGGTTCGCCGCTGTGACCTCCGGCTGCCAGCCGCCGATGGTGGTCGGGTACCGGAAGAGGGCGGTCGAGGTGCCGCCGTGCCGCGCGACCAGGGTCAAGGTGGGGAGCTCCTTGCGCTGGGCGTCGGCGAGGCCGGGAACGCGCGCCCTCGGCGCGTCGAACACCACGTCGCCGCGATCGATGATCGCCACGAGGTCCATGTGGCTCGCGTGGTACGCGGGCGGCGGCGAGAGACGCACGGCCACGCGCGGGGGGAGGCCACCCGCGATGCGCGCCTCGATGGCCTCCGCCGACTCCCACCCCAGCGCTCGCGCCGCCTCGTCGGTCGCCCTCGCCACCAGGTCCGGCGCGGCCGAGGCGGCGGCGAGCTCGCCCAGCGAGCGCGCGAACACGGCGGTGTCGAGGAGGTGCCCCACCACCCTTCCACGCTCTCCCGAGGCGGTTCCGTCCTCGATCAGCCCGGTCGCGTCGATCACGCGCGCGCGCAGCGCGCGCAGCGCCTGGCGGAGGTCCAGCTCCCGGCTGGGGGTCACCAGGGCGTCGCGGACGTCGAGGTCGAGCTGCCAGGACACGATCATGTGCCGGCGAAACCAGGCGTTCATCGCCTCGATGGTCGGTGCGTCGAGGATGCCGGCCTCGGCGCTCGAGGCGAGAAGGCGATCGCAGCGAAGGTGCTCCTGCAGGTCGCGGATCGCCTCCTCCCGCCCGCGAAGGCGACGGAACGCCCGCACCTCGGCGGCGTGCGCGGGATCACCCACCACGACCTCGACCGAGGTCCCGCGCGCGGCGGCCGCCGCGCGGAGGAGGGCCTCGAGCCTCCGCGCCTCCAGGCGGTCGGCGCGCTGCTTGCCGAGCGAACGCCAGGTGTCGATCGGCTCGGTGAGGGCGGCGAGGCCGCCGCCGGGCAGGGCCGCGTGGCAGCCGTGGCGCTCGGCGTCGGCGAGGCGCTCGCGCACGCGGGAGAACGCCGGCGCGATCCCGTAGAGCTCGAGCCAGCGATCGCGGCGGGCGCGCTCCCATGACGGATCGGCGCCCAGGTCCTCGCGAGCGAGCGCGACGTACGCGTCGCGGTAGGGCACCGGCCCGTGCACGGCGTCGCCGGCGAGGACGCGGGGCGCCCAGGTCTCCGACAGATCGAGCACGGTCAGCCCGGCCGACGCCGCCCCGCCCTCGCAGACGGCGTCCACCCGGCGGCCCGCCTCGAACACCGGGATCGGCGCGTCGCACGTCGAAGGGGGCGGCGGCGGGACGGAAGCGCATCCGAGGGGTGACGCGCATGGTGCGGCGGCTTGCGCCGACCCCGCCGTGCCGGCCAGGGCATGGGGCGGGGTCTGCGCCCCCTCGTCGACTCTCTCGTCCGGTGTGTTGCAGCCGAGGAGCGTCGGAAGGAGCCACGCCCACCATGCGGAGCGAAGCTCCGCAGCGAAGGACATCCATCGAAGCTAGCAGCGGTTTCGCGCGGATCGAGGTGCGGCTACGCTGCGCGCTCGCCATGGCTCGCCGCTGGTCGCCCCGGACGTCCGACTCCCACCGCCTCCTGGCCGTGGCCTGTCTGGCGCTTGTGAGCTCCGGCCTCGGGCGGAGGCAGGCCGCGGCGTCGTCGACGCCACCGGCGATCGTGGCCCGCGGAGGCGCGGCCAGCGCGGGCGGCGGCGACCGCGGCTCCCCGGCGGGCGTCGTCCTCGCCTCCGAGCGCATGGCCGAGGCCGACGCGTGGGCGGGGGAGGCCGCCCTGCCGGTGCTCCGCCTCGCCGCCCTGGGAGGCGGCCAGCGGAGCGATCTGGTCCCGTTCGGACCCGACGGCGACGTGCGGCCCGGGCCGATGAGGGAGCTCGCCCTCCTCCTCGCGCCGCGATCGGTGCGCTCGGCGACGCCTGGGACGGAGGAGGAGCCGCAGGCGATCGACCCCCGGCTCGTGGCCCTCCTCATCCGCATCTCCGACGAGCTCGGCCGGGCGCCGCTCACCATCGTCTCCGGGCACCGCGAGCCGGGGCGGGGCACGAGCCGCAAGAGCTTCCACGTGCGCGGAATGGCCGTCGACATCGCGGTCGCGGGCAAGAGGCCGAGCGAGATCCGCGAGGCGGCCCTCCGCGCCGGCGCGGGTGGCATCGGGCTCTACCCGGCGTTCGTCCACGTCGACGTGCGCGATGAGCCGTACCGGTGGGGCGGCGGCGGCCGCGGCGCGCGGAGACGACCCGCCGCACGCTGAGAGGTCTCCATGCGACCATGGCGGTCGCCATGAAGCTGCATCACTTGCTCCTCGCGCTCTTCGCGGCCGGCTGCGCCAGCGGTCCTGGCGCGGGGGCGGGGTCGTCGGGCGACGCGGGCGGCGGCAGCTCGACCGCGGCCGACGGCGGCAGCGTCGCGAGCGGCGGCGACGGCGGCGCCACCTCGGCCAGCACCGGCGGGGCGTCGAGCCCGACGTCGGCCTCGGGCGATCCGTCGTCGGGCGGCGGCTCGGGGACCGACGCCACGACCGCCACCACCAGCGGCGGCGGGCCCTGCCAGGTGCCGGGCGAGTGCCCGGCGACGGGCAGCGGGTGCCGCATCCAGGCGTGCCAGGCGGGGGTGTGCGAGCCACTCCTCGCGGCGGCCGGCTCGCCCTGCTCGGACGACGGCGGCACCGAGTGCGACGCCAGCGGCAACTGCACCGCCGCCGCCTGCGACAACGCGGTGCAGGACGGCGACGAGCGCGGCGTCGACTGCGGCGGTGGCGACTGCCCCGGCTGCCCCGACGGCACCACCTGCGGCGCGGGCGTCGACTGCGCGACCGAGGCCTGCGTGAACGCGGTGTGCGTCGCCTGCGGTGCCACCGGCGCTCCGTGCTGCCCGGGCGACGCGTGCACCGGCGCGGTCGACACCTGCCTCGACAACACCGGTCAGGCCTGGGGCGGCACCAACCGGGAGTGCAACTGCGGTGTGGTGCGCGAGGGGCAGGTCCTTCGCATCGGCGACAGTCGCCTGTCGTGCGACGGCCGCTTCCGCCTCGTCATGCAGGCCGACGGCAACCTGGTCCTTTACCAGGGGGCGACTGCGCTCTTCTCGACGGGCAGCTCCGGCACCGGGTCGACCTACGCGGTGATGCAGGGGGACGGGAACTTCGTCGTGTACGATGCCAACCAGCAGGCGCACTTCGACACCGGCTCTCAGGGCGCGGGCGCATACCTCGCGATCCAGAACGACGGCAACCTCGTCGTCTACAGCGGCGGCGGCACGGTCCTCTTCGCCTCCGGCACCAGCGGCTGAACGCCGGGCTCAACCGTCGGCGAGCCCGAGCTCCTTCATGCGTCGCCACAGCGTGACCCGGCTCACGCCCAGCACCTTGGCCGCCCTTGTCCGGCTCCCCGCCGCGCGGTCGAGGGCCCTCCGGATGCGCTCGGCCTCCGAGCTGCGCGGCCCGACCGAGGTGGGCTCCGACCGAGCGGTCGCGAGCGCGCCGGAGATCTCGGGCGGGAGATCGGTGGTGACCAGCACCGGGCCGTCCCCCATCACGTAGGCGAACGCGAGCACGTTCTTGAGCTCGCGGACGTTGCCCGGCCAGTCGTGGGCGCGGAGCGCGGCCATCGCACCCTCGGCGAGGGTCGCCACCTGCCGCTCGCTGCTCCGGTTCATGATGGCGATGAGCCTGGTGGCGAGGAGGATCACGTCGTCCCCGCGCTCCCGGAGCGGCGGCAGGAAGAGAGGGATCACACGGAGCCGGTACATGAGGTCGGCGCGGAAGCGACCCTGCTCGACCTCCTGGCGGAGCGGTCGGTGAGTGGCGGTCACGATGCGGACGTCGGCCCGCCGCGCCTCGCGCCCGCCGACCGGCGTGAACTCGCCGCTCTCCACGACGCGCAGCATCTTCGCCTGCACCTCGAGCGGCATCTCCGCCACCTCGTCGAGGAAGAGCGTCCCGCCGTCGGCCGAGGCGAAGAGCCCCTCCGCGTCTCGCACGGCGCCGGTGAACGCGCCCTTCACGTGGCCGAAGAGCTCGCTCTCCAGGAGGGCCTGCGGCATCGCCGCGCAGTTGACGGCGCGGAAGGGGCCGCTCGCGCGTCGCGAGAGCCGGTGAAGCGCCTCGGCGACCCGCTCCTTGCCCGACCCGGTCTCGCCGCGCACCAGGACCGACGCCTCGCTGCGCGCCGCGCGCTCGACCAGCCGGAACAGGCGCTTGGTCGCGGCGTCCTGCGTCCACATCCCGTGGAAGAGCTCGGCCTCGGTCCCCCCCGGCTCGTCGGATAGAAGCAGGGTCCATCCGGCGTCCTCGTCGCCATCGTGGATCGGCATCGCCCGGATGCGCAGGCGGCGGTCCCCCTCGGGGGCGTCGATGATGGCATCCACGGTGCGGCGCGCCGCCAGGGCCTCGGCCACCGGTCGCTGTGCGGAACGACCGCAGAGCACCTTGATCGCCGACACACCGAGCGGGATCTCCGTCCCGAGCAGCTCGATGGCCCGCGCCGTGGCTCCGACGATGCGGAGCTGGGCATCGAGGACGATGGCAGCGCCGACCAGCTCGCCGAGCGCGGCCAGGACGCCAGTCGGAGAGATAGCGCGGGGCTTCGGACGCGACGCCACGGCACCTGGGTAGCACGCCCGCTTTGGGAATCGATCGACCTCGCACCGGCGCGCTGCGCCGGACCCGGGCGCGGAGGTACGCTGTGGCGTAGCTCGCGATGATCCCGCTCAACCCCGGCTTCAAGCCGCCGCCGCGCGGCGAGGACCTCCCCCACACCGACGGGGAGCCCATGGAGACCTGGCGTCATGTCGAGCAGATGACCCTGCTCATCACCGTGCTGAACGACGCCTGGCGCGACCGCGACGACGTCTTCGTCGGCGGAAACATGTTCGTCTACTTCAGCGAGCTGCAGGCGAAGAACAACGACTTCCGCGGGCCGGACGTGTTCGTCGTCATGGACACCGTGAAGAAGGAGCGCAAGAGCTGGGTGGTCTGGGAGGAGGAGGGCCGTACCCCGGACGTCGTCATCGAGCTCCTCTCGGAGTCGACCGAGCGCGTCGATCGCGGCGAGAAGATGCACATCTACGCGAAGCTCATGCGCGTCGCGGAGTACTACCTCTTCGACCCGTTCACCGGCGTTCTCGAGGGCTACGCGATCGACCCGTCGACGCGCACCTATCGGCGCCGCGCGCTCGACGATCAGGGGCGCCTGGCGTCGCCCGTGACCGGGCTCATGCTCGGCGTGGTTTCAGGGCCGTCGTCCGGGGTCGAGGCGGATTGGCTGCGATGGCTCACGGCTGATGGCCAGGTGGTCCCGACCGGTCAGGAGCGGGAGGCGGCCCGCGCCGAGCGGGAGGAAGCCCGCGCCGAGGAGGCCCTCCGTCGCGTCGCCGAGCTCGAGGCGCAGCTCGGCAAGCGGTGACGCGCCCGGCACGGACCGACCGGGGTGCTACTCTTTCTCGTCATGGTGCGGCCGGAACAGCTCGCCTTGGCCCTCGTTCGTCGTCGCGAGCAGGCGGAGGTGGCCGGCGGCGAGCTGGAACCCGGCGCCGTTCGCGCGAGCCTCGACGCCGCTCTCCGCGCCTCGCCGGTGAGGCCGCGCCGCGCGTGGCTGATCGGGTCGCTCGCGTGGGGCGGCTTCGGGGGCCACTCCGACGTCGATGTGGTCGTCGAGGGGCTGGACGTCGAGGCGACCTCGAGGCTCACCGTCGACCTCGTGCGCGGACTGCCTGTGATGCCGCAGGTCCTGCGCCTCGAGGAGCTACCCCCCTCCTTTGCCGATCGCGTCGTGAGCGACGGAGTGCCTCTCGATGTCGCCGGCTGAGCGCGGCAGCCTCGCCGAGCTCTCGCGCCTCGCGACGGAGCTCGTACGCGATCGCGACGCCATGCAGCGCTGCTCGCTCGACGCCGCGACGGCGCTCCGCGAGATGCGCGGCGCTGGCGCCGACCGCTCGACGCGGATCGTCGGCGCGGTGGGCCTTCACGGGTGGTACACGGCGCTCGAGACGATCCTGGAGCGCGTGGCGCGAACCATCGACGCCAGCGTGCCGACGGGCTCCACCTCGCACCGAGATCTCCTCTCGCAGGGGATGACGGAGGTCGAGGGGGTGCGCCCGGCGGTGCTGGCCCGGGCGCTCGAGCCCCAGCTGCTGGCGCTCCTGGCGTTTCGCCGCTTCTTCCGACACGCCTATGGCGTGGAGCTCGACCCGTCGCGCCTTCGGCTCGAGCTGGAGCGTCACGAGGGCGTTGCACCCCAGGTCGACGCCGACCTTGTCAGGTGGACCGAGTTCCTCGACGCGGCCCGTCGGCGACTCGTCCCCTGAGGTCGCTGGCCATCGGTGAGCGCGTCGTCGAAGGTCGGCGGGCCGAAGGCCAGGCCCGGGCCGTCACCTCGTGGTCCCGAGGCCTCGCAGGACCAGCAACATGCCGGCGACCATGGCGCCCACGAACACGAGCGCAGTAAGCCCCAGGCCGCCGACCGCCGAGACCAGCGCCGGCCCCGGGCAGAAGCCTGCCGCGCCCCACCCCACGCCGAAGAGGGCGGACCCCAGCAGCAGGCGTCCGTCGATGCCGACCTTCGTCGGGAGGGCGATGGGCGCTCCGGAGAGCGTGACGGGTCTCACCAGCGCGCGCCGCGCGAACACGAAGTGGACGCCGATGGCGCCGGCCATCACGAACGCGAGGCTCGGATCCCAGGCCCCGGCCACGTCGAGAAAGGCGATCACCTTCCCGGGATCCGTCATGCCCGAGACGCCGAGGCCGATCGCGAAGATCACACCAGCGATGGCCGGGACCACGAGCGCCATCACGAGCCGAGCCGGAGGAGGTGGCGGGTCACGAAGGCGGCCGCTGCGCCGGTGGCCATGAACATCGCCGTCGCCGCGAGCGAGCGCGGCGCGAGGCGGCTGACGCCACACACGCCGTGGCCGCTGGTGCACCCGCTGCCGAGCTGGGTGCCGACGCCGACCAGGAGCCCGGCGACCACCACGAGCCAGAGCGGCGAAGGGGACGACGCCGAGACCGTGGCCGGCGCGACGAGGGCGAGCAGGATCGCCCCCACGCCCAGCCCGCCCAGGAAGGCGACGCGCCAGCCGACGTCGCCTGCTCTCGGCACCAGCACGCCGCCGAGGATGCCGCTGATCCCTGCGATGCGGCCCGCGAAGACCAGCATGAGGGTGGCGCTGAGGCCGATGAGCGCGCCGCCGAGGAGCGCGCCGACGATCGAGGGGAGGGAGAGGGTCACGACATGGACCTGCTGGTCGAGGGAGACGTCGAGGAGCGACCGAGTGACTGCCGGAGGTGGAACGCGAGCCACGCCACGGCCACCAGGGCGGCCCCGACCAGCCCCGCGATCAGATGAGACGCCGAGGCCTTTAGCCCCTGGAAGACCCCGGCGGGCAGCTGCTGGAGGATCATGAAGAAGCTGATCGCGAGGACCAGCCAGGCGAAGCCAACCCGTAGCATGCCCACCGGAACCCGCGCCGACGCGAGGACGCCGGCGAGGCTCCCCAGCGTGGCAGCCGCGGTGGCGGCAGCGGCCAGCGTGAGATCGATGGGGGTCGAGCTGGCTGCTCCGGCGAAGCCGGCGACCGAGTTGAGGGAGATGACGAGGAGAGAGGTGCCGATAGCGCGGCGCATGGGCAGCCCGCACAGGAGGACGAGCGCGGGGACGATGATGAAGCCGCCGCCCGCGCCGACGAGGCCGGTGAGCGCGCCAACGGCCAGCCCGACCGCGGCCGTCCGGATCCACGAGGCGGGGGGAAGGCCGGCCGTCGGCTCGGCGCGCCGACGCATCATGGCCAGCGCGGTGACCGCCATCACCGCCGTGAAGGCGGCGAGAAGGACCGTGGAAGGCACCAGCTGACCGACGCGGCCGCCCGCGTACGCGCCGAGCATCGATGCGAGCCCCAGGGTGAGCCCGGCGCGGACGTCGACGCGACCACGCGCTCCGTGCGCACCGGCCGCGACGGCGCTGCTCACGCCGACCACCAGCAGCGACGTCGCGATGGCCGACCGCGGCTCGAGCCCACCCGCAAAGACGAGGACGGGGACGGCGAGGATGGACCCACCTCCGCCGAGGAGACCGAGCGCAGCACCTGCGACCAGGCAGAGCGTAGCGACCAGCAACAGCGTGCTCATCGCTCCACCGGCCATTGATCGGCGCCGCTCATCCCTGCACCGGGAGCGTCGCTGCCATGCCGCACGCGCGGTTTGCAGGCACGGCTTCGTGAATCCGCTGCGGCGCTGGCAGGTGGAGCGAGCTCATCACCGCGACGAACTCCTCCCGCGTCTTGCCAGCGATGCGGGCGTTGAAGCGCTTCTCCTCCCCGATGGTGGAGACGGTGAGGCCGCGGTAGTCGTGGGCGGGATAGACGAGCGTCGCGTCGGGGAGTGTGAACAGACGCGCGGTGATCGAATCGTACAGCTGCCCGGCGTCACCGTTCTGGAAGTCCGTCCTGCCCGCGGCGCGGATCAGCAGCGCGTCCCCGGTGAAGACGCGGTCCACCGCTCGGTAGCTGATGCTGTCGTCGGTGTGACCAGGGGTGGAGAGGACCCCGAGCTGGACGTCCCCGACGCGCAGGACCTCGCCGGCATCCACGAGGCGGTCGGCGCAGCGGGCGCCGCCGACGCCACTGACCGTCGCAGCGCCGGTGCGGGCGCGGAGCGCGCCGGCGCCGGTCACGTGATCCGCGTGGACATGGGTGTCGAGCACCATCGCGAGGCGGAGTCCGAGCTCCGAGACGAGCTGGAGGTCCCGCTCGATCTGCTCGAGCACGGGATCGATCAGGACCGCGTCGCCGGAGCGCTCGTCGGCGAGGAGGTAGGTGTACGTCGAGCTGTCGCGGTCGAAGAGCTGGCGGAACAGCATGCCGGCGGAACTAGCGAGGCCCGTGCCACGACGTTTTAGCGGCGAATGGGCCGTTATCTGCGCCCTGTGAAACGCTTTGAAACGTTAATTGCTCCACCACTGAAGCAACGTTTCAGCGCGACGGGCTCGCCGGCCCGCGGGCGGCCCCGTCGCCTGGAGCGCGAGCGGTTGAAGGACGAGCTCGCGGAGGTGCTGGTCGAGCTGGTGGCGGACCGAGCGCTCAGCCGGCTGGCGATAGGAGGCTCTGCATGTCGTCCTCCAGCGTGGCCTCGATGTGGGCGATGGTCTTGCCGCGGAGGCGGGTCTTCGTCGCGCGGTAGGCGGGGAGCGCCAGCGCGGAGAGGCGCGTAGCCTCCGCCAGCGCGCGCGTCACCACGTCACTCGCGTCGACCACCGCGTCGAGGTAGCCAGCGGTCGCCGCGCCGGCCGGATCGTAGATGTTCGCCATGAGCGTCGCACGGGCTAGCTCGGTGCTGGCCAGGCGGTCGCGCGCGAGCTCCATCGCCAGCACCGGGACCGGCATGCCGATCGAGACCTCGTTGAGGCCGATGCGGTACGGGCCCGCGGCGCCGATGCGCACGTCGCCGGTGAGAAGGATCAGCGCTCCGCCCGCCAGCGCGTGGCCGGTGCACGCGATGATCAGCGGCAGCTTGGCACCGTAGAGGCGCATGAGCAGCGCCGAGCCCCGTCGCAGGAGGCCCTTCGCTGCGTCGGGGCCGCTCATCATCACCTTGAGGTCGAAGCCGGCGCAGAAGCGCTCGGGCCGGCCGGCGAGCACCATGGCCGTCGCCTCCTTCTCCGCGCGGTCGAGCGCGGCGGTCAGCGCGGTGATCATGTCGTCCGACAGGGCGTTCGCCTTGCCGTCATCCATGCGCACGACCGCCGTCGTTCCTTCGAGGGTGTAGCTGAGAGGCTCGGCCATGGCCCCTCCTAGACGCGACGAGGCGGTGCCACAACCGACGTCGGCCGGCGCGATCAGCCGATGGCGCCCTTCTTCGCGGCGGTCTGCGGAGTCCGGCCCCCCTGTGCGACGCCGCGCTCCTGGGCTTGCCGTCGGCGGCGGCGAACGAGCGCGATCGCGAAGCCGAGGGCGCCGATGGCCCAGGCGTTGCCGGAGGCGGCGCCGGGGGTGGTGGCGCAGTCGCAGCCCGAGTCCGAGTCGCCGCCGGCCAGGGAGTCGCCGTCCTCGCCGCCGCCCTCGCCGGAGCCGCCCACGCCGCTCCCGCTGGCCGCCTCGCCGTCGCCGTCGCCGCCGCCCGCGCCCGCATCCGGATCGTCGCCGCCGGCGCCGACGCCGACCGAGACGATCGCGCCGGGACCGTTGCCGCCGGTGCCGCCGGTGCCGCCCGG
>JBKJLX010000457.1:0-6266 GCA_046596645.1 Polyangiaceae bacterium
CCAGCGTGGGTGGCGGGAGCGACCAGGGGGGCAGCGGCCAGGCCGGTGGCGGCGACCAGGGCGGAAGCGACCCGGTCGGTGTCGGAGGCAGCGGCGGCGACCCTTCCGGCGCGACGACGAGCGTCAACGTCAGCAGCAGCACCGGCGGCCCGGACCCCGTGTGCGGCAACGGAGCGTGCGAGTCAGGGGAGACGCAGGGGTCGTGCTGCAGCGACTGCGGCTGCGCGAACCTTTACAGCTGCATCTCGAACGCGTGTCAGGCCTCGTGCGGTGCCCTGGGCGGCACGCTGTGCGAGGTCGGCGGCAACGGAGCGTGCAACGCCCAGGGCCCTGCCACCTATGACTGCGAGCATTGCTGCGGAGGCAGCGCCGGCACGCCGTCCTGCGGTGGGATCGGCGGGACGGATTGCGAGTCCGGCGGCAATGGTGTCTGTAACGGTCAGGGGACGACGACCTACGACTGCGACTTCTGCTGCAACTGCGGCGCCCAGGGTCAGGCCTGCTGCGGCGGGAACACCTGCGACGCAGGCCTCGGCTGTCGCGGCGGGACCTGCGGCTGCGGCTACCTCGCCGCCGGTCAGACCCTCCTCGAGGGGCAATCGATCGCGTCCTGCGGCGGCACCTGCGGGGGCTTCACGCTCATCATGCAGGGCGACGGGAACCTGGTCCTCTACCAGGAGGGCTCGATCCCGGTATGGGCGTCGGCCTGGTACGGCAGCGCGGCGCCTGGCGCGCGTGCGGTCATGCAGGGAGACGGCAACCTCGTCGTCTACAGCGACGGTTGCCCGGACGGGGTGTGCTGGAACTCCGGCACCGCCGGCTTCCCCGGGGCCGAGCTCGCGATCCAGGACGATGGCAACCTCGTCATCTACGGACCCGGCTGCACCGGGGTCAACGGCTCCTGCTGGTACAGCTCGACCGGAACGCAGGCCAGCGTCACCGTGCACTCGCTGCAGGGCGACGACACGGCATACTGCCCGAACACCAACACCTTCTACGACCGCTACGCCGCGACATACTTCCTGACGGGCGGTACGACCTACTACCTGCCCGACCCGGCAGCCTTCGTGGAGATCACGGCCGGCCTCGGCGGCACCGTGAATGCGCAGTACCAGTGCTGCCTTCTCGATGCGTGTCTCGGCAACTTGTCGTGCCAGACGCCCAGCGGGACCTACCCGTGCCTCTGCAGCAACATCATCAACTGGTCTGAAAACCTGAATCAGTGCCAGGAGGAGTCGTTCATCTGCAACTAGCGCCGCGACCCAGTCCTGGTTGCTCGCGGTGATCCACGCGAGTCCACTCCTGCTCGCGTCAGCACGTGGCGTTCGGGACTTCCCACGTCGCCAGGACCATGACGAGCTCGACTGAAACCAGGCGGTTCAGCCCACGGTCCACCCCGTGCATCGTGCCCGCAACAACGCCGGCCTCCGGAGGTCTACCTCCGGAGGCTTCTTTGACCCGTTGTTGCGGCCTGATGTCCCCGAGTCTACGGCTCTCCTCGATCAGCCCGAGGTCGTCGCGCAGCGCCCACGTGCTCTCTGCGCTCGCAGCGCAGGCGCCGGAACACGTCGCGCTACACGATCTTCGTGAACTATCGGCCCTTCACCTCGACGAGAAGTACGTCCGTCTGTGTCGTGCCTGTGTTCTCCCCGACGTGCGTCTGGGCGGGGACCCACATCACGTCGCCAGCCTTGAACTCTCGCTCCTTCGTGGTCCCGTCGGGGAACGTGAGCCGACGCCGAAATGCCGAGAGCGCGTACAGGACCGAATCTGGGTGCTGGTGGGGGTGCGTCTTGGCACCGGGTTCGTCGTGGTAGCGCAAGACGCGAACACGCGAGTTCTCCATCACCGCCGTGTACTTGTCCGGGTCGCTGACCGTCGGGTCGTCGGCACTGAGCGCCGCATTCGCCGCGGGCGGCGTCATCGCCTCCTGGATCTGGGAAGCATTGCGCGGCGCCGGGGCGCACGGCTTGGTCGCCGACGCGCAGCCGACGCAGTAGATAGCGACAGCCATCGCAGCAAGTCTCGACATGGGACGTCCTCCGCGCCGAACCTCCCCGCGGCCAGAGGGGCCGTCAAGGAGAGAGGTCGGCCATCCCCAAGTTCTGACGTCGACGAGGATGACGACGCGCGGTTCTTCGTCCCGTTCTCGAAGCGTGGCTCGTGAGGGCTTCGCCGACGGGAAGGTAGGGGTCCGCTCCAACGACACGGACCCCGCCCGCGCGGCGGGGTTATTCACCTCCGCAACTTGCCCTCGGGAAGCACGTCGCAGAGGCCCTTGATCTCGGGGATGCCGTTGCCCGGCGCGATGACGTTCTTGTAGTGGATCATCCGGTCTCGCCCGGTGCGGCAGATGGCGACGCGGTTAGAGAGCGAATGAAGTCGTGCGCATCAGCTTGGAGTCCTTGGTTCGGGGAGAACGACGAACGAGGGCCGCAGTCATCGACCGACCACGGGCCCCGGGGAGACGGCCTCGTGCATCGTCGCCTCGCCGAAGTCGAGTGCCCGTACACCGATCCCCTGCGCTACCTCGCCTCACGTCCGTCGGCACGCGAAGGTCGTCGTCGCGCTCAGCGGTAGGCGATGGCCGCGCTGGTCGGACCGGTCAGCGGGACCACCTCGGTCCGCGCGAAGCCGGCGTCGCGGCACCAGCCGTCGAACTGCGCGCCGGTGTAGTCGAAGCCGCCGTCAGCCCCGAACTCGATCAGCATGTTGAGCGACATGAGCAAGCCGAACGCGTTCTGTCGGCGCGCGTCGTCGATGACGTTCTCGATCGCGATGAGGGCGCCGCCGGGGGTCAGCGCGGCGTGGGCCTTGGCGATGAGGTGCCGCTTCTTCTCCTCGTTCCAGTCGTGGAGGATGTTGCCCATCACGATCACGTCCGCCGCGGGCAGCGGGTCGGCGAAGAAGTCGCCGGAGACGACCTCGATCTTCGACATCAGACCGGCGCGTTCGATCTCGCGCCGGGCGATGGGACTCGCCGCCGGAAGGTCGAAGCTCACCAGCGACAGGTGGGGGTGCTTGGCGGCCAGCGTCCGGCAGAGGAGCCCGTTGGCGCCACCGACGTCGACCACCGTCGTGACCCTGGAGAAGTCGAACTTCCCCGCCAGGACGATGAAGTTGCCGTGCTGGAGGCCGGCCATCGCCGCGAGGAACTGCTCGAGGCGCGCCTCGTCCGCGTACAGCTCGGCGAACACCGACCCGCCGCCGGACTTCGACTCGTTCTGTGCGCTGCCGCTTCGCAGCGCGTCGGTGAGCCCGTTCCAGAAGCCGAAGAGGCGCGCGTTCAGCATCTCCGGCATGCCGCCGGCGTAGCTGGGCTTGTTCCGGTCGAGGAAGAGGTCGGTCTCCACCGTGTTCGCGTAGGCGGCGCCTGCGCCGTTGCCCTCGCGGTCGAGGAAGCCCATCGCCACCAGCGCGTCGAAGAAGTCCGCCGACCGGTTGGGGAGAATGCCGAGCGCGGCGGACAGCCTGGCGCCGTCGAGCGGCCCGGCGCTCAGCTGGGTGAACAGGCCCAGCTCGATGGCGCTGAGGAGCACCTTGGCGGGCCAGAAGGCGGTGGCGGTCTCGAGGATGCGGGCGGGGGTCGGCTGATCGGTCATGGTGTCGCTCTCCAGGTGGGCAGGTGGAGACCCTTGGTAGCCGGCTTCCCGGTCGCCCGATCCTCCGAGTTTCCTCCGCGAACCTTCCAAATCCCCTATCGGGTAGCATTCCGCCCCCATGCTCGCGATTTCACACGAGTCGTCGGGCGCCAGCTCGCCGCGCTGATCGAGCCGCTCGTCGCGCCGGCGAGGGAGGTCGAGGCCTCGGCCCGACGCGCCCGTGACCGGCCGCGGCCGCGTTCGCCTGTAGGTCTCGCGAGAGCTGCTCCTCGAGCGCCGGCCCTGAGCGCGTCGCGCAGCGCCCTCACTCGAGGAACATCAGCGCCCGCGCAAGGCGCAGCTCGCTGGCCGGGGCGTGCTGGGCGCGCATCATCTCCTCCATCCCGATGGAGAAGGGGATGGCGAGCGAGATGGCGGGCGGCCGCTCCGACGGTCGAGCGGCGGGATGCGACTTGCACGCCTCGGCGATGACCGGAGGTCGCTGCCCCTCGGCGAGCGAGCCCAGGGCGAGGCCGGTCCAGCCCGGCCTGCAGGTCCCGTCGAATGCCGCGCGCAGCCGGGGGTCCTCCTCGAAGGCGGTGCGAATGAGGAGACTCCGCTGCGACGCGTCCACCCCTTCGCCCGCGAGCGAGTTGAGGATCTCGCGGAGCCTCGGCGGGAGGCCGTGCAGGGGATCGGCGAGCTCGGCCGCGGCGATGCGGGCGCTCAGCGCCGGATCGTTGCGGCCGATCATGGCGAGCGCACGCTCGGTCGCGCGGCCGCGATCGGTCTCCAGGGCGGGGGCCGCCGCCGGCCCGGAGGGCATGGCGGCGGCCTGGGAAGCGGGCGGCGCGTCGCCGCCCTTGGGACCCGTGCCGACCGGCTTCGCCGGCATGCACGCGGCGGTCATCGTGAGGAGCAGCGCTCCAAGCGAGAGCCTCGTCATGCTGCGATGCTACCCGCGAAAAGCGCGCTGCTGCTCCAGTGGATGGCTCAGCGCAGGTCGAAGCGATCGAGGTTCATGACCTTGTCCCAGGCCGCCACGAAGTCGCGGACGAGCTTCTCCTTCGCGTCGTCCGACGCGTAGACCTCCGCGATGGCGCGCAGCTGCGAGTGCGAGCCGAAGACGAGGTCGACCGCGGTGGCGGTCCACTTCACGTCGGTCGCTCCGCTGGCGCGACCCTCGTACACGCCCTCGTCCGACGCCGACGGCGCCCACTCGGTGCCCGCGGCGAGGAGGTTCACGAAGAAGTCGTTCGTCAGCGCGCCCGGTCGCGCGGTGAGGACCCCGTGCCGCGAGGACCCGTGGTTTGCGCCGAGCGCCCGCATGCCGCCGACCAGCACCGTCATCTCCGGCGCGGTCAGCGACAGCATGTGGGCGCGCTCCAGCAGCAGCGTCTCCGGCGACAGCTTCTGCCGGGCCCGGACGTAATTGCGGAAGCCGTCGGCCCTCGGCTCGAGGACCGAGAACGACTCCACGTCCGTCTGCTCCTGCGACGCGTCGGTGCGACCCGGCGCGAAGGGCACCGTGATCTCGTGGCCGCCCTCCTTCGCCGCGCGCTCGACCGCGGCGCAGCCCGCGAGGACGATGAGATCGGCGAGCGAGACCTTCTTTCCCCCCGACGCCGAGGCGGCGAACGATTGCTGGATCGTCTCCAGCGCCTTCAGCACCTGGGCCAGCTGCGCCGGCTCGTTGACCTCCCAGTCCTTCTGGGGCGCCAGGCGGATGCGCGCCCCGTTGGCGCCGCCCCGCTTGTCGGTGCCGCGAAACGCGGACGCCGCACGCCACGCGACGGCGATCAGCTGCGAGGTGGCGAGACCGGACGCGAGCACCTGCGCGAGTATCTGCTTCTTCAGCGACGCGATGTCGGCCGCGTCGATCAGCGGGTGATCGGCGGCCGGGACCGGATCCTGCCAGAGCTGCGCCGGCGGCACCCACGGCCCCAGGTAGCGAGACACCGGACCCATGTCGCGGTGGAGCAGCTTGTACCAGGCCCTCGCGAACGCATCGGCGAGCTGGCCCGGGTTCGCGTGGAAGCGCCGAGCGATCTTCTCGTAGGCGGGGTCAGCCCGCAGCGCGAGGTCGGTCGTCGCCATCATGGGGGCGTGGCGCTTCGTGGGATCGTGGGCATCAGGCACCGCGTCCGCCGACTTGCCGTCCTTGGGGCGCCACTGCTTGTTACCGGCGGGGCTCTGGGTGAGCTCCCACTCGTGGCCGAGCAGCGTCTCGAAATAGCTGTTGTCCCAGGTGACGGGCGTCGGGGTCCACGCGCCCTCCAGGCCGCTGGTGATGGTGTCCTTCCCCTTGCCGGTGCCGTGCGAGCTCTTCCAGCCGAGGCCCTGGTTGTGAATGGGACAGCCCTCCGGCTCCGCGCCGACCTTCTTCGCGTCGCCCGCGCCATGGCACTTGCCGAAGGTGTGGCCGCCGGCGATGAGCGCGACGGTCTCCTCGTCGTCCATCGCCATGCGCGCGAACGTCTCTCGGATGTCGCGTGCCGCGAGTCTCGGGTCGGGGGTGCCGTTGGGGCCCTCGGGGTTCACGTAGATGAGGCCCATCTGCACGGCGCCCAGCGAGCCGGAAAGCTCGCGGTCGCCGCTGTAGCGCTCGTCGCCGAGCCAGCTGTCCTCCGTCCCCCAGAAGATCTCCTGCGGCTCCCACACGTCGGGCCGCCCGAAGGCAAAGCC
>JBKJLX010000524.1:0-24716 GCA_046596645.1 Polyangiaceae bacterium
CGCGGAGGATGGTGACCGTCCGCTCGACGAGCCAGTAGGCTCCGACGCTGCCCAGCACGTACGCCACCGGCGCCGTGCTGCGCCGCTGCAGCTCCCAGCGGTGCCCCGCGCGCCAGAGGAGCAGCACGAGCGCCAGCAGCAGCACCTGCCCCAGCTCGATGCCCACGTTGAAGAACACGAGCGCGAAGCCGATCGAGCCCTGGGGCAGCCGCAGCTCCTGCAGGGCACCGGCGAAGCCGAGGCCGTGCACCAGCCCGAAGCCGCCCGCGACCCACCACGGTCGCTGGCGCGTCCACGTCGCGTCCCCGCCCAGCGCCTCTCGCGCAAGGAGGACGACGCTGGCCGCGATGGTCGCCTCCACCGGAGCCGGCGCGACGCGCACCACGTCGAGGAGCGCGAGGGCGAGGGTCAGCGAGTGCGCGAGGGTGAAGGCGGTCAGCGTGGCGGCGAGCCGGCGCGGGGCGGCGCCGACGACGAGGATCATCCCCAGGACGAAGGCCAGGTGATCGAGGCCCCCCAGGATGTGCTCCACGCCGACCCGCACCCAGCCCAGCGCCGGGCGCGCGCTGCCCTCGCCGAGGTCGACCGAAGGCGCCTCGCCGGTGGCGAGCCGCTCGACGACCTCCCCGTCACGCGCGCGGACCACCACCAGGATCTGCATGCGTGCGCCGTGCACGCCCTCGAACGCGATCACGCCGTGCAGGCCTCGCGGACCGCAGGTGAGCGTGGCGTCGCCCTGCGTGCAGTGCGCCGGGAAGCGGATCGTCACCTCGGCGGGCGCGGCGAGGGCATCGACAGGTGGCGTCCACGCGTAGGCGTACGCGCCGGGCGCTGTCTCCACCGCGGAGAGGACGCCGACCCCCACGTCGTGCGCCGACGCTGGCGAAGCGCAGGCGAGGAGGCCGAGCGCGATCGCCGCCGCGAGGCGCGCCTTCACCGCGCCTCGACCACGGTCCAGCGGGCGCGCAGGTCGCGCATCGCCTCGGTGGCCAGGGCGTCGCGGCGAGCGTCCAGCCAGTCCTTGCGGACATCGGCGACGACCTCGTCGAAGGGCGGCGCCTCGGCGGCACTGCGGCCGTCGAGCCGCACCACGTGCCAGCCGAAGCGCGACCCGACCACCCGCCAGGCCGAGGGAGGTGGGCCCTCGCTCACCGCCTCGCGCAGGGCGGTCGCAAAGGCGTCGCCGAAGGTGGCGGCCAGATCCTCCAGCTTGCGCCGACGGTAGCGACGCCCCCCCTGGAAGGTGTCGCCCAGGCGTGCGGGCTCGGCGCCGGCGGCGACCTGCGCGAGGATCCTCTCGGCGCGCGCCCGCGCCTCGTCTCCGCTGCCGTCGACGAACACGTGCGTGAAATCGACCGCCTCTGCCTTTTGCCAGCGCGCGGCGTGCTCGGCGTACCAGGCGCGCAGCTCACCCTCCGAGGGCTCGGGCACGACGACCGTCGCCGCCAGCGCTTGCCCCATCTTCCGGGCGATGCGCTCGCGCACCGCGGGGTCGCCGCGGTCGAGGCCGCGCCGCACGCCCTCCCGATAGAGGATCTCCTCGTCCTTCCAGGCCTCGACCTCGCGCTCCAGCTCCTCCGCGGACGGCTCGGCGCCGCGCGACGTTCGCCACCGTTCGGCGAGCGAGGCTCGGACGTCGAGGCCCACCTCCACCCGCGACGACGCCTCGACCTGCTCCGCTCGACGCAGGCCGTGATCGAGGGCGAAGAGCGCCGCGCCGACCATCAGGAAATGGACGACCGGCTCGCGGAGCCAGCGAGGTGCTCGAGGCCGCGTCACCCGCGTGAACTAGCGCGGCGGAGGCCTCGCCGGAACCGCCGCGCTACTGCACGGTGATGCGCTGGCGGGCGAGCACCTTCGAGGCGTTGCGCGGGTAGATGTCGTGCAGGCGGATCTCCCACTCACCGGGGAGGTTCGGCGTGAGCACGTCGGCCTTCGCGCTCTGCGGCACGTAGTGCCAGGTCCCCCAGGCGCTCTCGACGTCGGTCGGCTTGGCGAGGGTGATCCAGTGCTGTTGCCCTGGCGGCGTCGTCATATCGCGGTTGTAGGTCACGACGATCTGCTCGCCGCGGACGAAGACGGCCTTGGGAATGGAGAAGGCCCCGGCGTTGACCCCCACCGGCTGGACCGGCTGGACCGGCTGGATCGGCTGGACCGGCTGGATCGGCTGCGCGACCGGCGGAGGTGCCGGTGCGGCGGCGATGGGCGCAGGCTCCTCCTTCTTCTTCTCCTTCTTGCAACCAGCGGCGCCGCCGGCCAGGAGGCCCAGGACGACGAGCGCCCCCACTCCGCGACGCGCAGACAACGGATCCAGAGCCCAGAGCATGGTGATCTCCCCCTCCGCGCGGCGGTCGGCCGCGCGCCGCGGCGAGGGTAGCTCCCCCTCCGCGCCTCACGCAACGCGGAGCCAGCGGGAGCGGGAACGGCTCAGGCGCGCGCGCGCGCGACCGCCTCGCGGAAGGTGCGGGCGAACTCGCCGGCGAGCGCGCGGCGGTGGTAGCGGGCGACGTCGATCGCGTCCGACCGCGAGCTCCAAGCGCCCTCCTCCCAGGCGCGCAGCGATCGATCCAGGATGGCGGCGATGGCCTCCACGTCGTCGGGGCCGGCCACAGGCCCCAGGCGGTGTTGCTCCACCAGCTCGCGCAGCGCGCCGGGCGGCGCGAAGGTCAGCACCGGTCGACCGAGGTGCATGAGCTCGAAGATCTTCCCGGGGTACATCGAGTCCGCACCCGGAACGTCGGCAAGCGTGCACAGCACGGCGTGGCTGCGCGACAGCGCAGGCAGCACCTCGTCGTGCGGCACGTAGCCGCGGAGGTTCACGCCGAGCCGTTCCATTCCCTCGAACGCGTCGAGCTCGGTGTCGACGACGCGGCCCAGGAACTCGACCTCGAGCTTCGCCGCCAGCCGCGGATCGCGGTCGTGGAGGAGCCGCACCGCCTTCATGAAGCCGCGCGGGCAGTTCATCTTGAGGACGCTGCCCGCGTACGAGATCCGGAAGCGGTCGCGCCCCGGCTCCGGCAGATCGGCAGGGAAGTCGTCGCTGTCGTACCCGTTGGGGATGGGCACGATCGCCGCCGGGTCGAGATCGGGGAAGCGCCGCAGCAGGTTCTCGCGGAAGGCGCCGGTGGCGGTGGTGATCGCGTGGGCGCGGTGGACGAGCCACCCCTCCATGGCCTCGCCGGCCTTCACCGCGGCCTGCCCCATCATCTCGTAGACCTCGCGGTACATCGACCACTCGTCGCGGTAGTCGAGGACCACCGCGGTGTTCGGGCCGATGAGCCGCGCCAGGGGGGCGAGGAGGAACTGCGAGAAGGGCGGAGCACTGATCAAGATCACGTCCGGCGGATCACCGCGGAGCTCGCGCGCCATCGCCAGGTTCGCGCCCGGCTGCCACAGCACCTGCGGGTCCGGGATGAGGAGCTGCTTGGCGAGCGCCACGCCGCCGCGCATGGCGCGCTTCACCAGCGCCGCCGCGGCGCCGGGCGGCGCATCGCCCGCCTTCGCCTTGGCCTCCGCCTTCCACGCGGCCTTCTTCACCTCGTAGCCGGGCTCCAGCGTCCGCGCGCGCACGATGCGCAGCGACGGCGACACGTCCTTGAGCAGCGACGGATCGTGCAGCGGCACCGAGGGGTTCGCCGCTGTCAGTACCGTCGGCGTCACGCCGTGCTCCGGCAGGTACTTGCAGAGCTTGGCCGTGCGCTGCACGCCCGCGCCGCCGACCGGCGGAAACACGTAGGTGACGACCAGCGCCCGCAGTCGGGGCCCGGCCTCGGCCCGTGCGTGAGCGCCCTCAGGAGATCCCGTCACCGTGTCCATTCCACCCTCACTCCGTAATGATCGGACAGGCGCGAGGCGACCGTCCCGTCGTCGGTCGTCTCCAGCATGAGCTCACCGTCGAGGATGCGCGCGGCGGCGAACGTGCCGGCCGCGCGCAGGAAGAGGACGTGATCGACGAGCTCGGTGACCGACTCGTCCCCCGCCGCGCGCACCAGGGGGTTGTCGCCGCACCAGGTGCACGAGGGCGCGCTCGCCCAGAGCGGGTCTACCCAGCCGGCCTCGGTCAGCGCCTTCCAGCTGGCCTCCAGCTCGCCGCCGAGGTCCTCGCTCTCCGGCCCGGTGGCCAGGTTGCCCAGGAGGATGGCCGGCTCCTCGCCGGCGCGAGCGGCCAGCCAGGTGAGGACTGCCTGCAGCTGGGCCGCCTGCTCGTCCGCCCACGATCCGACCTCGCGGACGTAGTCGTTGCGGCGGTTGGCGGTCAGCTGCGTGCAGACGACGTGGACGCGCGCGCCGTCCACGTCGAGGAGCATGTACTGCGCGCCACGCCGCTCCACGCTGGCGTCCAGGATCAGCGCCTCGGACGCCAGGACCGGTCGGTCGGTGAAGAGGGCGCCGCCGAAGGCGCCCCGATGGGCCCAGCGCTCGCCGTCCTCGGCGCACGCGGCGCGGACCGCATCGAGCGGCGTCTCCAGCTGGGCGTCGAGGCACTGTCGACAGCCGGCGCTCTGCGCGTCGAGGTCGTCGTTGCAGCTCGCGAGGACGCAGGTGGGGTCGGGCACGTCGCCGCACGCGTCGGCCATGCAGTCGAGCAGCGGCTCCACCGCCTCCTCCGGGCACGCGGCTTCGCGCGTCTCCTGCATGTCCTCGAGGACCGCCGAGGTGGGGAGGGAGACGCCGAGGGCCGCGCGGATCGCGCCCAGATCACCCTCATCCCAGACCTCGTTGAGGCAGAGGACGTCGACGTCGAGCGCGGCGAGGGCGTCGGGGACGAGGCGGGCGCGCTCGTCCGCGTAGCGGACGTCGCCGCGAGCGAGCCCGGCGTCGAAGGTGGCCAGCGTCAGCAAAGGCCGAGGCGCGCCGCCGCCCGCGCCTTCACCGCCGCTGCCGCTGGAGGCGCCGCCCTCCCCGCAGGCCGTGGCCAGCAGGGCCACCGAGACCAGCAGGACGAGGGGCGCCGCCCGGCGGTGGAGAGGCGGCGAGGCCGGGCGCATGCACGCGCATCGTAGCGCACGGTGGCGATTGTCCAGCCCGAGCGACCCGGGGCGGGGTTGGGGTGCTTGAGCGCGAGGGCGCGCGCGCTGCGTCCGCGGGCTCGCCTGCAGTCAGGCCTGCTAAACTTCCACGATGCCGTCATCGAAGTCGGTGCTGGAGGAGGCGCTCCGCTTGCCGCGCGGCGAGCGCGCAGGCGTCGCACGAGAGTTGATCGCGAGCCTCGATGATCCTCTCGAGGACGACGCCGACGAGGCGTGGCTCGACGAGGCTGAGCGGCGCCAGCGTGACGCGGCCGCGGACCCGACCCAGCTCGAGGATTGGACCGTGGTCCGTGCGCGAATCGCCGCGCGACTGCGCGCCGTCAGGACGTGAGAATCCGTCTCCACCGCGAGGCGAGCGACGAGCTCGACGCGGCGGCGGCCTGGTACGAGGAGCAGGAGCGCGGCCTTGGCGACGAACTCCTCGCAGAGGTCGACCGCGCGGTCGCGGCCATCGAGGAGAGCCCGCAGAGATGGCCCGTCGTGCGGCGCAAGGCGTGCCTTCGCCGCTTCCTTCTGAGCCGTTTCCCGTACGCGGTCCTCTACGAGTGCCTCGACGGGGAGCTTCGCATCCTCGCCGTCTCCCACACCCGTCGGCGGCCTGGCTACTGGCGCAAGAGACGCTTTCAGTGACCGCCGCGGCTCTCGCTCCGCCGCCTCCAGGTAGTTGTCGACGTAGAGCAGATCGCCCGTCAACCCTCCTCGAGGAGCCTCACGGCCCCGGATCGGGCCGGTCGCGCCACCCCGGCGTCGCACCGGTCGCCTCGCTGACCGAGCAGCGGCCACCGTCACAGCGCGCGTCGTAGCGGGCCTTGCGTCCGCAGCCGATGGCGAGGAAGCGGCCACCCCACTCCTCCTCGATGCGGATGTCCTTCGGCGCGCAGTCGAGATCCCGCTCCGCCAGCAGGCGCACCTCCGGGATGGCCGCCTTGTTGGTGGCCCCGGGCGTGCACCCCCCGAGGGCGCAGCCGACCAGTACAGCGAGGAACAGGCCCTTGCCGCGCAGCGAGGGCGATGGCGGGACCACCCGCGAGCAGGTTTGCCGTGCCGAGGCCGTCATGTGAGAGCATGGTACAGGCATGCTCCTCCGGCTCCTCGTCGGTCTGGTGAAGGGGCTCGTGGTGGGAGGCCTCCTCGGCTTCGCGCTCGCGAAGGCCGGCTTCATCGCGCCCGGCGCCATCATCGCGTACCTCGCTGCGGCCGCCGCCGGCGCGCTGGTCGGTCTCGTCGCCGGCAAGCCCATCTGGGCGAAGGAGGCGAAGATCGAGGCCGGGATGAAGGCGGTCGTCGGCGCGCTGCTCGGCGCCGGGCTGATGTTCGTTGCGCGCAAGTGGCTGGGCTTCCTGATGCCGGTGGACCTCAAGACGCTGGCCGACGCCAACGCCTCGCTCGGCGAGACCAACGTGCTGGGCAGCTTCGGCGGCCTCGCGGTGACGTCACTCGCCTTCGTCGCCGCCGTGCTCGGTGGCTTCTACGAGGTCGACAACACCCCGGAGGAGAGCGGCGAAAAGGCCGAGGGGGGCGCGCGCGTCGCCGAGGGCAAGGACAAGGCGCGCATCGCCGCGGCGGCCGAGGGCGACGACGAGGACGAGGGCGAGGTCGCCGATCCCAAGCACGCGAAGAAGCGCTGAGGCCGCCGCTCGATGCCGCCGGCGCGGATCGCGTTCTACGTCGCCACCATCGGCGCCTTTGCGATGGTCGCGCGCAGCCTGCTGGTGGGGCCCTTCCCGCTGTGGCTCGCGCTGGGCGCCATGCTCGGCTACCTCGCCCTGGTGCTGGTCGGGGTCTTCACGCTGCGCCTGCGCATGTACGTCGACGCGGTGATCGAGGGGCCGGAGGACGCGCGCGGCGTCGCCCTCACCTTCGACGACGGCCCGCACCCCGTTCACACCCGGGCCGTGCTCGACGCGCTGGACGCGGCGAAGGTCAAGGCGACGTTCTTCGTGGTGGGGCGCAAGGTTCGCCTCTTCCCCGACGTGGCGCGAGAGATCGTGGAGCGCGGTCACGCCATCGGCATCCACTCCCACGAGCACGACCGCCTGATGTCGACGATGACGCCGCGCCATGCGGAGGAAGACCTGATCCGCGCCCTCGACGCGGTGGAGGAGGCGACCGGCGAGCGCGCCCTCATGTTCCGACCGCCGGTCGGGCACACCAGCCCCCGGCTGGCCAAGGCGGTTCGCAAGCTCGGCCTCGCCGTCGTCGGCTGGTCGGCGCGCGGCTATGACGGCCTCGGCGGCGCCAGGCCGGAGCGCGTCGCCGAGCGCGTGGTGGCGGGGCTCCGCGACGGTGCGATCGTCCTCCTCCACGACGCCGCCGAGAACGACGACCACGAGCCCGCGTCCATCGGCGCGCTGCCGCGCATTCTCGCGGCGATGAAGGAGAAGCAGCTCGCGGCGGTGCGGCTCGACGCCTGGGTCGATCCTCCGAAGGCGGCGATTGCCGGTCGGCGGCTCGCGTCGTAGACCTCCCGCCCCCGCGGGTCCGCGGGCCCGCGCACCGCCACCGAGCGGATCCAGGCCGGCGCGGCAGGAGGAGGCGACGATGGCGATGCAGGTTGGCGAGAAGATCCCGGACGTGAAGCTCAAGGTGATCACCGGAGAAGGCGAGACGAAGGAGATCTCCACCCGGGAGCTCTTCCAGGGGAAGAAGGCGGTGCTGTTCGCGGTGCCGGGCGCCTTCACCCCGACCTGCTCCGCGAAGCACCTGCCCGGCTACGTCAACCAGCTGGAGGAGCTGCGGGGGCGGGGCGTCCAGCTGGTCGCGTGCCTCTCGGTGAACGACGCCTTCGTCATGGAGGCGTGGGCCAAGGACAAGGGCGCCCTCGGCAAGATCGTCATGATCGCCGACGGCAGCGCGAACTTCACGCGCGCCGCGGGGCTCGAGCTCGACCTCCAGGGCGCGGGTCTGGGCATGCGGTCCAAGCGCTGGGCGGCGATCCTCGAGGACGGCGTCGTGAAGTCCCTCGACATCGACGAGAAGGGCCTGGAGTCGACGGCCTGCGAGGCGCAGATCAGGAAGGCCTAGTCGGAGCCGAAGGGGGAGGCGGAATCGACGCCTCCTCCGCGGCGCGAGGGAGGAGAACGACGAAGCGCGCGCCGGGTCCCTCGGGCGCCTCGACGGTGATGGTGCCGCCGGCGGCCTCCACCAGGCCGCGACATACGGCGAGCCCGAGGCCGGTCCCCTCGCCGGGGGCCTTGGTGGTGACGAACGGCTCGAACAGTCGCCCGCGCACCGCGGGGTCGATGCCGTGGCCGTCGTCCTCCACCTCGATGCGCACCATCGCCGCGCCGCCCTTCCGCGCGCGAAGGGTGATGCGCCCGCCTGGCTTCTGCACCGCCCCGGCCGCGTTGAGCACCAGGTTGAGCAGCACCTGGGTGAGCCGGCCCTCGCGCATCGCGACCGGCGGCAGGCCGGGCTCGATCTCGCGCACGAGCTCGACGTCGCGCAGCTCCTTCTGCGGGGCGACCAGCGCCGTCACGTCGTCGATGGCGACCGCCGCCGCGCCGCCCGGGGCGCGCTCGCTCGCCGGCGCGTCGGGCCTCGCGAAGTCGAGGAGGTCACGCAGCACGCGGTGGATGCGCTCCGTCTCCTTCTGCATGCGCTGGAGGAAATCGCGCTGCTCCTCCGGTGAGAGGCCGCCGCCCAGCAGCAGCTCCTGCAGCCCGAGGATCGCCGCCAGCGGGTTGCCGATCTCGTGGGCCATGCCCGCGGCGAGCCGGCCCACCGACGCCAGCCGCTCCGAGCGGACCAGCTGCTCCTGCGCGGTGACGATCGCGCGGTTCTTCTGCTCGAGCTGGGCGACCTGGCTGCGGACCGTCTCCTCGTCCGCCCGCAGGCGCTCGGTCATCGCCGCCACGCTGCGCCCCAGGTCGACCAGCTCCGCGGCGCCGACCCGCGGCACGTCGAGAGCGCGCGCGCCGTCGGCGACCCGTCGCGCGGCGGTGGAGAGGCTCACCACCGGCCGCACTACCAGCCGCGTCATCGCGCCGTAGGTGAACACGAGGAGGGCGAGGGCGATCAGCGCCGTGTAAAGCGCCACGATGCGCGGCAGCGCCGCGGCGCCGTGGGCGGGGCCCGCGGCCAGCGACACCACCGCCGCCGCGCCACCGCCTCGGTCAGGCCCCCCGGGCACCACCACCAGGAGCGCACGCTCGCCCTCGAGCGTGAGCGTCGAGGCGCCCTCCGCCGGCTCCGCGAGGTGCGGGGGGAGCGCGGCGATCGCCGCCGGAGAACCCGCGACCGCGGCGCGGGTGCCGTCGGCGTCGTAGATCGCCACTGCATCGAGGCCCCCGGCGCCGACCTGCGCCTCCAGCACCGGGCCCAGCGCCTCGGGCGACGCCATCGCCGAAGCCGCGAGCACGTGGGCCGCGGTCGCGCGGCCGAGCGCGCGCGCCGCAGATTCCCGCGCCCCTGCCATGGTCGCCTGGGTCAGCTGTGTGGTCGCGACGTAGAGCGGCACCAGCGCCAGGACCAGGAGCGATCCGATGGCGAGCAGCAGCTGAAGGCGGATCCCGAGGCGCACGCGTCAGTGGGGCGGCGTGAGGGCGAAGCCGGCCGACACGCGGACCGGCGCGCCCGCCTCCGGCTGGGGAAAGGTGAGGCTCGCGACCACCGTCTGTACGCACTGGACGACCGCGGGGTCGGGCAGGTCGCCGCTCGCGCGCGCCTCGTACACCGAGCCCGTCTTGCCGATGGAGAAGGTCACGTCGACGCGACCGATGAGGTTCGGGTTCTTCAGCAGGCCGCGCTCGTGGCACTGGCGCACGCGCCCGACGCTCTGCCGCACGATGCGGCCGATCACCTCGACCGGCAGGCCGGCGCTGGCAGTGATCGACGCCACGCGGACGCTGGTGGAAAGACCCGCCGGCGCGAGGCGATTGCGCAGCCCGGGGTCGAGCGGCGCGCCGTCGTCGGTCGCCTCCACCGGCATCTCGTCGATCGGACCACCGCCCTCGAGCAGCCCGAGGACGACGCGCTCGCGCATCGCCTGGCTCTCCGAGGTGGGCGCCGGGCCGGGGCCGATCGCCGCCGAGCGGTCCGGATCGGGGAAGTCCACGATGGTGGGTGCGGCCGTCGCCGATGAGCTCGCGGTGGTCCCCGTGGTCGACGTCCCCCCGCCCGAGCACGCGACCAGCGCCACCGAGAGGTAGGCCGCGAGGAGGGAGCGCTTCAAGGCGTGCCTTCGATCAGCGACGGATCGAGCGTCGAGGCGAGGCGCTTCAGCGTGGCGCGCCGCGCCGCGTCCGCGGGGCGGGCCTCTCGCGGGATGAACACCACGTCCCCGTAGCCTGCGCGCGATCGCTTCTGGTCCATGAACCGCTGCACGACCTGGTCCCCGTCGCCGAGGAGTCCCTTCTCCGCGGCGAGCGCGGCGAGCAGCTTCTCCCGCTTGGCGGGCGCGTGGCGCTGCCCCTCGGCCATGGGTCGCGTCCACCGGGTGACGCCCTCGCGGGTGTGTGCTGCGACCGGCGCGTGCAGCGAGCGGGTCACCAGCCACACCTCGAGAAGGCGCGCCCCCGCATCCCCTCCCTCGGTCGGGCGCGGCGGTTCCAGGTACGGGTAGTAGGGGAGGGGGGTGTCGAAGGAGATGCGGATGGTCTCCGAGGTCAGGGGCGCGCTGGAGCCGGGGTCTGCCTCGGGCGCGCCGGGCGCGGCCTTCGTCGCCGCCGGCGGCTCGTGACGCAGCGCCACGTAAAAGAACCCGCGCGCGACGTAGTGGCGCAGCCAGGGCTCCGCCTCCTTCGAGATCGCGAAGCCGTTCTCGCCGAGCCACGTCCGGAGCGCCGCGTCGTCGTCGGCGGAGAGGACGTAGGCGGTGAAGCTGCCCACCCGCTTCACCTCCAGCACCTTCACGCCCGTGCCTCCCAGACGCCCGATCGAGTCCAGGCCCCTGCCGAAGCCCACCTCGAGGCGGTCCTCGAACGGGAAGTCCATGCGCAGCGCGGCGAAGGGGCTCGCCGCCACCCTCGCCACCTCGGGGCGCGTCGGCGTGGGCACCACGAAGCCGAACGGCTCGCTCGACCTGCGGAACGCGACCTCGCGGATGAAGTGCTCCCGCTGCGTCGTCTCGTCGTGGAGGATGAGGGCCTGCTCCCAGGCGAGGGAGGGGCGTCGCCCTTCCTCCAGCTGCTTGCGAGAGAAGAAGCCGCCACACGCGTCGGCGACGCGTGGCGCCGGGCCGACCAGCGCGACGGTGGCCAGCGCCCCAGCCACCAGCGCGGCGAGCGCCGCCGGCCAGCGCAGCCGTCGCCAGCGAGGTCGCGTCATCCCGTCGACGCTACCACCATGGTCGCTACTGCGGAGGTTCGAGCCTCCAGCGGAAGGAGACGGTGCAGATGCCCTGCTCGGGCCCGCGGAGCTTCAAGCTCCGGTACGCCTCGAGCACGCAGGTGCCGACGCGCGCGTCCGGCATGTCGGAGCCGCCATCGCTCAGCGTCACCAGCTCGCCGCTGACGTTCACGACGAAGCGGACGCCCACGTGCCCCGCGAGGCTGGCATTCGCAGCGCGCCCGCGGTCGTAGCAGCCGCGCACCCGATCGGCGTACGCCTCCACCGCGCGTGTGACCGTCTCGGGCACCAGCGGGCCGGAGATGGACACGCCGTCCAGCTGGACCCGCCCCGGCCCTCCACGCGGGTTCAGCTCGTCGCCCAGCCCGAGGTCGATGGGCCCGCCGTCGTCGGTCGCCTCCAGGGCAAGCGCGGCCGCGCCCAGCTGGCCGTCGAGCAGATCGAGCGCGGCGATCCGGCGCGAGGCCACGTCGCCGGTCGAGGGTCCCCGACGCGCCGGCGGCGCGGACGCGCTGCCCCTCGGCACGCCGGGCGACGCCGCGCTCGCGGGCGCTGTGCTCGGCGTCGCCTCGGTCGCCGCCCCCCCCGACGAGCACGCGCTCGAGACGGCGACGACGAGCAGGGCGGCCCAGGCGCGCGTCACGGCGCCTCGGGCGAGGGGAGGCCCGGATCCACCGTCGACAGCAGCCGCTCCAGCCCGGGGTCGCGCACGGCTCCGGCGGGGAGCGGATCCTGCGGGACGAAGACCACGTCGCCCCAGCCCTCGCGGCTCCGCTTCTGATCGATGAAGCGCTGCACGTGCAGCGGACCGGGCGGGAGGATCGTCGCGTCCCTCGCCAGCGCCTGCGCGAGGCGCGCGCGACCGGCGTTCTCGTGGCGGTGGCCCTCGGCGAGCGGGCGCGCCCAGTCGACGGTGCCGCCGAGCGCGCGCGCGGCGATCGGGATGCGCACGCGGTCGCTGACCAGCCACACGTCGAGCATCCGCGGCTCCTCGCTGCGCGGGCCCATCGGCGCCGGCTCGCGGTACGGGTAGAACGGCGCGGGGGTGTCGAAGCTGATGCGGATGGTCTCCGACGACGTTCGCGGGGGCGGCTCGGCTCCCCTCGGCGGCGGCTCGTAGCGCATCGCCACGAAGTGGAAGCGCCGCTCCACGTGGTGCGTGAGCCACGCGTCGATCGCCGGCGAGCTCTGGAAGGCGTTCTTCTTCAGCCAGCCGGCCAGCGCCTCGGCGTCGGTCGCGGCGAGCACGAAGGAGGTGAAGCTCCCCACCTTCTTCACTTCGAGGACCACCACCCCTGGGTCCCGGCCGCCCCCGGGCGCGGAGCTTCCGCGCGGCCCTTGGTAAGGGAAGTCGGCGCGCAGGGCGGGGAAGGGGCTGCGCGCGACCGCCGCGACCTCGGGGCGTGACGGCGTGGGGATGACGAACCCGAAGGGCAAGGACGACCTGCGAAAGGTGACCTCCCGGATGAAGTGCTCGCGTCGGGTCGCGCCGTCCCACACGATCAGCGCCTGCTCGAAGGCGAGCGACGGTCGGCGCTCGGCCTCCACCGCGCCGGGGGAGAAGAACGCGCCACACGCCCGGGCGAGGGGCGCACCTGCCAAGGCGACGGAGAGCAGCCCGGCGGCCAGGGCGAGGGCGCGCCGCGGTGTGTCGCTCCGCGCTCGTGTCATCGGCGCGACGGTATCACCTGGGGGAGGGGGAATCGGAGCCGTCGAGGCCATGTTATGGGGCATCGCATGGCACGGGGGGCATGGTGGGGACGACGCGCGTCGTGCGTCCTCGCTGCGCTGCTCGCGCTGACGGCGGCGCCGGCCGCCGCGCAGGAGGCCGAGCCCGAGGGCGCGCCGGCTGCCGCGCTCCCGCGCCCGGTGAACGTGAGTGCCCTCTCCCACCACGACGCGCTGCGCCTCGCTGCCGAGCGCAACGTCGCCCTGATGGCGCGCGCGCTGGAGCCGCAACGAGCCGGGGCGGCGGCGAGCGCGGCCCGGCGCGGCAACGTCCCCGAGCTCGGCATGGTCGGCGCCGTGAGGCAGACGCTGGGCCAGGAACGGCGGGCCCTGGAGTGGGTCCCCTCGATCACTTACGGCAGCTGGTTCGGCACGTCGGTGCGCGCCGAGGCCACCGTCGTGGAGGGCATCAGCGGCAACCCCGAGAGCCGCCGCACCGTGTTCGTCGAGGTCTCGCAGGCCCTCCTCCGAAACAGCCCCTTCGTCGGCGCGGGCGCAGCCCTCGACCAGGCCGATCTCGAGGTCGAGGTCGCGCGTCAGCGGTTCCGCGCCGAGCTGAACCTGCTCCTGGAGCGCACCGACCGCGCGTACTGGGATCTCGTCTTCGCCCGCGAGGACGTCGAGATCAAGCGGCGCGGCCACGAGCGCGCGCGCGTCCAGTTCGAGGAGACGACCGAGAACATCCGCCGCGGGCTCCTGGCGCCGGGCGACATCTTCGTGGTGGAGGAGAGCGTGGTCGACGCAGAGGAGCGGCTGAGCCGCGCCGAGGAGACGCGCGAGCTCGCGACGTCGGCGCTGCGCGAGCTGGTCCGCGTCCCCTCCGGCATGCCGCTGGTCCCCGCCACGCCCGCCACGCCCGACGGCGCCGACCCCACCGAGCTCGACTCCGGAAACCTGACCCTGGCCCGCCACCCCGAGGTGGTCGCCGCGCGCCTCTCGGCGCAGCAGGCGAAGGTCGGCGTGGGAGGCGACACCAGCGCTGCGCTCCCCGCGCTCGACGCCTTTGGCAGCTTCGCGGTCGGCGACGGGGAGGACTTCCTCGGGGTCCCGGTGGCGGACGATCCCGAGCTGCGCGCGGGCCTCCGCGTCGCCATCCCGCTGACCTGGGGACCGGACACCGCCCGCGTCGCGCGCGCCCGCACCGAGTACCAGCAGCGCGTCCTCGAGCTGGCCGACGCCGAGCGCGAGGCGTCGGCGGCGACCCGCGACGCCGGCACCCGCCTGCGCGGGCGCCGCAAGCGGCTGGAGCTGGCGGCGCGCATCGTCGACCTCGCCCAGAAGAAGCTCGACAACGAGAAGGAGAAGTATCGCAGCGGCCTCTCCACCCTGGTCGACGTGGTGCGCTTCCAGCGCGAGCTCGACGAGGCGGCGAGCGCGGCGCTGCGCTCGAGGGTCGAGCTGCTCACGGCGCGCACCGCGGTGCTCGCCGCGCGCGGCGATCTCCACGAGGCCATGGGGATCGTCGTCCGATGAGCGAACCGCTCGTCGCCCTCCGCGGGATCGGGAAGACCTACCGCGCGGGCGATCAGGCGGTCCCGGTGCTGACCGACGTCGAGCTCCAGATCGGCGCCGGCGAGTACGTCGCCATCATGGGGCGCAGCGGCTCCGGCAAGTCGACGCTGATGAACATCGTCGGGCTGCTCGATCGGCCCACCGCCGGCAGCTACCGCTTCGAGGGGCAAGAGGTGGGCACGCTCGACGACGCCGCCCGCTCGCGCCTGCGCGGTCACGTCATCGGCTTCGTGTTCCAGCGCTTCCACCTGCTCCCCAACCTCGACGTGGTGCGCAATGTCGAGCTGCCGATGCGCTACGGTCAGGTCCCCTCGGCCGAGCGGCGGCCGCGCGCCATCGAGCTCCTGGAGCGGGTCGGCCTCGGCCACCGCATCGGTCATCGCCCGGCGCAGCTGTCGGGCGGCGAGCAGCAGCGGGTCGCCATCGCGCGGGCCCTCGCCAACCGCCCGCGGCTGGTCCTGGCCGACGAGCCCACCGGCAACCTCGACACCGCTGCGCACGAGCGCGTCATGGAGCTGTTCGCGGAGCTGCGGCGCGAGCTCGGCATCACCGTGGTGCTGGTCACCCACGATCCCGACGTCGGTCACGCCGCCGAGCGCTGCATCGAGGTGTCGGACGGGCGCGTGGCGCGCCTGCACGGCGGGGCAGGTCCAGTCGCCTCGGGGGCGAGCGCCCATGCGTAGCGCGCAGCGGCTGCTCCTCGCGCTGTTCGCCTCGCTCGCCGCGGCGGGCTGCGAGACCACGCTCGGCCCGTCGACCGCCGCGCCTGCCGCGTCGGCGTCGGCCGCGCCGTCCGCCGACAAGGGCTTCTACGGCAAGGTCGTCCCCCGCAAGGCGACGCCGCTCCACGCGCCGCCCAACGTGTTCCGGATGAAGGGGTGGAACAGCACCAGCACGTGGATCAAGCTGATGGAGATCACCCCCGACGGCACCAGGGTCGAGAAGGGAAAAGAGGTCGGGCGCTTCGAGTTCCAGAGCGAGGACGCGCTCCCCTGGATCAAGAAGCGCATCGGGGAGACCCAGGCCGAGCTGGAGAACGAGCGCACCGAGACCCTGCTGCAGACGCGGCGCGAGCGGGCCAACGCCGAGCGGCTCGATCTGGCGGCGGAGCGGGCGGAGCTGGAGACCGGCAAGGCGGGGCTGGTGTCGGAGCGCGAGCTGTCGCTGCTGCGCCTGCAGCACGATCGCGCGAGCGCCGAGGCCTCGAGCGCAGAGCGCAAGGCGGCGTCGTGGGACGCTCAGGCGCAGGCATCGCTGGCCCTGTTCGAAGCGCGCGCCGCCGAGTGGACCAGCGGGACCGACCGCTACGCCATGTACGAGAAGCGCGTCCACGTCCTCGCTCCCCACGCGGGGTGGGTGCGCCACGCGTACATCAACCAGCACCGGCGCAAGGTGCAGTCGCCCGATCACATGCCGTCGGGCACCCCCTTCGTCTACATCGCGGAGGACGAGGGGCTGAGCGTCGAGTTCTTCGTCCCCGAGCACCGCATCGCGAAGATCACGCCCGGGGCGACGCTGCGCGTGCGCCTGGCCGACGACGAGCGGCGCTCCGACGCCAAGGTGACCGCCATCGCGCCATTTCCCCAGGAGATCGGGTTCCTGCGCGGGGACGACGAGCTGCCCGACGCCCGCGAAAAGGCGTTCCAGGTGACGGCGGAGCTGATCGATCCGCCGCCGCTGATGCAGAGCGGGATCGAGGTCCGCGTCGAGCCGGTGAGCGTGGCCCCATGAAGGCGGGGCCGGGTCACCGATGAACGCCGGACTGGGCGCGCTCTCCGAGAGCTTCGTGCAGCTGCGCAGCAGCCCGCTGCGCACCATGCTCACACTGCTCGGCGTGGTGTTCGGCGTCGGCTCGGTGGTGGCCATGGTCTCCATCGGCGAGGGGGCGCAGCGGAAGATCCTCGCCAGCATCGAGGCCATGGGCGCGACCACGCTGCACGTGCGCGCGTCGGTGGCCAAGGATCAGAGCCTGTCCGATCTGGTCAACGTCAGCGTCGGTCTGGCGGAGAGCGACGCGCGCGCGCTGGCGAAGAGCCTGGGCGCGAGCGGCGCCGTCGCCTGGCGCGCTGCTTACGCGCCCAAGGTGACGACGCTGACCGACCCGCCGAGCGAGCTGAAGGTGGTGGGCGTCACGGCGTCGCTGTTCGACGCCGCGCGGCTCACCCTGGCCGAGGGGCGCCGCTTCGGCCCCTGGGACGAGAAGGAGGCGTCGGCCCACGCCATCGTCGGCGACGAGCTGGCGCGCGCAAGCTTCCCCGAGGGCGCGCTGGGGCGATGGGTCCGCATCGACTACGCGTGGTTCCGCATCGTCGGCGTGCTCGCGCCGCGCGGGACGGCCGGCGCCGAGGGCGACGGTGAGACCAACCTCGACCGCAGCATCCTGGTGCCCTTCGCCTCGCTGCGCGAGCTGCTGGAGCCCCCGCGCGCCTACGGCGATCTCGACGGCATCTCGGTCGAGCTGGCCACCATCGAGGACACCCGGGGCGGCAAGATCATCGCCGATCGCCTGCTCGCCTCGCTGCACGGCGGCGCCACCGACTTCGCCATCGTCTCCCCCGACGAGATCCTCCGCCAGCGGAGGGAGACGCAGTCCGTCATGACCGCGGTGCTGACCGCCATCGCCGCCATCTCCCTGCTGGTGGGCGGCATCGGGGTGATGAACATCATGCTGGCGAACGTCAGTGAGCGGGTGGTCGAGATCGGCCTGCGCCGCGCCATCGGGGCGACCCAGAAGGACGTGCTGCTCCAGTTTCTCCTGGAGGCGACCGTCATCTGCGTCGTTGGCGGCGCGCTGGGCGCGGTGCTGGGCGTCCTCGCGGCGCTGGGGGCGAGCTGGGTCATGGAGCTGCCGATCGTGCTTTCGTGGCAGGCGCTGGTGCTGGCGCTGGCCATCTCGGTGCTGGTCGGCGTGGTGAGCGGGTTCATCCCCGCGCGCCGCGCCGCCGGGCTCGACCCCATCGCCGCGCTGAGGGGCGAGTGATGCGCCGGCTGCTCCTGATCCTGGTGTGCGGCGCCCTGCTCACCTCCTGCAAGGAGGCGGAGGGGCAGGACCCGACGCTGGAGGTGACCAAGGGCGAGCTCGTGGCCGACCAGAGCTTCCACGGCGAGCTGGTCGCGAAGAAGAGCATCGCAGTGACGGTCCCCAAGGCCCCGCGCCTCGACGTCCTCACGCTGAAGACCGTCCTCCCCGATGGCACGCGGGTGAAGGCGGGCGACGTGGTCGCCACCTTCGACACCACCGAGCTGGAGGAGAACCAGCGCGGCGCCCGCACAGAGCTGGCCATCGCCCAGGCCGAGCGGCAGAAGGCGGAGCACGCGCTGGCCACCGAGAAGATCGGGCTGGAGCTGGAGGTGAAGCGCCGTCAGCTCGCGGTGGAGGAGGCGAAGCTGCGCCTGGTCGAGGGCGTGAACCTCATCTCCGAGCTGGAGCGCAAGAAGGCCGAGGTGCAGCTGCGCTCGGCCGAGGTCGAGCTGAAGCTCGCGGGGACCGCGCTCGACACCTTCGCCAAGAAGCGCGCGACCACCCTCGAGGTGAACGACGTCAAGGTGAAGACCGCGCGAGAGCTGGTGGACGAGCATGACAAGGCGCTGGAGAAGCTCGCGGTGAAGGCCCCGGCGGAGGGCGTCGTCTATCGGCCGTACCTCCCCCTCAACTACACGCGCGCCAAGGCGGAGCCCGGGCGCGTGTGCCGCGCCGGCGACAAGCTGCTGGAGCTCCCCGACCTCAGCGTGTTCGAGGTGGTCCTCCAGGTGCGCCCGCGCGACGCGGCGCGCCTGCGTGTGGGCGACCCGGCGAAGGTCTTCGTGGCCGCCCTCGGCGACCGCGTCATCGAGGCCCAGGTCGCGTCCAAGGACGACTTCGCCACCACCCGCAACGAGCGCTACGGCACCAAGACGCCGGAAGGGAACCTGAAGGAGATCGCGGTGAAGCTCGAGCTGGCGGAGAACCCCGAGGGCCTGCGCCCCGGCGGCACCGTCCGCGCCGAGCTGCGATCGCTGCTGGAGAAGGAGGCGGTCCTGGTGCCCCTCGCCGCCATCGACGACGAGAGGGACGGCAAGGCGACGGTCACCCTGAGGGGCGGCGAGAAGCGCACCATCACCCTCGGCGTCGCCAACGCGACCCACGTGAACGCCACCGAGGGCGTCACCGGCGGCGAGGCGCTGGTCCTCACCCCCCGTGCGTCGAGTCGCCCCGCCTCCTCCCCGCGCTGAGAAGGGTGTCCGCAAGAGCGTCGACCCGAGGCGAGACCTTTGCCGTCGCATCCTGAGACCGCTGGCTGTGCGGCACGTCGCGGCGCGAGCCCCTGGCGCACACGCACTCACCAGGGTGGCGTGATGGCCGGCACGGCGGATTGCGCAAGGTGCGCAGCGGCGCGCGCGACGTCGTGAAGGCGCCCGCGCGAAACCGTCGCCACGCGAGGCCGTCGTGCATCGGCGAGCGGAAGAACCGCGGCCCCAGCTCCACGCAGTTCGGGCCGCCTCCGCCGGCGCAGTGGCGCGGGAGATGCAAAGGCCCCCCACGACGCGCCCAGCAGCTCACCGCACAGGGGGATCTTCGCCATGATGAGAATGCCGATCGAGTTCGACGACGACGAGCCGATCACCGCCGTCCGGCACATGGCGGACCGCACCGCGCGCGGGCTCGACGCCACCCGCCTGGTGCAGCTCGCCTGGGCCCTCTGGAGCGCCGACCAGGTCGAGTCCGCACAGGACGCTGCGGTCGAGGCGGTGTCGGTGTGGGTGAGCAGGCCCGAAGGTGTCGACGAGGAGGACCTGCTCTTGCTCGTCGAAGAGGCCTGCGGATCCGACGCCCGCGCCATCACGGAGACCATCCGCAACGCGGGTGCGCTGGCGGCCTTCGCGTCAGCCTGGTGACGCCGACCTCGGCCGGTCCTGCGTGGCGCTCACGCTGCACGGCGACGAGGAGCTGAAGATCGCCATCGGCGAGGGTCAGTTCGGCGCCCGCGAGCGGGTTCACCTGCTGGAGCGCTCCGCCGACCCCGCGCTGCGTGCGGCGCTGGAGGCCATCGCCGAGCGCGACGACGCCGCGGTCGGAGAGGCGCTGGCGGCGATGGAACCGGCGCGCACACATCGGCCCTGATTTCGGGAGCCGCTTCCGGTTGCCGGACCGGTGCGGACAATTGGGCCGATCCCGGCCCCCGATGGTAACGGACCGGCTCGCTCATGAGCCCGCTTCTCCGCACGGCGATCGTCCTCCGCCGCGCAGCCCGCGTCGCCGCTCCCCTCGCGGTCACGCTCGCCATGGCCGCGCTGGTGGTCCTCGACGCCGCCGAGCCGCTCGAGCCGGTGGTGGCGGCAGTCTCGGCGATCGCGATCGGTGCGCTCCTGCTGCGAGCGTCGCGGCGCAAGCTACGGGCGCCGAACGGCGCGCTCGCCGCCGACGTCGAGCTGGCGTGGTCGATGGTTGTCGCGGCCTACGCCGTCGCCGCCCAGCATGCCACCGGGCTCTCCGGTCCCGCTGGCGCTCTGCCCTTCCTCGCCCTCGCGCTGGGCGGCGCCTTCTGCCGCCCCGCGGCGTCGATCACCGCGTGCGCGCTCGCGGTCGGAATCGAAGCTGGTGCCCGGCTGCTCGGCGGCGCCGAGATCGATCCGGCCGCGCTCGGTCTCCGGGGCGGACTCCTGGCGGCGTTCGCCGCGCTCAACGCGGTGGTCCTGCGCGGCGAGCTCACCCGCATGCGCAGCCGCCACGGCGCCATGCTCGAGGAGGAGATGGAGAGGGTGCGCGCCGACGCCCGCAGCTATCGCCTCCTCGGCACCGGCCGCGCCACGCCCTCCTCCGGCGCCGGTGCCGCCGCCACGCCGCGCCCCGACGAGGCCGCCGACGACGAGCGCCTGGCGCGGTCGGGCGTGGAGGAGATCCACCAGTCGGTCCTGTTCGCGCTCCGCATCCTGCGCGAGTCGATGGGCCTGCACACGGCGATGCTGCTCTGGCAGAACGACGCCGGCACCCACCTGCGGATCAGCGAGGTCGCCTCCGACGCCGCCGACCTGGCTGACGGGCCGTTCCTCGCCGGCGACGGCATCTTCGGCGCCGCTGTCACCAGGGGCGGCGCGGTGAGCCTGGCGAGCCTCCGCCCCGGCTACAAGCTGCCCTACTACGGCGCTGCCTGCCCGGTGCGTGCGGTGTGCGTGCTGCCGGTGTTCGAGCACGGCGCCTTCCGCGGCCTCCTGGTGTGCGACCGCGTCGACGACCGGCCGTTCACCCCGCGCGAGGAGGCGCTGGTCGAGGAAGCGTCTCGCTACGCGGTGCGCGCCATCCACAACGAGCGCGTCTTCGTTCAGCTCGAGCGCGCCAAGGCTGAGCAGGGCAAGCTCTACCGCGCTGTGGAGTCGCTCGCCGCGGCGCGCGCCGAGGGCGACGTCATCGAGTCCGGCGTGAAGAGCGCGCGCGAGATCACCAGCGTCGACTTCGCCGCGGTGACCCTGTGGGACGACGAGGCGCGCACCCACGAGATCCGCGCGGTCAGCGGCGACGGTGGCGCCGAGCCGGAGACGCTCATCGGCCAGCGCTTCCGCCACAACACCGGCCTGGTCTCCATGGCCCTCGAGAACCGCCACCCGCTGCCCTGGCGCGGCGAGTACGACGATCGTCGTCAGGTGGTCTTCACCCGGCGGGTCGCGCCGCCCCGCATGCCCTCGATGATCGTGCTCCCGCTCTACGCGCACGAGCGCCCGCTGGGGACGCTGGTCCTCGGCTCGCGCCGCCGCGGCGCCTTCCACGAGGCGGCGCGCAGCACCCTCGAGCTCCTCGCCAGTCACCTCGCAGTGAGCCTGGAGGGCGCGCGCATGGTCAAGCGGCTGGAGGAGCTGGCCACCACCGACGGCCTCACCGGCCTCCTCAACAAGCGCGCCATGCTCGACACCGCGCTCCAGAAGATCACCGCCGCCAAGCGCTTCGGTCGCCAGCTCAGCGTGCTCGTCACCGACATCGATCACTTCAAGAAGGTGAACGACAACTACGGCCACGACGTCGGCGACGTCGTGATCAAGGGGCTCGGCGAGATCCTCCGCCGTGCCAAGCGCACGACGGACGCGGTGGCCCGCTTCGGCGGCGAGGAGTTCGTCATCGTCTGCGAGGAGACCGACGCTCGCGGCGCCATGCTGCTCGCCGAGCGCGTGCGCGAGGAGCTCTCCAAGACCACCTTCGTCGCCAGGAACGCCGCCGGCGAGACGGTCGACCTCAGGGTCACCTGCTCGGTCGGCGTGGCGACCTTCCCCGGGGGCGGCGCCGACTGGGAGTCGCTGTTCAAGGCCGCCGACACCGCCCTCTACGCCTCCAAGCAGGGCGGCCGGAACCGCTCCACCGCCTGGGGCGGCGGCGGCAACAAGGGCACCGCGGCTGCGTAGTCACCCGGCGGGCGCGCCCGACGCCCTCCCGGGGTTGCGCCGGCGCTCGCCGCGACGCATGCCTCTGTCCATGAGCGAAGATCCCGTGGAGAAGGCCAAGGCCGGCTTCGGCGAGGCGTGGAAGGCCGCGAAGTCGGCCGCTGACGGGGTGAAGAAGGAGATCGAGAAGGCCGGCATCGCCAAGACGATCGACGACGCCGGCCGCGAGATCGCGCGCGCCGCCACCAGCGTGGCGTCGCACCTCGGCAGCGAGCTGGAGGAGCTTGGCCGTGAGATCCGGCTCAAGGCGGAGGGTACGGCGGCCCACCACCCCGAAGCCCCGGTGAGAGAGTCGCCCGGGGACGCGGGGGGTGAGGCCGGTGCGCGGCCTGCCGGCGGAAGCGAGAAGCCGACCGGCGGCGTCCGCATCGCGAAAGACTGACCGGGCACCGCGCCACTTCGATCTCAGCCGCCGAGTCGGCCCGCCGCCCGGGCTCCGCGTATCCTCGCTGCCCCATGACCCATCCCCCGCTCCCTCGGCACCGCATCGAGGTCGTCAGCGAGAAGCGCCCGCCGGAGGGCGAGCGTGGCTTCATGCACGTACGTCGCCTGCAGCTGGTGGCGATCTTCGACGGCGGCGAGCGAAGCGAGCCCTTCTCCTACGACGCCGCCGACCGGACCCGGCTCGACGCGGTGGTCGTCGTGCCCCACTTCCGCGGTCCCGATGGCGAGCGCCGGGTCATCCTTCGCAGCGCGCTGCGGCCGCCCGTCGCGCTCCGGCCGCCCGAGGCCTGTCCCATCCCGGAGCCGCCGTGGCTCGGCAACCTGTGGGAGGTCCCCGCCGGCCTGGGGGAGGAGGACGAGCGATCCCCCGAGGGGCTGCGCGCCTGCGCGGCCCGCGAGATGCTGGAGGAGACCGGGTACACCGCAGAGGTGGAGTCGGTGCAGTCGCTGGGCCCGGCGACCTTCCCCTCTGCGGGCGTCATCGGCGAGCGGCACTTCTTCTTCCACGTCGAGGTGGACCCGACCCAGCGCGGCCAAGCCCCGGAGGACGGCTCGGTCCTCGAGCGTTCGGCGACGGTGATCGACGTCCCCCTGTCGGATGCGCTGGCGATGTGCCGCCAGGGCCTGCTCGAGGACGCGAAGAGCGAGATCGCGCTGCGACGGCTCGCGGAGATCTGATGCCCGGCCCCCGCAGTGCTGCTCCCCGCAGTGCGCCCGAGAGCGAGGCGTCATCGGCGGCGCCGACGGCCGGGGCGGCGGCGCGCCCGGGAGAGACGTGGACGTTGCCCGCGCGGCCGCGGATCGTCCTCCTGGTGAAGAAGTCCCTCTACCGCGTCTTCGTGGAGGAACGGAAGGACGAGCGCTTCAACGAGCTGCTGCTCCGCGGCGACGCCACGGTGGAGCGGCTCCAATCGGCGCACGAGGCGCACGAGAGGACCGTGGAGGAGGTCCGCCGCGCGCTCGACGGTGCCGGTGCCACCATCACCGAGCTGGCCACCGAGCTCGCGGGGCCACAGCCGGGACCGCTGACCACGCGCGACGCCGACCTCGTGGTGTCCATCGGGGGCGACGGCACGCTCCTCCGTGCGTCCCACGCCTCGGTGGACGTGCCGGTCCTCGGCGTGAACAGCGCGCCCGAGCACTCGGTCGGGTTCTTCTGTGCCGCGCGGGCCGACTCCTTCGCCGACGCCATCCGCCGTGCGCAGCACGGGAAGATCGCCAAGGCGACCCTGACCCGCATGCAGGTCTCGATCAACGACCGCATCGTCGCCGAGCGCGTCCTGAACGACGCGCTCTTCTGTCACGCGTCGCCAGCGGCCACCTCGCGCTACCTGGTCGAGCTCGGCCCCATCTGCGAGGAGCAGAAATCGAGCGGCTTCTGGATCGGCCCCGCCGCGGGGTCGACGGCGGCGCAGTGCTCGGCGGGCGGCAAGGTGCTCCCCCTGGAGAGCGACGCCCTGCAGCTGGTGGTGCGCGAGCCGTACACGCCCAAGGGCGAGCGCTACCGCATCAAGCACGCGCTGGTGCAGCCGGACGAGGAGCTGGTGGTCCGCAGCAAGATCCGCGACGCGACGCTCTTCGTCGACGGTCCCGACGACGTGCACCGCGCCGGGTTCGGCGACGTCCTCCGCTTCCGGCGCGCGCCGGTGCCCCTCGTCGTCCTGGGGCTGCACGCGCGGCGAAGGTGGGGAACCCGGTGAGCCCGGGGTGCGATGTACTGAACGCCCGAGCGAAGGTGACGCCCACGCCGGCGCGTCGCCTATCATCTGCCCCGAGGTCCCCCTGAACATGCCCCGCGCCCGCGTGCTCGGTACGTCGACGAACGCCCTCGCCCTCGCCCTCGCGCTCGCCCTGCCGGCGGGCTGCCTCGCCATCGATGGCTTCGCGGACGTGAGGCTGGTCGATGACGCCGCGGCATCGAGCTCGTCGACGACGTCATCGACCGCGACCTCCGTCGCCACCACCTCGACCGCGTCGTCGGTCTCGTCGTCGGCGAGCGCCGGGGGCAGCGGAGACGGTGGTGCAGGCGGCGCCGGGGGCACGGGGGATGGCGGCGGCATCGGCGGCGAAGGCGGCGCTGGAGGCGACGGCGGTGCGAGCGGCGCCGGTGGAACGGGTGGCGCGGGCGGGTCGACCATTGCGGTCGGCGGCGGAGGTGGAGCGTGAAGCGAGCCTGGGTCCTGGGGCCGACCGTCGTCGCCCTCTACCTCACCGCGGGCTCGAGTCACGCCCAGGACGCGGCGCCCGCCGCAGCGCCCCCGGCGGCGCCCGCCGCAGCGCCCCCGGCGGCGCCCGCCGCAGCGCCCC